>PRDI01000059.1 GCA_003345595.1 Candidatus Thorarchaeota archaeon | reverse complement strand
TCACGGAGTATGGGAATCACAATCGCAGAAGCTGCTGCACTGCTGCAGGCAGGCCCAGAGAGTCCCATGACCCACGGCGTCCTCGGGCAGCTGTTGTATCAGGCGGGCGAGTTTCAGGAGGCTATCCCATCCCTGAAGAGATCGGCAGACCTCTTCGACCGAATACTGCAACAGGGTCCGAAGTCCGTTTCGCCAGAACCGGAACCGAGGTTCGAGATAGACCACATGCTGTATTCCGAAGCAATGTTCAGGAACATCGTCCGCTCAGTTCTTGCGATATTGGGGGACTGTTACCTTCGAGTCGACCAACCAAAGGAAGCCAAAGAATGGTTCAGGAAAGCCGTTGAAACGTGGGACAATGACGCTGACACGTGGGCCAGATACTCCCGGGCCCTAGCAACTGCGAATGAACTCGCTGAAGCTTTACAACCATGCAGAACGGCTCTGGCTTTGGATCCGTCAAAACGCCTCGTCTGGAAGCTGTTGAGTGACCTGTATCGTGTAATTGGGCGACCTGAAACAGAGTATATCGAGTGGGTGTTCGAGGAGAACCGAACAATCCAGCAGGACATGATGGTACTGGCGGATCTGTGTATCTCCTCTGCGGACTACAAGAACGCACGCCGCACATTGACCAGACTCCTCGAATCGAATCCCGAAGACAAAGCTGCCCTAGAGCGACTTGGACACATGCACCTGCTGAGTCGTGAGTACAGCTCAGCAATCGAGGTGCTAGAGCCTCTCTCAAAACATGAGCCACGAGATGTCGAGATCGGTCTGCTCCTGGCACGTGCGTACCTCTTCGTTGGAAGAAGGAAGGACGCAGAAGAGACGTTGGCATGGGTTGTGAGCGCGGCTCTCGATAACGTGGCAAACGAACCAATAGATATCAGCTTGCTGATGCGTGGGGGTGTTTCTCAGGCTCGAAAGGTTCTCCGGTCATCAGAGGAATTTCTCAAGTTAGTGATAGAGATTGGAAGAAGCCCAACCCAAAGATTCGCACTGCTCACCTACGAGCGAGGAGAAGAATCCGTGCGGACCTACGCAGGCATAGCTGATCGCGGCGTGGTCGAGATGACAGCAAGAACAGAGGTCAGCGGCGCACCCCCGACAGATGTGCATTGGTACTATCCAGATATCGATGTGCCGACTGGCACCACCTTGGAGGACTTCCTGCATTGGTCGAGAACGGGTTTTCACGATGTCTTTCCGAAGGACGGAGCTGTGTTCACTGTTGGTGTGTTGAGTAGTAGCCAAGGAACTAACTTGGTCATCTGTGATGATCGCACAGGTCCATTCGAGGTGGCAAGATATGAGCCCAGTGCACTAGACTATGTCTGGACAGCGAGAGAGCACCCAGGCAGCAGCCTCACTGAACCGATTGTGACCGGAGATACGATCTCTCTGCATCCAGCCAGACCTGAAACGTTCGATCATACAGCTGTGTTCCACCTGTCAGCCGGGATGCGAGAGCAGCTCGGTCAAATAGGAGCGTTAGGCATGGCGGCAGAAGAGGCTGAGAGGTGCGTCAAAATCCGTGAGAGGGTCATCTCGGAGCAGGCCAGTAGAAAGCGAATTGTCAGCACCCAGACAGTCGAGAGTGGTGAAGAGACTGAAACGCATGTCGGTCGTCTTTCACTTGCGAACTCATACATGAAGCAAGGGCGCTATTCGGAGTGTGAGAAGCTGCTTCTTGCCGCGGTGAAGCCGCACGATGCCAACCCCAGTGTCCTGAGTCTGCTATCAAAGGTGCTAATCATTGAACGCAAGTACGATGAGGCCTTCCCGCTCGCGGAAACCGCTCTGTCTTTGGACAAGAACAATGCCGAACTCTGGGCGTCTGTCGGCTATCTACGGGAGCACAAAGGTAGGGACTTCTATGTCGCGGCGGAAGAAGCCTATAGGAGAGCCCTTGAGGTCAGCAAGAACAGTGTGAATGCCATGGCCTATGTCGCGTTCTTTTGCCTCAACAGAGGACGATTGGAGGAGGCTTCCAGCTGGATAGACAGAATTCTTGAGAAAGAACCCGAGAGTCCCGAGGGAGCAGCTGCCAAGATATACTACCTCTGCCTAACCGAAAGTTACAGCGAGGGTGAGAAGCTGGCAAGAGAACTCATCGACAGGAACCCGTTGTCAGTAGATCCTTGGCTTTCGTTCTCCAATGTTCTTCTGGCGATGCACAGCTGGGATGAAGCTCTGAAAGCAGCGGAGGAAGCCCTGAGCCGGGACCGGGACTCGCCCTATGCATGGGCTAACAAAGGAGAAGCATACTTGGGTCAAGGCAAGCTCACAGATGCCGAGAGTGCACTCAGAAGAGCCATAGACATGGACCACACGGAAGGGGACTTTTGGTATCTCCTCTCTCTCACCCTTGAACAACTAGGAAAGACCGATGAGTCCCGGCAAGCGATGAGCAACGCATGGAAATATGGCGCACGAAAGGCAGTTGAGATCAGCTAGTGTGTTCTAGTTTTCCTGTCAACGAATGCCAACTGCATGTCTTTCTCATGCCACTAGCATTGCGTTCTTCACGGCAGAAGACAATTATCACGTATTCTTGGACAACAAACGCAAGACCCATCAAGGAGCGGCCGCCAGATATCGGGAGGGTTCTACTCTGCCCAAGAGAATTGAGCTGAAGTGCGTCACCGAGGACGGAAGGGTTGAAATCAAACATCTCAAGGTTGATGTGAAAGCGATAACTCTGAAAGGCAAGAAGCTGAGAAACGTAGATCTCTCCCCCCTCATCTACTGCACCAACTTGCAGATACTCAACCTGTTCAGTGACCAACTCCAGCGTGTGGACTTGATTCCTCTGTCAAGCTGCACGAGCCTGAAGCGACTCGTCCTGCCCTCGAACAAGCTCCAGATTGTGGACCTTTCTCCTCTGTCTGGCTGCACAAGTCTGGAGACGCTCAACCTGTCCGAGAACCAGCTGCAAAGCGTGGACCTGACTCCCCTGTCAGACTGCATCAGCTTGCAGACACTCGCCCTCTCCTCCAACCATCTCAAGAAAGTGGTCCTCTCTCCTTTGTCAAGCTGCACCGGTCTGGAAACGCTCGACCTGTCCGAGAACCCCCTACAGAGAGTAGACTTGGCCCCTCTGTCAGGGTGCATCAATCTGCAGGAGCTCCATCTATGCTCCAATCAGCTTCTGAGTGTAGATCTCTCTTCTCTTTCCAGATGCACCAGTCTGCAGAAGCTCGACCTGTCCGAGAATTCACTGCAGAGTGTGGACCTGGCTCCTCTGTCAGGCTGCACTAATCTGCAGGAACTCGACCTGAGCTCCAATCAGCTTCAGAGTCTGGACATCTCTCCCTTGCTGGTTGCATATAGTTTCTTTCTGCGTGTAGATGATATGGTCATCCTGATGGCTCACGAGTCCCTGAGAAACCGGAAAGGACTCCCCCGGTGGTTCGAAGGTTTCACGAAGAGAATCCAATGGTTCTAGATCCCCTCGGAGTGAGGGGCGGCCTGTGATTACATAAGATAGGTTTCGGTAGACCAAAGCCTTAAATGTAAAGTCTACTTTACGTAAAACAGACCTTACATCAGAACTGGTGGCTGACTTGATCACGAATAGATTGCGAGAACTTCGTGAGGCCAAGATGAATGAATCAGAAACGCCTGAGTTGTGGACACAGGAGGGTCTCGCGAAGCGTCTTGGAGTCACAAGGCAGACGATCATTTCAATGGAGAAGGGCACCTACAACCCTTCTCTTGCACTTGCGTTCAAGCTGGCACACCTGTTCGAGATGAAGATAGAGGATATATTCGAGCTTCGGGGTGAAAAGAATGAATCGTAGTCTACTGGCAATTCTCAGTGCTGTGGTGATAGTCGTGGCAGTGCTTGCCATACTATGGATTCTGGGCCTATCATCTATGAGTGACATCTTTGGGGGCCTCGGAGGTGCGGTCGGGGGTGTTCTTGGTGTCACCTATATGCGGCGATTTCAAGATGAACGGTTCAGGCTGATCATGAGTCTTGCAGCGCGCAATGCCTTTGTCTTTCTGTTGATCATTCTTCCCTTGAGTTCTCTCGTGCTCATTCGGGTGGAAGAGGTCACACTTCAGATTGCAGCAGGTCTGATCTTTGTACCATGGATATCATCACTTGTCATACTATACGTGTCTCTGTTCTATTACTATAGGAGGTGAGCCAATGACTGAACCAACGACAACAAATAGATCGCTTGTTGTTATGCTAGTCGTTCTAGCCTTTTCTTGGTTCCTTGCAGGATTGATCATCAGTTTCGTTTTCCCATCTTCGTGGTACCCTTTCTCTCTTGTCTACCTCTCTGGGGGGATAGTATGGATTTCAGTAATGATGGGGTTCATGATATACCGGGCGAGACTTCGAGACGAACGTGCCATACAGGTCTCAGACAAGTCAGCTCGCAACGGATTTGCTTTCGTTCTATATGGGATTCCGATTGCAATCGTCGGTCTTTCTGCCACCAACGTTTCTCCTGATGCCTCTCTCGCTCTTGCAGTAATATGGATTGGAGCTGTCGCGTTTGCAGGTATATCTGCATTCTATTATTACCGTAGATAGGATCAGGTTGTAGTGATCTCATCGTAGAAATCCGGGAAGGCATGTGGCCATCGTTGAGCTGTGCCTACTCTTGGCGAACGGGTAAGGCTTCAAGGTCGTCATCTCCACTTGTTCCGGCTAGAGTCCATCGAATTCCATGGAGTTTATTAGAAGAAACGCTATCCAGATTGATAGGGCGCATTGGTATGCGTCCTGGGGTGATTTCGGGGAAATGAAACGTAATGTTGCTTTGCTGTCAGTGTCTGCAGTGGCATTCATGATTCTTCTGATGCCCATGCAGGTCGCAGCAAATCTGTCTGTAATTGGCGCGTACGCGCCAATAGCGAACTACAACTTTGAAACTGGCGGGACTCCGCCTAGCTCTTGGACCGTGATATCCGGGTCATGGACAACCATTACCGGGAGCGGCCTTTCTAGCTCGAGTGCCGGACGTGGGACGGACGCTGCTGGTGACCCTGTGGCCATCAAGCAAGTGCTTTCGTCATCGGTACGACAGCAGGTACAAGGACGTTCTGTGCAGTTCTCGTTCTTCTTCAAGAGTACCTACAGCGATGACATGGCTAAGGCCGTTGTGAAGTACAACGGGATCACGGCACCAAGCGACTGGATCCATCAGAGTAGCGACGGCGTCCTGCCGTGGACTAGTGTCAAAGCGGTCGTGGAGAATCTGCCCTCAACTGTCAGCTCTCTTGAAGTCCAGATTGTCGGGCAAGATGGCGCAGGCGGCGATGGTGGCACTAAGGTCTATGTAGACAATGCCGTGTTGACTGTGTTCGACAAGAAAGTTGTCGACACAACGAAGGGCGACCTGATTCTAGTCGGAGGGGTTCATAACGCTTGGGCGGATTCAATCTATAACTGGAACTACATCCAACTCGACATAGGCCTCAGGGCACAATCTGAGACATCGGATAGGACGTACCACGTGCAGCGAGTAAGCATCGCCGTGGATCTGATGCCAATCCATCAGGTCTGGTGGTGGTGGGAAACTGACCAGTATGTTGGGACTCGCTGGGCTTCACTCACCACTGACGGCTATTCACAGGGCAACGACCAGGACTTGTACTTCGATCCAGTTGAAGCGCAGGCAGGCCTAGATATGCTGTTAGCGATTGCCCAGTTGGCACTAATGTTCGGCATTGGAGCTGTCGCCGGTGCGGCTGGAGTAGGGAACAGCGCTCTCTCCGGGGGTGCGCTTCACGCTGGTTCAGCGGGCGGCACTACGATTCTATTCGATTTTCTGAGGTCCGCACTTCTGACAGCTGATCCCTCTGCGACCGGCGGGAGTGACTACTCGACCCTCATGAGATGGAGCTACGACGTTTCGGGCTACGACCCTCCTTTCGTGAGTAATGCAGTAGCGACCCATGCGCTGACCTGGAAGTATCCCGCTCCTAAGACGGGTAGCTGGTACGTGAAGATCACGGCCGCTGTTGATTGGGCTTATGAGTCGTTCAACCCGCAGACCCTGTTGTGGTCACTTGTCTATTCCAGCACATCGACTACAACCACGAATATCTATTGCTGGTAGACAACCAACTGGAGAATCTCCTCAACGCCAATCAGGGGTTTCTCCAGGTTTCTTTCTTTTGTTTCGGACGCCGTGGTTCAAGAAGAGTCGAACAAACAGATGGCTTGCTGTCCAGACGCCGTCGGCAGGCAGGAGAACTAAGGGTTCTTCTCCCGAAACGTGCCAATTCATGAGAACGCCTCGATCGTGCTCTACGATAAAGAGCACATCATTGGGTTCGCAAAGATTAATCTCATCAAAGAAGGCGCCTACGCGGCCATTGCGTTTGTCCTGTGGATTTGCTCGATCTTGTTGAGAAGCATAGCTATCTCGGGATTGTTCATGTTGATGATGACCGAAACAGAGAGGTCGGCAATCTCTTCCTTATCCTTCATCATCAAGTCGGTGACTTCAATCTCCAACCTTGCTAGGCCTATGCCCAATGTCAAAAACCTCGATACTGGTCAATTAACTACTGGGTTCGGAAGGTGAATCAGTGTTCGGGATATCAAGACTTGCTTGGGCATGCTCGGAGGTGGTTATAACGCGTAGACATCAGAGGGCATTCTAACGGTTAGAGCTTCTCCCGCTTTGTCCACTTCCCGCATCTCACACAGCGGAAATGCACAGACACGATTGTCTAACCTTCTTCGACCATGATTTCTTCATGCTTCTCTATAAGTCTGCCCCCACAATGTAGGCATTCTCCGTTCAATGTGGTATCTGCTGTTGAGGTCAGGTCCAAATCTGCGACTTCATTCACGAGATGGCTTGGCTCTCTCAGCCGGACCTTGGCGGCCAAACGTAATGAAGCTTCCACTTAGCTGGTTTCGATATCGGGTCAGTTCTCTCCTCTCATTCATTCGCGGCACTTAAATATCGGCGTGTGCGCTCTGCTTTAAGATGCGACTAGGCGACTTGACCAGGTGTTTTAGCTTGACTGAAGATCATGGATTACTCTACAAGACTTTGGAGAACATAGTTGGACCGGAGAATGTGTCTGACAAGGACTTTGACCTTGAGGCCTACACTCGGGACTTGAGCTCAGCTCCAGAAAAGAGAGCATCGTTTGTCGTCCGACCCTACACGACAGACCAGGTTTCAACCATCGTTAGAGTGGCAAACCGGTATAGGATACCGGTCTATGTCAGAGGTGGTGGCACTTCGCACTGGGGAGAATGGCTCCCGGTGCAGGGTGGAATCCTGATGGACATGACCTCATTGAATCAGATCGTAGAGATCGATGAGAGGGAATTGACCGCAACCGTTCAAGGCGGGTGTACCTGGTTCAAGCTTCGGAATGAGCTCAAGAAGCTAGGCCTATCATGTGAGCCAAGAGAGATGGGTGGTCGGGCCATAACGATTGGAGCTAGCATAACGAAGAGGGGTTCGGGTTCAATAGGAGTGACGAAACGAGGAAGACTAGGATGGGACGTCTTGGGCCTCGAGGTTGTCCTACCGACTGGCGAGATAGTAAAGACGGCCGCCGTAGAGTATCTTGGGCTTCGACCCTTCGATAGCGGAGGGATAGGGCCAAACCTGACGCAGTTCTTCATTGGCTCGGGCGGAGAGCTGGGAGTGATCACCGAGGTCACCCTGAGAGTAACGCCGATTCCATTGGATGCCTACATGTTCTTCGAATTCCCGGGACTGGAAAACGTAGAGAAAGTCGGTGATGAAGTGACTAGGCCTGTAGGTGATGAGTTGGTCTTTCATCTGGAGTACACCAAAGGGGGATGTGTGTCAACTGGACCGGGAGCAGAAGCCAGGGTCTGGACGTATGGTTATACCGAAAAGGAACTTGAGTTTCGTTGCGAGAGGATAAGAGACATCTGCGAGAAGGCAGGCGGGAAGGAAGGCGATCCCAAGAAGACAGAGGTGACTCATCATCGCGATCACGGCTATCTATGGGGTGGTCTGACTGACTACTTCGAGCCGGGCCCAATCGACTATGTCGGCGGATATTGTCCACTCTACTCGCTAAACAAATTCTTCGAAGTTTGGGAAGAGGTCGTGATCAAGAAGCACGGTTGGATACCTCCGCCAAAGGCCGGCTTCGGGGGATGGTTGATTCCTAGAGGCTGGGGAGTCTTCGGGGAGTTTCGCTATATTGACCCGGAAGAGCGCCCTCGTATCAGAGAGACTGCCGAGGAGCTCACGAAGAAATGGTTTGAGCTAGGTTTCATGCCTTGGCGATTGGGCGATCACCTGTTCCTAGCGAAATACTCGATTCCCAGACTTGGTGGCTGGTATGAGCTTGTTAAGCGACTGAAGAAGGAGCTGGACCCTAACGACATTCTGAATCCGGGGAAGATGATACGATGAACGGAGGCAAAGTAATGCAGATCTCTGAGTATTACAACCAAATCTGGAAGTGTGGGAGATGTGGTTACTGTGGAGGAGGCTATCTCGAAGACCGTTGTCCCTCACGATTCTTGGGCAGGTTTGAATCTTCAACAGCTAGGGGGAAGCTTCTCATTGCAAGAGCTCTCATGAATGGAGAACTGCACCCCTCTCCTGAGCTCGCCAAGAGGATCTATGAATGCACACTCTGCGGATCCTGTGAGACCATCTGCGATAGGATCATCCATTTGGACTTGGTGGATATTCTTGAGGCCCTCAGAGCCGATATGGCAGACGTCGGGCTCGGACCAATGCCCCGACACAAGGAGATACTAGATTGGATCAAGAAGGAACATAATCCGTACATGGAAAAGCATGAAGACAGAGTGAAATGGATACCCCAAGGCAAGGATGTTTCAGGACAAAGCAAGATACTGTACTTCACTGGGTGCACAGCTCCATACAGGCAGCCTGAGATCTCAAGAGCGTCCCTACAAGTCATGGATGCAGCGGGAGTTGAGGTTCTGGTCGCTCCCAAGGAATGGTGCTGCGGCTCAGTAGCCTTCAGGACAGGTGCAAGAGATGTGGGATTGGACCTTGCGAATCATAACGTTGAGTTGTTTAGGTCTCTAGGAGTGGAAACCATTGTAACCCATTGCCCGGGATGCTATAGAACACTCAAGCTGGACTATCCTAAGCTTCTTGGAGAGATGCCGTGGAAGGTTCTCCACTTCTCAGAGTTTGTTGAGGACCTGCTAGGTAGGGGCAAGCTTCAGCTCAATGGCCGAATCGACGCGAAAGTCACTTACCATGACCCGTGCCACTTGGGAAGGCACACAGGTGTGTACGACCCCCCCAGAAGAGTCCTCAAATCGATACCCGGGTTGGAGCTTGTTGAGATGGAACGTACACGCGAAGATGCGTGGTGCTGCGGTGCTGGTGGAGGTGTGAAGTCTGCTTTCCCCGATTCAGCACTGAAGGTCGCGAATGAAAGGATCAAGGAAGCCGAGCAGACCGCAGCACAGTATCTCGTTACTACATGTCCATTCTGCAGGCAAAACCTGAAGGATTCATCCGATTCGTCGGGTGGGCATCTACAGGTTTGTGATCTGATGGAGTTGCTGGCGCGCGTGATTTGAGGTGCAAGGGCAAGGTGCCTGGGTGTTCTTGGTTTCGATTTGACCCCAGCCACCTCTCAGCGAGTTCCCTTTCTCTGGTGGAGTTTGCAGGCGTTTCTGTAGAATCATAGGAGATTAGCGCGGCTTCAGACGCTTCACCGAGATAAACACAGGGCAGATTGCAGAGTCCGGTTTGACCAGTGGTTTCGTCAATTGCCCTAGCAACTAATGCATAGGCATCAGCGAGTATCTTGACGGCTAGGTCTTTTCCCGCTTTGTCCACTTCCCGCATTTCACACAGCGGAAGTGCACGAACACCATTGTCTTCCCTTCCTCGACCATGGTTTCTTCGTGCTTCTCAATGAGTCTGCCTCCGCAATGTGGGCATTCTTTATTCAACGTGCATCTACCCTTGAGGTCATAGCCGAACCGGAAGTGCAGTCTCCTGAATGGCTACTCTCTCTGGTCAAGACGGTAATGCCTGAACGTAATGAAGTCTCCACTTGGCTTGTTCTGACAACGGGAAGCCTCATCGTCCATCGGCAGTGCCAGCAAAAAAAAGACAGAGAGAGACGAACCACGCAAGAGCCGTGCATTGCCTAGACTCAGACTCAGCGGAGACGAGTCAAGAGTGGGTCGACAACAAGGGGTCGTCACGCCGTAATCGCGTGAGGGATCATGGCATTTGAAATGGTGTCTGTGTGACGACAGCCGATCAGGTTGCAGATTCTGGAATAACACTTATGTATCGCATTCCTTTTCCTTTCGTATCACGAGGTGTCGAGCTTGAAAAGCACACGAGCAGCAGTCTTGTACGGTCCGAAGGACGTCAGAGTGGAAAGCATCAACATTGCGGACCTTCGACCGGGGTGGGTCCTCCTGAAAGTGAAAGCGGCAGGGATATGCGGGAGCGACCTGCATCTCTACAAACAGAAGACTCCCATCCCCGTTTCCTCTGAACTTGGGGAAGGAAAATACGTGCCTGGGCATGAACTCGCGGGAGAGGTCTACCAGATAGGACCTGACGTGACAGGGATTGCCAAGGGTGACAGAGTTGGGGTTGAGCCCACCATCAGCTGCGGGGTGTGCAAGTGGTGCCGTGCCGGGTGGTACAATCTGTGCTCTGCCTCTCGGCTCGTAGGATTCTACCTCAATGGTGGCATGGCTGAGTATTGCGCAGTCCCGGCTGACAGTTGTTTCAAGCTGCCAGAGAGTGTGTCATTCGAAGAGGCAGCCATGCTGGACTGCATCTCCGTGGCCGAGCATGCAGTCAGGCTCGCACAGGTTTCCAATGAGGACACGGTCGCAGTGTTTGGTGCCGGCACAATCGGACTTCTAGCAGTCAAGGCGGCGTTACTGGCAGGTGCCAGAGAAGTTCATGCGGTGGGCACACACGACTTCCAGCTTAGAGCAGCGAAGGATTTCGGAGCCGCAGGCGTAATCAATGCACGCACTGAGAAACCTGTTGACAGAATCAATGAATTGACAGGTGGCAATGGAGTAGACAAGGTCATAGAATCTGTTGGCGGAGAGTCATCTGCGGTCACCGATGGCCTATCGGTTCTGAGACGTAGGGGGATCCTAGTGATGACCGGAATCTACGTGAAGCCGGTTTCAATCGAACCATTCGGATTCCTCACCAAGGAGCTGGTCATGAGATCGGCTTGGGGATACGAGAACTGGACTCACATCAAGGAGTTCGCTGTATCACTCGACCTTCTGGCTCGAGGTAAGTTCGATGTCAAGAAGCTCATCACTCACCGATATCCTCTCAATGATGCTCCTGCTGCATTCGACATCGCTCTGAACAAGGAGAAGTCGAAATCAATCAAAGTGCAGATAGTCTTCCCGAAATGATCGAGCTTCGGAGGACTCGGCGGCCTAGTATCGTTGAACAGGCCGAAGCAGTAGACGGCTGGAACAGGAGAGGCATCGGAAACCCGAGTCAGGATTCGATCTGGAGGGACTAGAGCTTGGCGGGGGAATACACATCCTTGTACCACTTCTTCTTGACCCCAACCTTTGCACGCATTCTCCAAGCGCTGGTCTTCGGCTCAGCATCGAGCCTAGCAAGGCTCTTGTCAATCCTGGACACGACGAGTTGCTTGTCTTGCGCCGACAGGACCGAAAACCCGTCGACGAGCGATTTCACCTTCTGCAGGTTTGTGGTCACGGTGTGATAGAATCCCCAGTCTTTCGAGAGTAGCTCAGCGATATAGCGTATGTTGATTGTGTCCGAGTCGTCGGCGCCTATGTCATGCTCTTTGAAAAGCACCATGGTGTCCTTTACATCCTTCTCACTCAGCTGCACAATCTGAGTCTTCTGAAGTAGAATCTCTGCAAGAGGAACCGTGGGACTGTCAACCTCAAGTCGTCCCAAGTAGGGAATAGTATGGCACATCGCCAATCTATCAAGAAAGACATCGATGTGCTTGGAGCCAGTCGGGTCGGAGCTGTCCAAGAAGATCAATCGTCCTGCCTGTGCAAAACTGTAAGATAGCCGCCTGCTGGTGTATCCAAGTGTCGGCATCAGCTTCTCTATCTTTGAGGTCTGCTTCTCGTAGCCCACGAAATCGATGTCCGATATATCACGTCCAAGCTTTTGGAGCAGGTCAAGGGATCCGGGACAATGAATCCTGATTGCCACAGCACCCATGACTCTCAAGACCACTCCTTCCTTTTCAGCCGCCCGTACGATTCGCAAGCCTTCCTTGACGAATGAATCATTCGGCCCTGTTACTCCCTGCATGAAGAGTCCTCGATATTAAGCTATTATAGTCCCCCAAGTTAACACTTAAATATCTGCTGTGCTGCCTTCCGAAAGGATTCGGCCGATGACACGACTCTTCTTCTCATGCGATGCACACGGTAGTGTTCCAGTACTGCGAAAGATGGCAAAGGTCCACGAAGCATACAAATGCGATGTGGTCATGATGTGTGGGGACCTGACCGGGAAGGCTCTTGTGCCCATCATAGAAGACAAGCCGGGCTCTTGGTGGTCAGCTCCATATGGGACAAGGGAGAAGTACAAGAATCAAGAGGCAGTTGAAGCGGCGAAGAAGGCCTTCGAGAAGCGCGGCTTCTACTGGTTCATGACCACCGAGTCAGAGCTGACTGAGTTGCAGTCAGACCAAAAGAAAGCAAGCGATCTGTTCACCAAACTGATGATCGACAGGATACGAGATTGGCTCCAATGGATTGAAGAAACTGTCCCTGCCGATGTGAAGGTTGTCGTATCACCAGGAAACGATGACGCGCAGGCCATCGATGATCTCATCAAGAACAGCAAGAGGATAGTATACCCTCTCGAGCGCGTGGTGGAGATTGATGAGATTCACTCGATGATCAGCTGCGAATGGGTCAATTCCACACCTTGGGGGACACCTCGTGAATGCTCTGACGAGGATTTGAAGGTCAGGCTGCAGGAGGAGTTTAGTCGAGTCGGGCAGTACGAAAACCTGATTTGTAATTTCCATGCGCCTCCATTCGGAACGCGACTCGATCTTGCTCCGAAACTGGACAGCCAGCAGAGAGTGAAGATCCATTTTGGCAACATTGACATGGTTCATGTGGGCAGCAGGAGCATGCGGGAACTGTTTGAGAAGTACCAACCCCTACTTGGTCTACATGGGCACATTCACGAATCTGGCGGCATAGAACAGATAGGTCGAACCCTATGTGTGAATTCGGGGTCGGTCTATGTTCAAGGTATGCTGAACGCCTTCGTCCTCGACCTGCCCAAGGAAGTGGGTGGGAAGGTTGAAGTACTGAACGTGTCCGCGTAGTCGCCAGAGCCGTGACAAAAATGATGGGCGATGACGATGAGCGCGGACGCCTAGACCGCGGACGTTCTCAGCCGAGTGCGCGTCGGGGAAAGGTGGACCCCACCGAGATTGGAAAGGTCGCCTATACGATAGACGCCTACAGATCCCACGTCTTCTATGACTTCAGCTGGATTGATAAGAAGGTCCAGGCGGGCAATCTTGGCCGCCCGTTTGCAGAAGACTGGAAATCTGTCCAGCTCAAGATGTGGAAAATGGCTCGAATCACCGTCAAGATCCCCGGTGCACGCCGATTGTCCAAGATGCAGTCCTATATAGAGGCAATGTGGCAGATCTTGGTTCCCATTGCTTTCCTCATACTATTCATATCACTCTTTGCCCCGGGGGTTGTCATTCTTCAGCAGATTGGACCCTACATGATCTTCATTGCTCTTGGATCACTACTTGCGGGCCTTGTTTCCAGAGGTCTCATCGGATCCAGAATCGCAGGCAAGATTGATGCGTACTTCAGGGATAACCCGGAAGCGCAGAAACTTCGCTCTATTGACCTTCGCGAAACCGTGCAGATGCTCATCGACGAACTGCGACAGTACTTGTTGCAGGCAGGTGAGGAACCGGAGAAGCACATGGTTGGTCTTGGGTTTGTTGATTACGACCATATCGAGGTCGTGAAGAAACCCCGGCCTTGGAGAAGGTACTATATTGTTAAAGTCGTAGTTTAGATTAGAGGCATCCCAGAACCCATGGAACTTAAGCTTCTCAGGTGTCAGACCAAACTTTTAAATGCCAGCGTGAGCTGTAACGGGCTTTCGAGGCTATTCACGTGGCACAACGTACAGGAGAAGTCCTGTTTCTAAGACCAACATCGGGCCTCACGAAGTACTTCGGCACTTGGACATCTCTCTTTGCCGTAATAGGCGCAAGCCTCGGCACATATCAGTGGATGTTCGCCGGCGTTCTTCAGGACCTCTACCCCGGGATAAGCGCAGCCTTAACCTGGAGCATAGGTCTCGGCTTCATGTTGATCTACACAGTCATGATAACACTGCTGTCCATGGCTATGCCGCGGTCAGCAGGTATCTACCAAATCTCGGCGAGAGGTTTCAACCCAGTCACAGGGATTCTCGCAGTGTGGCGAGGAATAATCGCGAATCCAATCATCAAGATGAGTGAGTTCTTCCTCTTTATCGTATACCTAGGTGCTGCTTTCGCTCAATGGGGAGCAGTCAGCGGCAACGCAATGTTGAAATCATGGGGAGCAGCGATGTCAGCCCAGATCGGAAACCCATACCTTCTGGTCGGACTCTCAATATTCCTAATGCTCGTCTTCGTTATTGTTGCCTACTTAGGTCCGCTATTCAGGCTTGAGCCCCGTATTCAGATGATTGGTGGTCTGTTCTCCACGATAGGATGGATTATGGCGATACTGGTGCTTGTCGCCACTCCCGCCTCTGCGGTCGAGTCAAGATGGAACGCCGCTTTCGGAGCCGGAGCCTACAGCGAAGTGGTGACTGTCGCCACGGGTGCGGGGTTCGGTGTTGCACCGGCGTTCAGCTGGCAGATGACCTTCCTAGCCACGATTTGGCCGGTCGGTCTTGTCTGGCCATATCTGATCCTGCACTATGGTGGCGAGATGTCTGACCCTGCGAAGAACCTCGTTCTTGTACAGGTCCTTGGCGGCATCATTCTAGCGGTATTGCTCGCAGGAGGAGCAGCCTTGTTCCAAGGTACTTTCGGTTACTTCTCCACTCAGTATGCTGTGGCAGCTGCCAGCGTGACGATAACTCCTACCTTCACGACCGGATTTGGTACAATGACGGCTGTGTTAGCGGGGAACCCCGCTATTTCAGGCTGGATTCTACTCTCCGCCCCAGTAATCGGACTCACTGCGACCCCGATCAACATGGCATGGGTGACCCGAGGGTTCTTCCAAGGCTCGCTTGACCGCATGATGCCATCGTTCTTTGGAAAGCTCTCGAAGTACCACACCCCGACCTATGCAATCGCATACTACTTCCTCTTTAGCCTGCCATTCGCATTTGTCTTTGCGTTGCCAGGTATGGTCGCCTTCCTTGCTGTTGTCACTTCCCTGGTCGGACTTTGGGGCGTTGAAATGATATTCCAATCCATGGCCGCCCTGCAGCTTCCATATCTAAAGAGACCACTTTACGAGGGCAGCATAAGGAAGCAACCCGAGATTGCCGGGTTCCCAGTTGTGTCGTTGCTGGGTATCATAATACTGCCGTTGTCACTCTTCGTGATGATAGGCTTCTTCCAAGGAGCAGCGTTCTTTTCCGTGGTCATGATGACAGTGCAGTATGGCTTTTCGGCCCTGTGGTTTGTGGTGTATGCCCGGCACCTCAGGAAGAAGAACATCGAAGTAGGATCTATCTACGAGTCTCTACCACCCGAGTGAGGGGGCTAAGCCTCCTCCTCTTTTTTTCTTTATCACCAGAAGCTGAGAACTATCGGAGGACATATCATCCTGAGATGAAAGTCGGTTCAACAGAAGTGAGGTAACAGAACGATGTCGTCATCCATACTAGAAGAAATGCGAGAAGCAGTCATTCAAGGAAACAAAGACAAAGCCACGAGTGCAGCCAAGAAGGCTCTAGAAGCTAAGATATCTCCCATGGACGCGATAACCAACGGGTTGGCCAAAGGTGTCAGAGAGATTGGCGACAAGTTCGGTGAAGGCGAGGTCTTCCTTGTCGAGCTCATGGCAGCAGCCAAGGCTATGAAGGCGGGGATGTCAGTCCTTCTGCCGGAGATCAAGGCCTCAAAGAGCAAGATCAAGAGTGCGGGCAAGGTGGTCATAGCAACTGTGCAGGGCGACATTCACAGCATTGGAAAGGACATCGTCGCCACAATGATGGAGGCGCACGGGTTCGAAGTGGCGAACTTGGGAGAGGATGTACCGATAGAGGTCATCCTGAAGAATGTGAGAGACCAGAAACCAGACGTTCTGGGCCTTTCCTCGCTCATCACTTCCTCTATGCCTGTTCAAAGGAAGATAATAGACGAGCTGAAAGCAGCAGGCTTGAGGGACAAGGTCAAGGTCATAATAGGAGGCGCCCCCACCACAGAGAAGTGGGCAAGGGATATTGGTGCTGATGGATGGGCAGGTGATGCGGTGACAGCGGTGAGTCTTGCCGTGCGGCTGCTCGCGAAAAAGCCAGCTTGATATCAGGGAGTAGGTGAACGCTAAATGTTTGAACTGCTGAGTCGGAACGAAGTCTATGCGATACACATGGCTGCCATGGAAGTACTGGAGAGAACCGGAATACTCATTCAGCATGACGAGGCTCTCAAGATACTCAAAGAGGCAGGTGCAACTATTGATCAGAAGAAGAAGGTCGCCCACATACCGGAGTACTTGGTAAAGGAAACGTTGAGGAAGACTCCGAGCAGGCACCTCTTCAAAGCCATCAATCCGAAATACAACATACTCATTGGCGACGGCAACTCCTATTTCACAAACGCGTTTGGGGCTCAGTCCACGTATGATCTGAACACAGGACAGCGCAGAGCTTCAACTCTTAGGGACTTGGAGGAGTTCACATTGCTCGCTGACTACTTCCCGGCAGTGGATTACATCAAGCCGAACATAATCCCGCAGGAAGTGTCACAAGACATCCTTGAGCAGACCATGGCGCTCTCGATGTTCAAGAGCTCTGAGAAGCACCTGAGTTTTCTCGCAGTGACACAAGAAGGATTCAGGGACGTAATTGAGATGGCCAAGCTATATGCAGGAGGCGAAGAGGAGTTTCTTAGAAACCCGTCCATCATCGATACTGGCCTCAACAATGTGCCACCGCTCAAATACACGGCAAACATAATAGACATCGCCCTTGAGTGCGCTAAGTACAAGATTCCTTTTGACATAAGCACAGGAGCCCTGGCCAGTGCAAGCGGCCCTGTCACGCTCGCCGGGATGGTTGTACAGGGAGTAGCTGAGAATCACGCCGTGCTCGTTCTGACAGAACTTGTCGGACCAGGCACTCCGATGATATGGGGATCATGTGCGACGATCATGGACCAAAGACATGGCACGGCCTCGTATGGCTGCCCAGAGAACGGGCTGATACACGCTGCGTTCTGCCAAGTGGCCCATTACTACGGCATACCCTACTATGGAGCAGCGGGCATAGTCGATTCGAAAGTTCCAGACGCGCAGGCAGCCTATGAGAACACAATGAACGTGCTAACGGCAACTCTTGCAGGCGTAGATGTAGTGCACGACGCTGTATACGGCATTGTGGAGACCGGAATCACGGCAAGCTATGAGATGTTCGCCATCAGCAATGAGATATGCGGAGCAATCAAGCGGATAGCAAAAGGCATGAAGGTAACGAAGGAAACCCTTGCCGTGGACTTGATTGATAGGATTGGTCATGAGAGCAACTACCTGACCAGTGACGAGGGCCTAGACTTCACTCGCAAGCACCTCTTGGAGGAGTACTGGATACCTTCCCTTACTGACAGGACCTCGAGACCAGACTGGGAAGGCAAGGGATCAAAAGACATGGTCTTGAGAGCGAAGGAGAAAATCAAGAAGATCCTAGAGACTCACAAGGTTAGCCCTCTGGACAAGGATGTCGAGGCGAAGATGCGGGAGATAATCAAGGCGCGCGCAAAGAAGAAACCCTAGTTCGAAGAGTGTGCCGTGTCTGCTATGGTCAGGACGACCGAATCCAAGGTTGTCTATCCCACAATGAATGGTCCGTGTGTAAACGAGTCCACCGTCGGAATGCCAACTGGTCTGACAATCATCCTACAAAGAACGCTTGGCGGGCTTGTGACCCTTGGCAGTATCTACTAATGCCCGGACATTGTCGAATGGAGTTTCGACCGGGAGGTCGCAGCCAGTACTCGCAATGAATCCAGCTCCACTTGGACCTGCTGCTTGAATGCATTGCTCGGTTGCCGTCACGATTTCGTCGACTGTGCCAGTGAGCATCAGGGTCGTGTCGACGTTTCCTATGATCGTGCATCTCTGATTGACTGTCTTCATGGCTGCCTCAATACTAATCTTGGAATCAAGACTCAAAGCATCAGCCCCTGTATCGCACATGAGCCCGATGATCTTCGTCGTGTTCCCACAGATATGAAGCGTCGAACCTGCGCCCTGAGCTCTTGCGAGCGAGATCAGTTTCTTGACGTTGGGCACAGAATACCTGACGAAGAAGTCAGGCGGTACCACGCTTGAGCTGGCGGTTGGTTCCAGGATTATGACACTGTGCGTACCTGCCTCGAGGAGCCGCTCAACGTATGGTTCGAGCACGTTCTCGCAGCTATTCACAATGGACAAAGCCCTGTCCGGATCGTCTGTGATCAGCTCAAATAGTGGGTCAACTCCCATCAGCTGGCCCGCGAGAGTGAATGGTCCTATCACGTAGCTGCCGACGAAGTGAGTCTTTCCGACTTGCTTCACAAGACTCCTCGTTGTTTCAACGAACACAGACAGCCGGGTCTTCCTAATCTCTGGTAGTTCGAGGTCTGGAAAGTCCGCGGCTACCGGATATGGATGCTTAGTGATGTACGGAAATGCGGTCTCTTGATACTTCACGGTAGCTCCGAGCGCCTCAGCCTCTGCAGTGAGGTCCATAATCGTGACGACGCCGTCGTAGCCGAATTGCCTGAGTGAAGCAAGCTGCGAACGAGTCTGTGCATCGGCATCACGCAGCAACTTGTTCACGGGGATTCCTGAAACTGTCGTTGTGAACAGACCAGCAAGAGGGATAACAGGGGTGCGGTCAGGCGGCTCATGGCGAAGACTCTGAAGCACCAATTCTCGAGAATTACGCATACTGAGGTTTTACTCCTTTGAGGTGTCAGACCGAAGGCATTCGTGATCCATAGGGTGCAAGTTCAAACCTAACCCGTGCTCGTCATTAAAGCACTTCGGTACCCCCTTATGTGCAGGTTTAATATAGGCTCCAATAGTCTGACAATTTCGGCAGGAGAACGCCAGCGAATGAAACCAAGAGATAGGGTTCATGCGGCACTCGAACACAGCGAAGCCGACAGAGTACCACTCGACCTGTGGATCACTCCTGCGGCCTATGAGAAGGTCAGAAGCTACCTTGGAATAGATGCCCCTGAAACGCAAGAGTGGGGTATAATGAGTAGCTGGAGAATCTCAGAAGCGCTGCTGAACCGGCTTCACGTTGACTTCAGACGCGTGTACATGAGAGAAGCGTCCAGCTTCAAACCGAAGACGTATCAGGACGGCTCAGTCGACACGGAGTATGGATTTCGTGGAAAGTGGATAGGTCCGTACTGGGAGATTGTGCACCATCCGTGGGCAGACTTCACTGAGATAGAGCAGGTTTCGCAATACGAATGGCCAAACGTGGACGACCCATCTCGAATGGACGGGGTTGTAGAGTGGGCACGGCACTTGCACGAAGACGGTGATTGTGCCGTAGTAGGTATGGTTGGAGGACCATGGGGTGTGCTCGAATTCTGTGAACACTATATGCGAGGCTATGAGGCATTCCTGCTTGACCTGGCCACCCGTCGCGACTTGGCTGAGGCTATGATGGACAAGTGCATGGAGTATGCGACGGACATCAATCGGGTCTTTCTCGACCAAGTGGGCGAATATCTCGACATAGTTCAGGTGGGAGATGACCTTGGCCACCAGCAGGGGATGATCGTAAGTCCTGCGATGTATCGCGGCCTCATCAAACCCAGGCACAAGCGAATCTACGGGGAAATCCATGAGAGAGCGCCTCATGTCAAGATACTGTTCCACAGCTGTGGTGCAATCGAACCTGTCATCAACGACCTGATTGAAGTTGGCGTGGACATACTCAATCCTGTGCAACCGCTGGCTAAGGGCATGGACTCTGCAACTCTGAAGCGGAAGTACGGTGAGAAGATCTGTTTCCACGGTGGGGTGGACCTCCAAGAGGCAATGTCGATTGGGGGCACTATTGCTGCCGTAAGAAAGGAGATCGAAACGCGCCTGCGTGCATTCGCCCCGGGTGGCGGGTACATACTTGCCCCGGCGCACAACATCCAACCTGACTCCACACCAGAGAAGATTGTGGACATGTACGACTATGCGTTCAAGAAGGGGCGGTACCCGATTAGAGTATAGGAAGCATTGTGCATGTCTGTTTGCTACTTCTGGTAGCGATAGATGCAATATGCATCTCCTCGCATCATGCACTTCGGAATTGTCATCGCAAGCTTGGAATCAACAGCTTGGCCGATGCCTTCGTCCATTTTGCAGACCCAATTGCAGATGTCCGTGCCTGCACCTTCTGACTTGAAGGTTTCAATCCATGGGCAGTAAGTGACCTTCATTTCGAGCTCACGGCTGGTGGCCTTGAGAAGCTCTATTTCGAAGCCGAAGTATGGGTGAGCTCCTTGAAAGAACTCATAGATGGACTTCAGATCACCCTTCTTCAGGCCTCCGCTGGCTACACCCGCTTTGCCAAGCTCCAAGCCGTGAAGCCTGTTCGCCTCGCCTACGGCTCTCAGACCTTTCTCGCCTGATATCTTTCGGACCGCTTCGATGTAGACCGTGTGGACGCTTGCTACTGTCACCATACTGGCCTTTCTGACATCTTCGGCTGATGGACTGCTCATCTTGTTTCACCAGACAACTGATTCGGTCAATCCAGCGTCCTTGCTTCTTATATCTACTCTGGCTTGTGCGAGTGCGAGCCTGAGGTGAGTACATCCTGAACCCTGACTTTCACCAGGCCTACCTGACACTGAAGGGGCGATAGCCTGCGCCTCATATCAGCGAGGCAACGATCACGTGTGTTGCACTTCTTGTACAGCTCAAGTTCGCAGCCAAGAACAGCCTCCAAGACATGCAACCCCTGTTAGCAGGAGAAGCATGCCTGGAGGGAGAGCCTGCTGCGCGGTGCCTACGCGGCCTTTGCATATGCTCTTCGGGGAATCTCCGTCAAATGCTAGGCCTCTTGCGGCCCTTTCTTTCGGCCTCATGTTCTTCACTTCTCTGCGATGCCTCTGGACGCCTCTCGATCCTGAAGAATGAAGAATCGTGATGTCGGTTCTTTTTCTCCATGAGCGTGTATTGGACGCGGACTCTGTGCCCGGCTCGCTTGAGCTCAAGCTCCGAGCAGGTCTCGGCGATCCTCCCACTCACCGGTTGCGTGCTCTGACTAATCCTGCGAGTGAGTTCCTCCATGAAGTTGCTGTATTCGGTGCCGCTGACATTGACCGGCTTCAACAGGGCATCGCGAACCGCTCTGCGGCAGTCATCGCTCACCGCTATGCCGTCGAGAAACTCGTCAAGCCTGTCTTCATAGTACTGGCTGCGATACTCAAGAATCAGCTCGTATGTCTGTGCATGAATCTGGTTCACGTCGAACTGCCTCTTTCCTCGCACGGCGTCCTCGACCACGAGTTCCACCATTTCACGGTCGACTCTATTGCGCGGTCATTCTTGTACGGAGCGAGACCAGCGGCCGAGGGACTGGGCCTCAAAGAATATGAACCCGGATCGATAACAGTACTCTGCATTCCGAAGCTCCCTGTCAAGTTTGAGCCGAACACATCCCGGTTCATAACAGCGATGCAGGTACAGGACATCCGGGATGGACTGAATAGGATAGCAGTCGGCACCATGGCGGACATAGTCGCACCCGGAAGCCTACTGATGCTCCTAGAAAGACAGGACACCCGAACTCAGCTTGAACTCCTTGTCTATGGTATCGAGAACATGGCGCGGTCGATTATGGCCATGAAGACTCAGTGACATCATTACAGGGAATCGGATAGGAGAGGACGGGTTCGAGAGAAGGCGACAACGACGCCTGGACCAGACTGTATGTGCCTGTCGATGAACTCCTGCTTCTTTGCAGAGTTGAATCTACTTAACGATTGTAGATAGATGATTCATGAAAGAAGTATAGTCGAACACTCAGGAAAAGCGAGAAACCACAATATAACTAGATGACTCGGCGCATCGATCTGTGTACTACGATGAAATATGGAGTCTATATCTCTAACTACGCACTTCAAGGAAACCCCATCAAATTCCTTGAATTGGCAATGGCTGCTGAAGATGCAAAGTGGGATGGTTTCTTTATATGGGACCACAATTATCCGGGAAAGGATGAATTGATTGCAGATCCATGGATTACACTTGCAGCCATAGCAGCACACACTGAAAGGATTCGAATTGGTACAACAGTGACTCCTCTACCAAGACGGCGCCCACAGAAGGTAGCAAGGGAGGTCACTACTTTAGATATTCTTTCCAAGGGACGGTTCATTCTAGGAGTTGGATTAGGGGGTCCTGCTGATGCGGAGTATGGAAGTTTCGGAGAAGATACTGATCTCAGAGTAAGAGCTGAGAAACTGGACGAGTCCTTAGCAATTCTTGAGGGTCTTTGGTCTGGCAAGCCATTTTCGTTTTGTGGGAAGCACTACAGTATTGATGAGGTCATATTCAATCCTCGCCCAATTCAGCGACCACGTGTGCCAATATGGTGTGCAGGAACGTGGCCAATAAAAGCTCCATTCCGAAGAGCAGCAAGATACGATGGTGTGTTTCCACTAGGGATTGAAGATCTGCAATTCGATGATTACGTCAATATAGCAAAATACGTCAGGAATCATCGAGAATCCATGAAGGACTTTGACATTGTACTGATGGGGAGATCCACTTGTGATGCTGAAAAGGACTCATGGATTGATGAGTTCGCGGCTACTGGTGCCACTTGGTATGTTGAAGTCATGATGGGAGATGATTTTGATGGGTTCCTCGAACGAATTGCAAAAGGTCCTCGTTGAGTGAACTTACAGTAATACCAGTGCGCAGGCTTGAGGGAAGCTCACTCAGGGAATGTTTCTTCGGTGACTCGCTCTTATCAGACTCATCATAGCGCTTGACTCTCCTGATGCGAACAGAGAAGTAGACTATGAGGCTTGAAAACATCATCATAGCAGCAGCGATATTGAATACGATTCCACTCGCAAATCCTGCTCCGCCATCGTAGAGGAAGCCTCCAAGGAACGCACCTCCGAGGCCTCCAAATCCGCCAATGATGGAGAACTGTCCCATGATCCTCTTTCTCTCGTCTATCTCGGTCAATTCGGAGATCAACGCAGAATCCGACCTTGGACCCCTATGCAGTTGTTCTTGCAGTTATCATAGTGGTGATCGTATTTGGCGGAGTCATCGTTTGCAGGAAACGCTAGCAGCTGCGCGAAAAGTCACAGCCTAGGCACTGGAAACCTGTTACTACTGTGGCAAAGGGACTGAGCAGGGATAGCTGCGCTGTGGTCAATCTTTCCGAGAGCGTCCGTCAACCTCCTGCTTACGTCACCTGATTCTCCCTTCATCATCAAATCGATGACTTCAGTCTTCAACTTCGCAAGGCCTATTGCCATGTTTAGAACCTCGAAACAGGACTGCCAATCGTTAGGTTCCGAAAGCAGAACGACATTAGAAACTCCAAGGGTATGCAACAGCTGCGTAGAAGTTGGACAATCCTGGACATTTTCGAGTAGGGGCTTGAATAGCTCGAATCAGACATCTCTTTGAGGCTGACTCGACACATTCCAGCCCCAAGGAGTACGACCCCAGTGCCGTTTCTGGGAGGACAAAGACTCCTGTGTCCAACTTTGTCCAACTTACAATGAACGGTAGCTTGGACGTTCTTGAGGGATGCTATATCTTCGAACTACACCTTTTCAGAGGAAACTCGTGACTCAGTATTGACTCTAATCTCAGCTCGCAAAGGTCGAGAGAAGAAATGAAAAGCGGGCTCTCTCGATGCTGAAGGGGCATATTCTATGGTGGCGAGAAACGAGATCATAGTCTGTGGAGCCGAGGTCGCTGATGCCGAAATCCTCACAGAGAAATGCAAGAGGGCATTCGATTCTGACTCAGACGTGGGTGCTCCTGGCCCAGGTGGTCCTCCAGGCTACGACTCGATGGAATGGAATTCACATGCGATCAAGAATGCATATCTGCAGTACTACAAAGTCGTCAGTGGGAACGATATCGTTGGGGGATTCATTGCAGGAGATAGGGGTCCGGGATATCAGGTGTGTGAGAGGATCTGGATAGATCCCAACCACATGAGAAAGGGCATAGGGCAGAAAGTCTTCGAGCTCGTCTGGGGGCAATATCCATCAGCTGATCTGTGGGTGTTGGACACCCCAGAATGGAATCTGAGAACGAAACCATTCTACGAGAAAGTTGGATTCGTCCAGATTGGCACAACACATCACCTACCTCAGTGGAGTCAAAGATACTACGAGAAGAGGATCTCAGCCGGATTCCCAAAGGCCATGTCGAAAATCGGAAACCTTCACAACGATCAGAAACTTGTCATTGTCGAAGGGCGAGTGGACCGAATCGCAAGTCCACGCACAGTCTCATCTAGGAAAACGGGTGAACAACTGAAGGTAGCTGAAGCAGTGCTGACTGATGATACATCCTCAATAGGGCTTGTTCTCTGGAATGACCAAATCAGACAGGTCGAGGAGGGTTCAAGAATTAGGATTGAGAATGGCTACGTGAAGGAATTCAGAGATGAACTCCAACTAGGCGTTGGTGAATGGGGGCTAATAATCACACTACTCTAAACAGAATCGTTCATTCATTCCTGTCTGCATCTGCCTCATCTTGAGTTGGAGGGCCTTGTTCCCGCTCAGAAGATGCGGCCCTCTCCGGCGGGGCGCCTATGCGTCTTAGCATATGATGAGCCTCGGTTACCGCCGCCACGAACGGGAACATGAGAAGCTTGATTGTCACGCCGATTATGGAAGCCAGGTTCGGGTCTTCATACAGCACCGAGAGGAACGTGCTGGCGAAGTAGTAGCCTGACGCCAGAAAGAATGTCAGAGTGACCGAAGCTTCGGCTGACAGCGTCCAGTGCCTGCGTACGAGAGACCTCTCCGAGAGTGTCTCACCCACAGAGCCCATAGCGTAGATCACGAAGAAGAGTGAGATCGATGCTGACACCAGATTGAAGCTGGCCGACGTGGGTTTCCCAGCTTCATAGATGAAATAGGCTGAGTAAAGAGAGATGAATAGACCGAATAGTGCCAAGTTGTCAAGAACTGTTGTGTGCCGATGTCTTATCATGAATTCGAGATTGAGAACGTTGAAACCCAATGCAAACAGCATACCGACTATCAACGGGAGTTCTCTTGGTTGGTGTATTATCTCTGTGGGATTCAGAATGAAGACAGTGTAGTAGAAGGACCCAATAATCATCGCATAACAAAGGAAGTTGCTCAGAACTGAAATGATCTTGATCAGCGTCATGTGCGACTTCATGAAGATGTCGTCTGCATAGTGCAAACTGGTCCGAGTGGCAAAGAATGCCTGAAATGATATCCAACCGAAGAATGCCACGCCAAATATCGCCAGAAGGAATGCCGCCGAGAAACGGGACCATATAATCATCAGCAACAAGATGCTGATTGTTGCCCACGGCAGGAAAATGGACAATGACTTGGCGTAGGACGTCTGGCTTGCGACAAGGCGCTCGAGACGTATTAGCGCCATCAGCGAGGTCAGCATGAAAAAGACGGGCCATAGGCCTCCGGTCACGACAGTCACAGGGACAAGGAGCGAGCTCGGTATGAAGTAGATACCATAAAGATCTATGAAGGTCATCCAGACTAGCCCAATGATGAAGACTACCGTCAGCCACTTCATCCGTTTTGAGTCCATAAAGAGGCCGAGTGCGCGAGCGAAGCGCCGCAGCATTGCTTCTTCCTTTATCTTGACCTCCTCTTTGACCTCTTCTTCCTTTACCTTGACTTCCTCTTTGACCTCTTCTTCCTTCGTCTTGAGTTCCTCTTTGACCTCTTCTTCCTTCTTCTCGATTCGCTGTTCCTCTTTTCGCACTGCAACCACCTTCCTCAACACTTGAGGGGTCTATTCTGTCAGTGTAAAACCTTTCCCATGTGGAAGTTTGGGGCAACTAGGTTGCGGGCTGAGATGAGCATCAAGTTCAAGTGATTGGCAGAATGTTATGGAGGTCCTGCATAATGGCAACTGTCGGTTTCGTTGCCGGAAGCTGACTGGGAGCTACGAACATGGGTCTGAGAGGGAAGATAAGCTATGCATCAGGAAACCTTGGAGCATCTTTGCTCTACAATGCTTTCGCAACATTCGCTCTCACCTTCTATGTAGACAAGAAGTACATCGGTCTTGATGGGGTCCTATTCGGGATAGCAATCGCGATATACGGCGTCTGGAACGCGATCAATGATCCCCTTTTCGGGGTTCTATCTGACCGGACTCGCAGTCGGTGGGGCAGAAGAAGGCCCTACATATTCATAGGTGCAATCTTCCTCTTCGTCACATACTTGCTGGTCTGGACGCCTCCAGCGACGGGACTTCCTTTGGCGGAGCCCTTCAACATCCCGATATTCATCTACTTCCTCCTCACCATAATCGCGTTCGATGGGTTCTACACTCTTGTGAGTGTCCCCTATGTTTCCATGTTTCCAGAGCTTTACGAGAGCCCAAAGGAGAGGTCCCAGGTCCAGCTCTACAGACAGCTGTTCGCAGCTGTCGGTCTCATACTCGCTTTCATGATGCCAATGATGATCGAGAGTCTCTCAGCCACTATGTCGGTGTATGATGCGTACAAGCTCGTGGGTCTGGTCTTGGGTGCAATTGGGGCTGTGCCTTTCATCATCTCCGTAATCTGGAACAAGGAGAGAAAGGAGCTCAGCCTTGAACCGAATGCCCCGCTTCGACAGACCCTCACGACAACTCTAGGGAATAGGACATTCTTAATCTTCGCTGTGGCCTACCTGATGATAAACTACGCCTTTCTATGGATGGAGAGCATGCTCGAGTTCTTCACAACCAACATCATTGGCATAACAAAAGGCGAAGTGACGATTTTGCTGTTGCTCATGTTCGTTTCGGCTCTGCCATTCTTGGCGGTCTGGGCAAGAGCCTACAGGAAATACGGGACCAGGAAGTCATTCATCGTGACAATGACAATCTTCGCGCTCGCCCTCCAGCCTTTCCTGTTTGTTTCAGGTCTTGTTCAAGTGCTGCCTATAATGCTCTTCGCCGGGGTGGGCCTGTCGGGATACATGATGCTGCCCGAGGTCATGGTCAGCGAGATCATTGACGAGGATGAGGTCAAGTCTGGGACCCGGAGAGAGGGAGTCTACTTCGGAATGAACGGGTTTCTCGGTCGGCTTGGGTTTGTCCTGAGTGGTCTGACGGCATCAATGGTCTTCGGTCTCACAGGATATCAGGGTGGTTCACCACCGACACCGGAGATTAGTCTATCATTCAGAATAGCCATGACGGTCATTCCACTAATTGCAATGGCACTGGCACTGGTCTGCCTGAAGTACTACCCCCTGCACGGGGAGCGACTGGACAAGGTGAGGACAGCGATGGAGAAGATGCACAAGGAGAAGGCAGAGCGTCTGCACGAGGCCTCTTCAGATTAGACGCCCCGGAGTCCGCAGGGTTTATGTGGGAAGATTGACAATTGAGTGCTACAGGAGGACGAGTCGTTGAATCGCAAGCTCGCCGCAATAGCGATTGTCTCGATTCTGGCAGTGACAGCAGGTTCCACGGTCTTTGTGCTCAACAACTATGGAATGAGTTTCTATCTTGAAGAAAGGTTCTCCGAATCGACTGATGACGTGGTCTGGATACAGCTTTTTGCCCACTCCCTTAGCGACTGCGAGGTGAATGTTTCCTTCATCAACGATGATTCCCTGCTCTATCGCCTACAAGGCATGCTGTTCTCTGGTGCTTGGATGAGTTCGGCTTTCGAGCTCCTATCAAGGAAAGCC
>PRDI01000058.1 GCA_003345595.1 Candidatus Thorarchaeota archaeon | reverse complement strand
CAAGAAAAGCTGACGAGCGTCAGATCTTGGTTGACTGGGACGTGGTATCCAAGATGATGGGGGATCAGGCAGAGTCATGGGTGGACTTCCCATCTGATGCTTACAAGGTTCTGACAGAGTATGACGGCTTGACTTGGGTTGGCACATATATCCATCCCAAGCATTGGGCAGAGGCGTTGTTCCAAGGAAGACGCATTGTTGAGAAGTATGGGTTCGAGCTGATGGCCTACCTCAAGCCAATGAACGGCATGCACTTCGGCGAGTTCAAGTTCATTATTCGATTCCCAAAGGACGAGACAACCGTGGAGCAGATACGACGCTGCAATGAAGAGCTACTCGATATTGCTCTTGGCTTGAAAGCACTTCCGTACAAGACACCTGTATGGGCCGCGAAGAAGGTCCAAGAGAAAGCTGATCCAGGATTTGTAGAACTGCTGCGCAGAATCAGGAAGACGCTCGATCCGAACGGGATAATGAACCCTGGGAGGTGGGCGCTGTGAATTCACATCAGTCAGTGATCGGTCAATGGCTACACAGATGTAACCGGTGCGGCACCTGCAAGTACATCTTTCGAAACTATGAACCGTCTTGCCCGTCGGGAGAATACTACAAGCTCGAAACCTATTTCGCATCTGGCAGGATAGCAGTCGCCCGAGGTCTGGCCGTAGGCGACATACACTGGCAACAGTCGATGCTGAAACCAGTCTTTGCCTGTACCACTTGTGGAAGCTGTCAGACTCAATGCATGGCGCCGCATAGGGAGCATATTGTCGACATCATTGAGGAACTGAGAGGCTTAGCAGTTGACAAGCTTGGCCCATTGCCTGCTCATCATGATCTCGCTGAGAGCATCATCAGCAAGCATAACCCATACAACGCCACACATCACAGTCGTCAGATCGCGGAGCAGCTTCACTTGCCCGCCAAGGCAGACACCATACTCTTCATGGGCTGCACTGCAAACTATAGGGAAACCAGCATACGCGATGCAACAATCTCGATACTCAGGAAAGCCGGCATTGACTTTACGATTGTTGACGAGTACTGTTGTGGCTCACCTCTTCTCAGAGTAGGGCAGAAAGCGGCAGCGCGAAACGTTGCAGAACACAACCTGCACGTGATAGAAATGGCAGGCGCGGAGAGAGTTGTCACTCCCTGCGCAGGCTGCTATCGAACACTCTCAAAGGACTACAAGAATCTAGGAACGGACTTGGGCATGGAAGTGATTCATTCCTCACAACTTGCGGATGAGCTACTAAACGGAGGCAAACTGAAGCCCAAAGCTCGCGGTGCAATCGGCCGCGTGACATACCATGATCCGTGCCATTTGGGTAGACACATGGGAGTATATGAAGAGCCACGGGAGACCCTTGCAGCGTTGCCTGTAGGATTTGTTGAGATGCAGTCCAACCGGAACAATGCATGGTGCTGCGGGGCAGGCGGCGGCGTCAAATCCTCATTTCCGGAGCTGGCGCAAGCGACTGCGAGTATGCGGCTGGAGCAAGCACGATCCACAGATGCAGATGTGCTTGTATCAACATGCCCATTCTGCAAACGAAACCTAAGCGATGCGAACAGAGGCCACATAGACAGAGTGCTGGATTTGGTCGAACTTGTCGATGAGATGACCTGAAGCGAAACGTCTGCCAAGTGCAGGTGCGTGGGCGTTCATGCTTCTGGGGCCATCCTCGAGCTTATGGCCAGAGCTATGTCGCACCACGAAGGTTTTCTGTAGGTTCTTCTGGCTTTTCTGATTCATGCCAGTGTCTCCGTCCGAAGCCGGTCCAGAATCCACTGGCGGCGAAGACCATGCAGCGGCCGAAACCCATCGGATGAGGAAGTCTTCGTATCTTGAGGCCATAGCATACCTTCTGGTGTTCGTCGGTCCCCTCATCATGAATGCCATGTTGGTCCTCCTTCAAGCCCTCTCTGTGGAGTTCGGAGTGGACCCAACGATGGTATTGACTGCAATCCCAGCTTTCATGATACCGTTTGCGATTCTGCAGCTGTTTTCTGGTGCCATCTCAGATGTGAAGGGAAGGGTGCCCGTGCTTCTTGGTGGTCTACTGTTGTTCACAGCAGGCCTCATCACGTCGGCAGCATCGATTTCGCTTGTGATGTTCACTGCGGCTCATGCAGTCATTGGGGCCGGCTGGGGGTTTGTGAACCCGGTTATCATTGCCCTCGTCACTGATCTGGCCCCTGCTGACAGAATCGCTGCTAGGATGGGGATAATAGGAGCAGTAGGATCAATTGGAGTCGGAGTAGGCCCAGTTGTTGCCGGCCTAGTTGTTGAGTATAGCTGGCGTTGGTTCTATGTTTGGCTGTCATCTCTTTCTGTGGTTGCATTGGTAACAATCGCTATTGTCAAGGGTCCTCCGCATTTGGCCAATGTCGAGTCGGGGGTGAGAGCACTTCTATCGAACATCGCGGCGGAGTGGCGCAGACCAGTCGTGCTGCTCACGCTCCTTCTGGGGTTCATGTTTTCCGAAACGTATCTGGCGACATTAGTCTGGACATCCAGGGCTCTGTCTGGTCTGGTTGACGAGCCCACCGTCGCAGGTATTCTCCTCATCTCGGCTCTCATGGCGGCAATTGTGGGAGTGTATACAGGCGGGCTCATCAGGCGCAGAGGGGTAGCCCTCCCCATGATCGTGGGCGCGGGCGCGTCAATGATTTCAAGTGCTCTTCTGATGAGCATCACTGGCTTTGGCACAGCGGAGAGTCTGCCTCTGATCACGGCCGCCCTGTTGGTTGTTGGAGTCGTTGCTGGAACGTTGTACCCGGTCGCAATCTACTACAGTCAGATGATTGCGCCTCAGAAGCGCGGCGCCCTGGCAGGCCTGCTGATGTCCGTGCAGTTTGCAGGAATGGCAGTCGTTCCACTGACATATGAACGGTTCTTCGCGATGGGAACCACCGCCCTGTTCGCGGCAATACTCGGGGCATCGGTGTTACTTCTGTTGGTCGCTGTCGCTCTCTACAGACAACTGCCTCTGAAGCCACAGCATTAGTCGGCCAGATGTAGAAACATACATAGCAGACTAGAGATCAATACATTCTCATGGACAAGCGGAAGGTCGAGGAGATATTCGACAAGTATGCCGAAGAATACTCGTCAGGTCCATTCGCTCCTTCTAGGTATGATACCAGTCGCTCGGCAATGAGCTTTGCTGACGACATCACATGGTATTTCATGCTGAAGTACTTGCCAAAGGACAAGACAGTCAGAATTCTCGATGCTGGCGGAGGCGACGGCTACTGGGCCGAGAAGCTGATCGCCCTGGGGTATCATAACATCGTTCTATCAGACTTGTCGCAGGGCATGCTTGAACAGGCCAAGAAGAGACTCGCCAAGGTGAAGACTAGTCATGACATAGCGTTCGTGAAGTCGGACATTTCAGACATGAAGGAGTTCCAATCAAGTCTGTTTGACTACGTGTTCTCCCAATATGATGCGGTTTCATACTGCCTTGAGCCCTGGAATGCTGTGAAAGAGCTGACTAGAGTGGCCAAGCCCCAATCATACGTCATAGTCAGTCTTGACACGAAGTTCAGGCGGGTGCCTGAGCTTATCCAAGCCGGCTTGGTCGACGAGGCAGAAAAGCTGTTGACCACTAGCATCTCCTACGACTTCGATTGGCCACAATACAATCTCACGTGGGAGGAACTGGCAGACCACTTTCAAGCGGCCGGTCTCGAGGTCATCGAGGTTGTAGGCGCACCCGTCTTCATGCATCAGGTCAAGGCGGAAACGTTGGAGAAGCTGGAGAACGATGCGGAGACAAGGCAACGATTGCTCAAGATGGAGCTTGACCATTGCACGAATCGCTCACTGGTCAACTTCGCCGGGCATCTGCAAATGGTGGGTAGAAAGCGCAGATTGAAGTGAAGTCTACCTAGGCTTGAAGGACTCGACTCTTGTCAGCATACTCTTGACAGTTGACTCCAAGTTGTGTTTGGGTGTGTAGCCCAGTTCTCTTCGCGCCTTTGAGTCATCAATGATGTATGTAGTCCCGAAGAGCTTGACTCGGAAACTAGTCAACAAAGGTGCCTTCTTGCTCCGAAATGCGCTGTAAGTGCCGCCCATCAGGGTCCCGAGCGTCAAAGCAGCCCTGTAGGGCACTCGGCGAAGACGCCCTGTTGCTGGAGGATTCAACTGACTCTCTATGGTTTGAAGAAGCTCCTTGAACTGGCATGTGAAAGAGATGACATTGTATGCATTGCCTGCAGACTTGTCGAAACGCTCGGCAGCGGCGACCTGACATGCAGCCACGTCCTCAGCATGTGCAAAGCTGATTAGGTTGGTACCATCGCCGAAGTAGACCATGCTACCCTTGGCAACGCGATCCACAATCTGGGGGGCAGTGAACATATCATGTGGCCCGAGCACAGTCGGAGGACGGACCACAGTCGCCTTGATGCCGTAGTCCTTCGAGTATTGCTCAATCAGCTTCTCTCCCTCATACTTCGATTTCTGATAGAAGCCTTCGGGTCTCTTCGGCGCCTCTTCGTCTAACGGCTGGGATGAATCCGGAAAACCATAGACGCCGGTCGACGAGGTATGGATGAGCCGGGGAATGTCCTTCCTTCTGACAGTTTCCAGAACATTGTGGGTCCCTTCCACATTTACTGGATAGAAGTGAGTCTTGCCACCCCAGTCTGCCATCACCCCTGCGTTGTGAAAGAACCATTCGGTATCCTTGGGCACTGCATTCGTCAGGGCATCTAGGTCTGTGACATCACCGCGAACCGTCATGACACCCTGCGGGAGAAAGCCTAGCACTGAGGTTTCTCGAGCGAGCGAAAACACAGAGTGATGCTTATCGCAGAGGAGATTCAGAATGTGACTCCCTACGAAACCCGTTCCCCCGGTCACAAAGCAGTTCGCCACTTGCTCACCGAGGGACAGACATCCGTGCTGCCACTTCAGTCTTTCGGGCTACTTCAGTCTGATTGCGCCCCTTGGGCAGTCTCTTACGCAGTCACCACATCTGGTGCAGAGGTCTGTGAACGCTACATCCACTCTCCACTCATCCGGGTCGTTACTCTTATAGTCCGGAGGGTACATGATAAAGAGTGCAGGGGGACAGACCTTGAGACACTTCTTGCATTCCCTCGGATCCCCGCACTTGCGGTAGTCGACTATGATGTCGGTCTTCATCACCAGACCCCCTTAAGAGCTGGGAACGACACGCGGTCTGCCATCCCGATTGCGCCCTGTGGACAGGCTGTCGAACATAGGCCGCACCCGAAGCACTTCCAGCCATCGATGAAGGGACGATTCATCAGACTATTGAACGTCAATGCTCCAAACTGGCATCTCGATGCGCATGCTTGACATCCGTCGCACTTCGACGAGTCTACCTTGGCAACGTACTCGCCCTTGTATAGGAACTGGAGGCCGTAGGAAGTCCTGAGTCGAGTTGCGGCACATTCCGGCTGCTGACAGCTGCACAATGCAGCGATATATGGCATCGGTCCAAACCACACTGTATTGACTCGCCCAGCCTCGTTCATCTCTTCGACAAAGGCCTGGGCTTCGTCTATGTGCAATGGTTCCATTCCTCTCTCGGGTATATATCGCGGAAGCTTTGGTACCATCTCAGCCAGAGCACCAAAAGCAAGGCAGCATGGGTCGTTGACTCCACGGGTCATCTTCCTGCAGGCGCAGTTCACTCTCAGGATGGGATCTGCCAGCTTCAGGATCTTCTTTGCATCCTCAAGAGGCACGACTTGACCGGGATGACCCTCGGCTCTTCTGGCGTTTCGTCCCTTCAGGGGTTTCTCCTTCTTGAACCAGCTATTGACATACCATTTGAGAGCCCCACCTACTACAGGGGTGTTGAACTTGTAGCCCGGACCCCTCATCGATATCCCGTATATTCTCTGCAGGTAGACCTTCTCAAACTGCTTCCAGAGTTCGAAAATGTAGTCGTGAGCGCCAACTTCAAGCGCGGTTTCCCGCAAGTAGTTCCTCGAGTTCAGGTACCACTTCTGCCCGGCACCATGTCTGTAGCACCACTCGCACATGCAGTTCAACTTCCCAGTTCGACCGAGTCTGTTCCCGTCATTGTGGCGCAAAGGGGACTATATTCTCTTTGGGCAGCTCCTCGCCAAGGTTCGACACTTCCCCAACTGGGGCGTTCTTGCTGGGCCCAGGGGCGATCTGCCATCGTCCACCAAGCACGATATGCCTTGCCGTACATAACACTGTCATATATCCTGCCTCCGCGCATAATATCAATCACCTCGGAGGTGTCTAGACTAAAATGAGCAAGGTTCTAAGGGTCAACATGACTGACCTGACATTCAAGTGGGAGAAGCTCAAGCCAGAGCAGGAGCATCTGGCTGGTAGAGCTTTCACCTCACATATTGTTTCGACCGAAGTCGATCCCATGTGTCATCCGCTCCGTGAACGGAACAAGTTCGTGGTGTCACCGGGTCTACTTGCTGGAACATACGCACCCTCGTCTGGTAGAGTGAGCGTAGGAGCAAAGTCCCCTCTGACCAGCGGCATCAAAGAAGCTAACGCTGGCGGACTCACTGGAACCAGGCTCGCCCGCATCGGGGTACGGGGTCTCATACTTGAAGGCGCGCCCCCCGCAGCGAGCAAGGACTGGTACACCCTCCTTGTCGGGAAGGACAAGTGCGAGATCGTCAAGAAGAACGAATACGCTGGACTCGGAACCTACGACCTGATAGCCAGAATCTGGAAGGAGTATCCATCGAAACCAGGCATCATTGGTTGTGGTCTTGCTGGCCAACGCCTTCAGAAAGCTGCGGGTGTCTTTGGCAATAACGTGGAGAACACGGATGCTGGTAGGTACGCGGGCCGAGGCGGGTTGGGTGCGGTGCTTGGCTCGAAACACGTTGTCGCCATTGTGAGTGACGACACTGGTGGTGCCGTCCCTGCAGCCAAAGAGAACGACAGATTTGACGCCGCGCGCAAGACGTTCGTGAAGTCACTAGACGCTCACCCCATCACAGGCAAACTCAAGGACGATAAGGGGAAGCCATTCGGTGCCCTAAAGAACTACGGGACGAATGTGCTCCAGAACATTCTGAACGAAGCCGGTGGCCTTCCAACCAGAGCCTTCCACGAAGGACGCTTTGAAGGAGCAGCTAAGATCTCGGGAGAAGCGGTTCATGAGCTTGTTGACAGGACAAGGGCGAAGCATGGAGACAAGGCACAAGGCACGTATGGTCACGCCTGTCACCCTGGCTGTGTCATGGCATGCTCCAACGCAGTACCCTACGAAGACACAGGCAAACTGCAGGTTTCGCCCCTCGAATATGAGACCGTATGGGCTCTGGGTACTAACCTGGGCATCAGCGTCCTCAAAGACGTCGCCGAGCTCAACAGGCTCTGCAACGACCTCGGAGTGGACACGATTGAAACCGGCAACACTCTGGCCATGCTCATGGAGGCTGGAATGATCAAGTTCGGTGATGGCCCGGCAGCTATTGCTGCTCTGAAGGAGGCGTACAACCCGAAGTCCTACCTTGGCAGGCTGGTGTGCTCAGGAGCGTCAACCACTGGGCATGCGCTAGGAGTCACCCGGATTCCAGTTGTCAAGGGACAGTCCTTACCTGCATACGACCCAAGACCAATCCGTGGTATTGGTGTGACCTACGCGACCAACCCAATGGGAGCAGACCACACCTCAGGCTACACCATAGCGGCTGAGATACTCGGCATCAAGGGCAAGGTCACTGATCCAAGAGACCTCAAGAAGGCCGACCTCTCACGCGCCTTCCAATCTACGACTGCCTATCTCGACTCCAGCGGATACTGCCTCTTCGTTGCATTCTGCGTTCTGGACGATGACGCAGGCTTCAAGGCCATGACTGACACTGTTGATTCCTTCCTCGGCAAGAAGATTGATGTCACAGAGTACGGAACGGCCGTGCTGAAAGCCGAACGCGGCTTCAACCAGAGAGCAGGGTTCACTGAACGCGACGACAGGTTGCCTGAGTTCTTCCGCACTGAGAAACTCCCGCCGCACAACGTCACTTTCGATGTCACAGACGCAGACATCGATGCGGTGTTCAAGGGATTCTAGTCCAATTCTAGAGGGGATACTTTTCCCCTCTACCTCCTTTTGTATCAAGCACCTTCAGGAAGCTTCTTTTGCCTACGGATGGACTACATGTAACGGAACACGGCAAGTGGCGCACGGCGCCCGAGCCGTCGATGACCCATATGAATTCGGGATGACTCATTTGGCGCAGCACATGCATGAGGCAACAGCGCAAGGCCCACCACGGATCGAGATCCATCTGTACGGCGAGCTCAGGTCCCTCGTACCGGGGAGCCGGCCCGACGAAGACACAGTGATGTGGGTCGCCCATGTTATGAACGAGACTTTCGAACAGCTTACAAGCCGCATGGGTCTCACTCCTGAACAGCTTGGTGATTGCTTCATAGACGGAACTCTTGCAAAGAAGTCAGATATCGTACCAAGTGGAGCAAGAGTGGCACTGTTTCCGTACAACATGGTCCTACTGTGCGGAGGACAGCATCTGAAAGGTCATGGCTACACCCGAGGCGAGCTCGATGTCGACTACTATTAGGTGAGAAGCATGCACGTCAATGTCAAGCTCTATGCGACACTTCGACCATTCGCACCGAAGGGCACAGCAATAGGCGAGTCATTCCCAGTCGAGCTAGAAACGGCTAACATATCGGAAATCATCGAGAAGCTCGGATTCCCGAAGGACCACGCGCGCATAATAATGGTAAACGGGATACGCACCTTCGACACAGGACAGAAGCTCTCGGAAGGGGATCTTGTTGTCTTCTTCCCGCCCGTCGGAGGAGGAGTCCTATCGCACGATTGAGCCGAAGACAAGAGCAACGGCTGAATCATGGCCCGGGCTCAGCACCCTTCATTCTAGACGAAAGCCTTAAGCATTTCCGGGCTCCCACATGGAGTCGGTAGGACTATGCGATGAAGGATTGTCCATTGGATGCCTGTAAGCATAGGATTGCTCTGCTTGTGCTCACAGCGGCCCTTGTGTTGACCGCCTCTGTCGCGGCCAAGTCAGATACTGGGCTGACGAATCACCGAACAACGCATGAAATTCACAGTACGGCAACCGGCAACCACGATCCAATATGGATAGATGGCGACGCAGACTTCGCGGCCCAAGCTGCATCCGAGGGCTGGAAAGGCAACGGCTCATACGACTTCCCATTCGCTATAGAGAACCTGTCAATCCTCAGTAACGCCTATTGTATATGGGTAACTAATGTCAACGCTCACTTTGTCATCAGAAACTCAGTCTTCAGTACGGATGTGAGCTATGAAGGCAGGGCGATAACCTTCTCATCGACCCGCAATGGAGTCGTGGATTCTTGCTTGCTTGACAGCTTCTATATGGGCATCGATGTCCATAACTCAGAGGACTGCGAGCTCATGAATATCACAGTGATCGAAGTTCAATATGGCGTGTACTTCGCATGGTCCAAGCACTGCACTCTAATGGACAGTAGGCTTGTTCATACCGGGTTGATAGTCGAGGGTGACACAATAGATGAATGGAATCACACTGTCGTCGGCAACACGGTCAATGGGAAGGCCATGGGTTACTTCTTGAGTGCTCACGACCTCATGGTACCAGGCGTAGACTACGGACAAATAGTACTTGCTGGTTGCAGCAGAGTCGAGATCCATGGAGGCGAACTTGGCGACACGACGGTAGGCATTACAATGGCCCTCTGCGAGGACTGCTCAGTGTACGACAGTGTACTGTCTTTCGGTGTATATGGAGCTACAATCGCGAAGTCACAAAGGACATTCCTTGACGGGATAACGGCCAATTCGAACATGATTTGGGGGATCATGTTGAATGACTCGTACAGCAGCGTGCTGGCCCACTGCTTGTTTTCAGGCAACGGCGGCTGGGGAATCTGGTGCATTGGGTCCGACAGATCCTACATAGCGAATAGCACAATTGGTGAAAACTCCGATGGACTGGTTTGCATAGATCTGCAACAGGCGTTGGTCATTGGGAACGACATACATGGGAATGGACACGGAGTTGACATGCAGTTTTGCCGAGACTGCATATTGATCAACAACACCATCTGTCAAAACACAGTCACAGGGTTGGAACTAGAGTACGAATGCACTGGGAACTTGGTTTGTGCAAACACTATCGGATGGAACAATGAGTGCAATGCCCAGGATGACGGGATCAATAACCTCTGGGACGACGGAAACGCGCTTGGAAACAGCTGGAGCGACTACTCAGGCGGGGGAGATTATCAGATCCCGGGCTCAGCAGGAAGCATTGACCACTTCCCATCCAAAGCAACTTCGACCTCGTCGACAATTACTACCGATGGAGGCAGTCCATGGAACTGGAATCAAATGACGCAAATAGTGACTGCCGCCGCGGTCATAACAATCGTGGTCTTTTCAATCTTGATCATCCGCAATCGCGGCACTGGTACCGCTGACCGCGACCACATCTCCAACAGTCTGTGCACCAATTTCAGGAAATGCGTGTGCTCATCTTTCTGAGCGTCAATGACTTGAACATTCGATTCAGTGAAGGCTATGGTCATGCACGTGACCCAACGGTGCAAGATTGCCGAATGCGTCTTGCACGACCTCCGGCAATGCGGGATGGATATGAATAGACTTGAAGATAGGCGCGTATCCGTGATCTCCTGCGTTCATCAGATTCGTGATCTCCTGGACTAGCGTCGGCGCATCGGGTCCGATTATCGTGGCTCCCAGTACAGTGCCCTCACGTCCATCACAGATCACACGGACAAAGCCCGGTGGATAGCCCATGGCTGCGCCCTTTGCAGTCGTGGCATAGTCTGTTTGTCCCACAAGGAGTTCACGACCGGACTCCGCGGCTTCCCGCAGTGTCATACCCACTGTCGCAATCGGCGGGTACGAGAACACAGCTCTTGGTATGGCATGATAGTCCATCTTGTGCAGCTCTGGCTCTTGGCCTCGTTTCGATTCAATTGTAGCTGCAATGTTGTGCCACACTATTCCCGACTGTTCATTGGCGACATGTCTGAACATATGCTTTCCAAGTGCATCGCCAAGAGCCCAGATGTTCTTCTTCGTCGTCCGGAGGAACTCGTCTACTACGATCCAACCCTTGGGGTCAGTCTTGACTCCGGTCTTCTCTGGCTTGAAGAGGTCCGCATTCGAGACTCTACCTGCTGCAATCAGCAGAGCTTCTGCTGTGAGCTCCCTCTCAGCCCCTGACTGTCTGTCCCTTGCCACCACCGTCTTCATGCCGTTGCTTTCGCTTGCCCCAACTACTTCATGGTTAGTGAAGACCCTCATGCGGGTAGCGAGCTCCCTCTGAAGAAGAGCTGAAACATCCTCATCCTCGGCCGTCAGGAGCCTTGGCATCTGCTCAAGGATCGTGACGTCTGTACCTATGGCAGAGAAGAAGTGGCCGAACTCAACTGCAATGTAGCCACCTCCGATGATTATCATGGACTCAGGCTTCTCGCTCAGCTCGAGGGCCGTCTTGTTCGTGAGATAGTGGACGTGCTCTATGCCATTGATTGGAGGAATGGAAGGTCGAGCTCCCGACGCTATGACAACATGATCTGCCCTGATTCTCTCTCCATTGACATCCATCGTGTAGTCCGCAACAAACTGGCCCGTCCCCTTGTAGAACTCGTAGCCCTTGCTCTCTGCGATATTCTTCTCTATCTTTTCTGACTCCTCCCACGTTTCTCTTCGCATCCGACTCATCAAACCTTCGAAATCGACTCCCTCGACTCTCGCCCTCAGATTCACCTTCTCCGCTTTGCCGATGTCCACAATGAGGTCAGCAACGTACGTGAGAATCTTGGTTGGTATGCAGCCTCTGTTGAGGCAGGTGCCACCAAATCGGTCGTTGTCGACAACGGCCACGTTCATTCCCCGCTCGTACGCATTTGCCGCAACGTTCGCACCTGCACCCGATCCAAGAACAAGCACGTCGAATCTCTTCATGAGTTCCATCTGTCAGCTTCAGACGAAATAAGTGCGGCGGTGTGTTGCACCGTAGATGCAGCATGGACCCTTCTACAATGTGGGAAGAAGAACACATACAATGTTAATAGGTCTGACGTCCTCAGCTAGCCGACCAAGGCAGGGAGCTGTCGAGCCATGCGGACTGACAAGGCGGGAGTGCTTATGCTGGCATTCTTCGTTGTCTTCTCGACATCATGCTTCTTGCCATCAGGGTCTGTTGGAACGATCGCTGAAGACTACAGAAGACATGGGCCACTAATCGACAAACTGGTCTACAAGGTGATATCAGGGTACGATGATCAGGCCCTTGCACTCATGAATAATGACATCGATCTCATAGGAGACATGGTTGATCCAGACTACCTGCCAGAACTAGAGGAAGCGGGAAACGTCGGATTCGCTAGGACTCCAAGGAATGGATACGGATACCTGACTATCAAGTGCGACAAGTATCCATTCAACGTGACCGGGTTCAGAAGAGCCCTTGCCTTCGCACTGGACAAATGGGAAATATCAAGGGTGATATGGGAGAATCTCTCAGAGCCGCTCGATTCATGCATACCCAAGAGAAATCCGTTCTCCGTCGAGGGCCAGCTGCCGTACAGCTACTATGAGGGAAACCTGACCCTTGGAAACCAGATGCTCAACGGCGCAGGTTTCTTTGATGTAGATATGGACGGTACAAGGGAAGCCCCCAATGGAATGGACTTTGATGTCGCCATCGATCTTCTCACGTCGTCACCCATTGCAGTCAAGGTTGGCTCCCTCGTCAGAGACACGCTCCATGCGCTTCACGTTGACGCAACCGTGTATGAAGACTGTTTGGGGGACCGCTACCTGTCCCTGATTTACCATACTGACTACGACATGATGTTCCTCGGCACGAGCCTCAGCAGCTTTGATGTCGACTGGCTTGCCTATGAGTTCTGGTCGGAGTATGCCGACGAGCCCTACTGGAACTTCCCATGCTTTCGCAATGCGTCATACGATTCCTGGAGGGAGCAGCTCCTTCACTCCGCAGACTATGACGAGGTCTATGAGGCCGCTATTGAGATGCAGAAGATATGGGTTTACGAGTGTCCAGAGATCGTCTGCTATGATAGCTTCCTCTTCTCGGCATACAGGAATGACAGGTTCGAAGGTTTCGTCAACGATTTCGCTGATGGTGCACATTCCTGGTGGACCAACTACAATGTGCACTTGAAGGAGTCGCAGGGCGGTCCATTTGGCGGTGCACTTAGATGGAGCAACTCACTGGAACTTGACACCTTCAACTTCATGGCCTCTTCTTCTGCTTATTCATGGAATATTCTACAGGAGCTGTATGATAGTCTGATCATCAGAGGCCCTGACGGCGAGGACGTGCCTTGGCTCGCAGAATCCTATGTGGCAGAAACACACCAGGACGACCCATCAGTTCCTGAAGGTCACACAAGATTCACATTCAGTTTGCATCAGATTGCTAGGTGGACCGATGGTCAGCCTTTGAGCGCTGATGATGTGGCGTTCACAATGAACTACTATCGTGACGCGGCGGGCAACCCGTTCGGTTGTGATCTGACCGAGATGACAGCGGCCTACGCGACCAGCGAGTCACAGGTCGTTGTTGAGTTCGGTTCAGAGTCATACTGGCATCTGCACACCATTGGCTACAAGCCGATCATGCCGAAGCACGTATTCATGGAGATTGGTGCCACCGGCTGGGACACCTGGACCCCGCACCCACCAACAGAACCCATGGTGACGTCAGGTCCCTTCAACATATCCGGATACGGGACCGGTGAGTTCGTTGAACTCACCCGGAACCCCGACTACTTCCACGGCTCTGCTGTGTCCCCGACTATCATTAGCTATCCATCAGACATCACGTATACCGAGAGCCGAACTGGCAACAGGATAACGTGGTCATTGCTTGCTGGAGACCCTGTTCACTACGAGATTACATGCAACAACACACGAGTCGAATCAGGTCCCTTGAACGATTCGAGTCGGTGGGTTTCGATAACAGTGGACGGGCTGTCCGTGAGTGCTTACAACTACACTCTGGTTGTAACTGATGCATTTGGAGCGCGTGCCACTGACACAGTCTGGGTCATAGTGAGAAGTATTGAAGGGGAGAGTCTTGCCATGCTGTTGGCTACTCTGATCACTGGAGCTGGAGTTGCGGTCATTGTTGTGTTCAGTGCGTTGATAATCCAAGCAAGACACCCGGCAAGAATACATAGTACTCTTCAGCAGAAACCGGCCATTTATCCGTCTCATCTACACACAGTCCTCACGTCTCGTGGCGATTAGATTGCCCCCAGTGGCCCCAGAACGACCATCTTGTCTTCGTTGCGACCCGCCATATGCCAGCCAATTCCCACCGAAGAGAGCTGGATAAGCCTCCGATTCCAGTGAACAAACGGGTAAAACTTTATTAGCATTCGATGCATGAGTGGAAAACAGAAGGCGATACTGCCTCAGCATGAGTAATGCAATCTACTTCATTGGAATTGGGGAACACGGAGTTCGACATTGTGTCGCAATCTCACGGAGCAATCTCCCCAATGCGCTGACGTGTCGGTACACGCCCCACTATCTCGCAGCTGGTAGAGCTGCGGATTCCTGCCGACATGTATTGGTCTGACTGCTGAGTCGTAATAATCTACATCACAAGGCGTCAGCCGGTCATGCGGGCAAGAATGCACTGCGACAGCAGTCCGCTTTCTATCATGCCATGGAGGTGAGATAGATAGTGGGCAAACGAAACAATCACACCACCAGGACTCGTGGTGGCAAGCATAACCGTCAGAACCAGGAGCAACCGACCGTGACGCAGAGTACTGCGGCCAAATCGGCTCATGCCCAAGGCTCAACCACGAGGACCCAGTCAACTAGTAGACGAGCATAGTGAGTAGGGTCACCGATCTCACAGCTCGCAACTAGGGCTGGAAGGTAGCTAGCGGCTCATCTGGCTGCTAGCACCCTGGCATCAGCAGGCCCAGCGACCAGTACTCGATGGGTCTGCTCATGCTACTCTTTCTATTGCCGGTCCGAGTCATTGGCATCTCACAGTGATCAATAGACGGTAGCGGCACGGGTACTGCTTTTCTCGCAGTAGGAAGCGGATTCGTATGTCATTGGAGAGATGGACGAAGGCAGTGTTGCTGGTCGTTGTCTTCGCAACACTGATGCCATTCTACTGTCCTATCGGGCAGGCACGGGTGCATCATGATCTCCCGGCCAACACGGGTCCCTTTGTCGACGAGATTGTCTACAATGTGATTAGCAGTGACGACCAACAGGTCCTAGCGTTGGTTAACAATGAAATCGACATAATCGGAGATGTTGTTGATGCCACTTATCTGCAGCAACTCAAGGCTACAGAGAATACCGAAGTCACATTCCAGCCTCCATGAGTATTCGGTCGGTTTACTGTCGCGTCTGTAGCCACAGTTGCACCGGAAGGAGCTTCTGCGCCAAAGTTAAGTGATGCATGAGGCAGGGGTAGTAGTAGGTCTCCAGAATGAGAATGCTACAGATCCACTCCGACGGCTTTACATATGAAGTCAAGAGAAAGGCACTCAAGGAAGCGGAAGACGTTGAACAGAAGTCATACTCCACGAACGACTCATGCCTTGTGAACTTCATCGCGGCAGAAACCCCCGACCAGACGGATATCAGCACTGCTGCGCGGCTCACTGCCGACATGATCGCGAGTGCAGCAGATGAGGTCAAAGAGCGGAGAGTCGTGGTCTACCCCTGGGTGCACCTCAGTGAGAAGCCGGCGAGTCCTGCCAATGCTCTTAGTCTTCTGAAGGAGGTAGCTGAGGCTCTCATGTCGAGGGGATACGAGGTCGTAAGAGCCCCGTTCGGGTGGTACAAGGCGTTCTCAATCCACTGCAAGGGTCATCCTCTGGCAGAGAGGTCCAAAGTGCTTGACATCACCACTCAGGCAACTAAAGACAAAGAAGTGACACGGGGTGAGGACCTTACTGCAGTGGCTGCTGAACAGAAGGCCACCAGCCACTTCTCTATCATGCAGCCAGATGGTACACTGACCGATGTGGACAGGTTCGACTACTCAGGGCTTGAGGAGCTCAGGCTCTACGTGAAGTATGAAACAGCAAAGGACAGGACCGTCCATGAGCCCCCGCCGCATATCGAGATCATGAAGAATCTAGAGCTCGTCGACTATGAACCGGGTTCTGACCCAGGCAACTTCAGGTGGCCCCCACGCGGCCTGACACTCAAGAGGGCTGTCGAAGAGAGGGTGACTGCAGAAATGGTTGACTACGGAGCATTTGTCGTTCAGACGCCGCTGATATACGACTACGCGCATCCGTCGCTGAAGTCGTATTTGCAGAGATTCCCCTCTCGTCAGTATGTGGTCCGTTCTGGTGACCACGACTATTTTGCGAGATTCTCCGCCTGCTTCGGGCAGTTCCTCCTCATATCGCAGGCTCAGGTCTCCTACAAGCAATTACCTCTCAAGCTCTTTGAGATAGCTCCGTCATATCGGAGAGAACTGGCAGGTGAGTTGGCAGGCATGAGACGACCCCGAGCTTTCACGATGCCTGACATCCATGAGTTTGTCGCAAATGTCGACATGGCCAAGAAGTCAATCGAGAAACAGCTTGTGTTCATTGAGAAGCTCATGCACGAACTTGAGGTCAGATATGAGGTTTCATTCCGCGTACTTCGATCTTTCTACGAAGAGAACGAAGACTTCATAGAGCGAGTCGTGGCAAAGATCGGGAAACCTGTCATGATCGAGGTCTTTGACCAGCGCTATGCCTATTTCATCTTCAAGGGTGAGTGGAACGTAGTAGATGACCAGAAGAAGGCAGCCTGCCTCGCCACCTGTCAGATCGATGTGGAGAATGGAGAGAGGTTCGACATAAGATACATTGATGAAGCCGGGAGCGAGAAGCACCCACTCATCCTGCATACCTCTCCTTCGGGCTCAATCGAGAGAATCGTGTATGGTGTTCTTGAGCAGGCGTACAAGGACATCAAGGAAGGAAACGTTCCTCACATACCCTTGTGGATGACGCCTGTGCAGGTCAGGCTCTTGCCTGTCGACACTGCCTATCTCGACTATTGCCTGAAGCTCGGCACCGAGCTGGACAAGTCAGGTATCCGATATGAGATTGATGACAGAGAGATGACTGTCGCGAAGAAGGTGAGGGCGGCCGAGAAGCTTTGGGTGCCATTCATCTGTGTGGTCGGCGATCAGGAGAAGCAGAGCGGGCGGATATCTGTCCGTCGGCGTGAGAAACGAGACCAAGTATCCTTGACTCTCGCTGAGCTGGTCAAGACCATCGGCGACAAGACATCGTTTGCTCCCAAGCAGCGTCTGCTGATGCCTAAGCTCGTGTCGATGCAACCAGTCTTCTCACGAGAAGTCTAGCACCTGCATCATCAAATAGTGCCAGCTGGTCCTTCAGCAGTCTTGGCTTCCGACTATGGTCCATGAGCAGCATAATGAACCTGACGAGCCACATCAAAGCTCACACACTGAAACGGCAGATAGCGGCATCTTCCCATGAGAGGCACGTTGACGAACTGATGTCGCTGGCCAGCCTGATTACGACATGCATCCGTCGATACTGTTTTCTGCTCTGAGTCCCATTATATATAGCAGTATTCGCGAGGGATTGATCGACTTGAAGGTCCTCGTCTTGGGCTCTGGTCTCATGGGAAAAGGAGCAGCACACGACCTTGTGCGAAGCCCCAAAGTCGAACAGGTGCATGTGGCAGACATCGACTTTCAACATGCGGAAGCCCTCGCAAAGGCGGTGGGTCCCAAGGCTGTGCCGGAGAAGCTGGACGCGAGGGACAGAGGCCAGCTTATCAAGGCCTTTTCCAAGGTCGACTCAGTGGTCAGCTGCGTGAGCTACTCTGTGAACCTGCTCCACACGGAGGTCGCAATCGAAACACATGTTCATCTCTGTGATCTTGGTGGCAACTTCAGAGTGGTCGAGAAGCAGTTGGAGCTTCATGACAAGGCGAAGACCGCGGGAATAACGGTGGTTCCCGATTGTGGAGTCGCGCCTGGGATGACAAACGTGCTAGTCCGTGATGGAGTTGACTACTTGAGCAGGACTGACCGGGTCAAGATCAGGGTGGGAGGGCTCCAACAGAAACCCCAACCTCCACTCAACTACTCCATAGTCTTCTCCGTTGAGGGGCTAATCAATGAATACGTTGAGCCTTGCATGGTTCTCAGAAATGGGAAGATTGCATACGAGGATCCACTTGTTGGCTTTGAACAGGTGCAGTTCCCAGAACCATTCGGGATGCTCGAAGCGTTCAACACTAGTGGTGGGACATCAACGCTGCCACTGACATATCAGGGAAAAATCAAGGATCTTGACTACAAGACGCTCAGATATCCCGGTCACGGACACAAGATGTGGTGCTTGTATAAGCTCGGGTTCATGGATAGCAGTGAGCAGGAGTTTGGTGGCGTTAAGCTAGCTCCAAGGAAAGTTCTTGAGAAGCTCCTTGAGAAGAATCTACCGGCTTCGGGAAAGGACGCGACACTGATTCGCGTCACTGTGGAGGGATGGAAAGGGACGGAGTCGCGGACAATCGAGTACGAGGTCATTGACACATATGATGACAAGACGGACCTCACCTCGATGATGAGAACGACTGCTTTTCCTGCTGCGGCGACGGCCGTCATGTTGGCGGACGGCACGATAGATGAGAGAGGTGTTCTACCACCGGAGAAAGCAATTCCTCCGGCTCCATTCATCGATGCTATGCGTGCTCGCGGCGTCGAGATCAAGAAGAAAGTCTTCTAGAAACTCAAGACCGACTTCCTGACAATGACCCCTGAGGAACTATGTCGAAACCGTAAGAGAGGGGCGCCAGCCTGCCGTACCGTACGGCCGCCCCAATCTCGTCAGTGACCTACTTCCCGGGAATGCTCAGTTTCTGTTTCAGCTTCTTGATCATGTCCTTGGTCATAGCCGGGAGATCATACTCCGGTTTCCATCCCCACTCCTTCCTCGCAACACTGTCATCTATTGACTTCGGCCATGAGTCAGCTATGGCCTGATGGAAATCAGGCTTGTAGTCGCAGACAAAATCAGGAATCACCTTCTTGATCTCGGCAGCCAGTTCCTCGGGAGTGAAGCTCACTGCAGTGACATTAAAGCACCTGTGCACAAGCTTCTTCGAGTCTGCTTCAATAAGGTCGATCGTTGACTTGAGGCAGTCTGGCATGTACATCATGGGCAGGCGGGTGTCCTTAGCTAAGAAGCTAGTGTAGTGCTTGTTCCGGATTGCCTCGTAGAAGATGGCAACAGCATAGTCTGTGGTCCCACCCCCGGGCAGGGCTTCTGAGCTTATGATTCCTGGATACCGCAAAGATCGAAAGTCTACATTGAACTTGCGAGCGTAGTACTCCCCAAGAAGCTCAATCGCGACCTTCGTCACACCGTAAATCGTGGTGGGTCTCATAATGACATCATTAGGCGTGTTCTCTCTAGGTGTGCTAGGGCCGAAGGCGGCTATGGAACTGGGAATCATGACCTTGTCAAGCCCGATGATACGCGCGGCCTCAAGAACGTTATACGAGGTTTGCACGTTTGTTTCCCACGCCAATTGTGGGTTCTGCTCCCCTGCGGCCGAGAGGATTGACACGTTGTGAATGAGTATGTCGATGTTGTAGTCAACGAGCAATCTCTGAAGGTCATTCATATCAAGGGCGTCTAGCCTGTAGTAGGGGCCATCCTTGGTCAATACCGCAGGCGGCTTCCTGCGTCCTGTGGCAATTACATTCTCACCGCCGTATCGATTCCTTAGTGCTTCAACAAGCTCAGTTCCAATCTGGCCGTAGGCGCCAGTCACTAGAACGCGTTTCATTTTGTACTTCCCCTGATACACGAACTGCCTACCGAGATCCACCGAGATAGACCTGCTTTGGCAGGCCCCTGTGAAGCCGTCAAGTGATTGACTGGCCAGCTTCCCACAGCGGTGCCTCGACCGACACCCTGAGCGCGAAGCAACCTCGTTTTAAGTCTTGACGTTGAGAAGCGCAGTCTAGAAAACATGTTCGCATGCACCTCGGCCTAGCGAAACCGCTACTCCAGTCATAGGTTGACAGCCTGACGAAGGCAAGACGATGGGTCTGTGTGCTCTTGTGGTAGGGTTTAATACGCGTGTGTGAAGCCCGAAGGCATTGTGGCGTCTTTGCCGAAAGCCGAAATCCTCGCAGTCAGGAACCTCAAAGCATACTATGCCTCAAAGAAGGGGTTAGTCAGAGCCGTAGACGATGTCAGCTTCATGGTTCGAGAGGGAGAATGCGTCGGTCTGCTTGGGGAAAGTGGCTGCGGCAAGACAAGCCTAGCGCTAGCAATAATGGGGTTCTTCGAAAGAGTTGCTCGCTACGCTGCGGGCACGTCCGGTGACCCGACTCTTCGGAAGGAATTCGACAAGGGTATGAAAGGCGTAACTCCAGATAGGCCAGGTGTTCAGGGGAGCGTCTATTTCAGAGGAGTGGACCTGACGAAGCTGCCTGAAGAGGAGTTCGTCAAGCTGAGGGGCAGAGAGCTGTCAATGATTCCGCAAGGCTTGGGGCATGCACTAAACCCCATGTATAGCATAGGCATGCAGACTGGAGAACCTGTTGAGATACATGATGAGCACGTCCGCCTGATACAGCTCAAGAGGAAGGTACTGGAGTACCTTGGATTGGTCAGCCTGGCAGATGCGGGTACTCGATTCGTAATGGATCCTGGCAGTTTCAGCGGTGGCGAGGCACAGCGTATTCTGATAGCCATGTCACTCATCTCTGGACCGTACCTGGTGATAGCCGATGAGCCAACGTCTGCGCTAGATGTAACAATTCAGCGCCAGATACTCAATGTTCTGAGAATGATCAGGGACGAGTTCGATGTTGCGCTGTTTGTAATCAGCCATGACGCGGGAGTCGTTGCCGAGCTTGCAGATCGGGTCGCTGTGATGTACGCAGGCAGAATCATGGAATTCGGGACTGCAGTCCAGATGTTCCACCACCCGGACCACCCGTACACCAAAGGGTTGATGGCTTCCTTCCCTACAATCGCCATGATGCGAATGAAGGCCGGAGGCAAGAGACCTGTGCTGCGGGGGATAAGAGGATACCCGCCCGATCTCTCAGATGTCCCCAGAGGCTGCCCTTTCCATCCCAGATGCGACTTCGTGGTTGACAGATGCCGCAGCGAAATCCCCGAATACAGAGAGGTCGAACCCGAACACTGGATTCGGTGCCACCGATGGGGTGAGATAGAGCAGGAATAAGGTGTGAGCGCCAAGTGGCGCTCACGTAGAACATCGATCCTGTGAGTATTCGAGCATCCGTTTCCGCCTATCATGTCACGGATTGATAGGGACTCCGCACCGTCCGTGATAATGGAGAGGTCACCGGGTCAATGTTCTCGATTTGGATACGTACGGTTTGTCTGTTGCTGCTCCGGTGTCTCATCCTCCCGGCCTGGAGCATGTGATGGGCCGCAGGCGAGCATATAGAGCTTCTAGGGAATGAGTCCGCAGTTTCTCGTTGGCGCCAATCAGACTTCGCCGCCAATCACGATGAGTGATCGTGCGCCATCGACAACAGGAACTCGAAGTACAGCGTGTCTGTATGAAACCCAATCTTGGTGAAGGGACCCTGGGAACTGACAGCCGCATCGGTTTCGCACAAGACTTCGCGAACTCCTTGCTCATACATGATGAGGAGTAAACGTTTCACCATTTCCACGGATGGCAAGGAATGAACGGCATGCGACATACGATGTTCTTTCACCTGTACCCAGCCCAGTTTTGTATTTGAATCTGACACACAGCCAACAAGAGCCGGCTCATCCTGCCCTTTCCATCGTGCAGTGACCGATGGCCTCCATCTCCTCTCGAGCATGTCTGTCAGCTCTGCCAGGCCTTCTCCGTAGGCTCTGGGTCCCAAGCCCCAGCGAAGGATCTCGCCTTGTTGAAGCTGATAGTCTTCTTTCACCACGTAGGTCGAGTCGAGCTCGACGTCCTCTGGTGGGACTGCCAACAGAAGCCTCATTCTTGTTCTAATATATCTTGGAACAAACGTGTATGATGCAAGCATATCAGATAGGTGTGCATCATCTTGAGAAACCCAAGCGACGACCGAGAGTACTCCCGCCTCCCTACAGGTCGTCAGGATATGATCAAGTAACAGGTAGCCGGCTTCGTCACGTCCCGGAAGAGTCTTCAAATCATTCAGCATCGCTCTTTTGCCGTCGACGATTTGAAGTCTGACCGTGGCAGTAGGAAGTGCTCGCTCAAGCTCCAAATACATGCTCCCTATATCGATCAAGCCCGAGTGGATGATCCTCCGTACATCGAGCACGGACAACTGTGTGTGGGCTTGGTGCTTCCGTGAGCTTGCGTTCAAGACTCGTACCCAGTCGTCAAGGCGTTCATCATTCAGTTTCAGAACAAGAGACTTTGTCAAGAGTGATTCAGCTTTGCAGGCTGCAAACACTTTTTCAAGCTATCCCGATATGGCCTTGAAGTGGGTCTAGACACAGTCGAGCCGCCTCTTTCAACCTAAAGACGAGCCGGACACTGTGTTGGGTTGCAGGATGAAGGAGAACTGGCATCAACTGTGTCGACAAGATACGCGTTTCACAAACAGGCCATCAAGTCCTTTGAGAAAGAGACTGGAGCACAGATCAGACTCAATAGGCAACAAGAAACGCAGCTGGAAACAGAGTCAAGGGTATCTCTCCTTGTTGCACAGATCTCTGACGTGGTTCACGATTTGTTGCCTGATCGCAGTCGACTGTTTGAGTACGTGAAGGAGCGCACAAAGCACTTCCAGCCAATCTCGATGTCGCTCTTCGTTCTCAACGATGAAACATGGAAACTCATGCAGAAGAAATCGGACTATGCTGATAGAATGCTTCCGATGGCGACTATACCATGGTTCCACTGGGAGCCAGCGGCAATCTCCAAGGCGAACCCTTTGGGCGCTCGTCGGGCCGAAGGTGACATTAGTGGCCTTTCTGTCGACGAGAGAGAATCCACGATGTTTCTCTCAGGACAAGGAGGAAACTACTGCGGCTTGGTCGAAGCACGCATAGTCCGGAGGCTTGCCGGCATGAGACCAATACTTATCCCAGGAACCCTAGGAGACACAAATAGAGTTCCGCAGTATGAGCTGCAGGAGCTCTCCATCAAGATGGCGACCAATGAATCAGATTGTCACTTGTATCCGGTCCCGGAAAAGACTCTGGACTACTCGTTCTCAGAGAGTCCCAAGGTGTTCTATGAACATGGCCTCAGACTGGAGGCAGACGGTGCTAGCGTACTGCTTAAGGTTGGGAACAGAAGGAAGCTGGCCCTCCGAGGGCATGTCAGGATCTTCTTGGGCAAACCCTTCCCGGAAGATTCAGTTTCGTCGGATGTACTTGCCTTCCATGTGTGGCTGAATAGTATCAAGGAATGCGTAGAACTAATGGGAGGAGGCCCTCGACCTGTTGCGAGTCTTTGACGAGGCATATCACGGCATTGAAGCATATGGTGGATGAGCAACTTTGGAAACGATCCTGGCATTATTCGCATCTGGACTGTCCATTGTAGCGTTGTCCGTTTGGCGTGCTAAGCGCACTCAGAAGTACAGGGTCCTTGAAGACAGAATGACGTACACCTTTGACGCCAGCGAACAGAAGACGTCGACCACATCCGTTACAGCGGCGTGCTACTCAAGAACGTGGCTGATTGACAACTTGGTCATGCGTAGCCACAGTAGGCTTGGCGCTGTTCTACAACAGCGGCTTGCAGACAACACGCTTCAGACTGTAATTCTACTGGGTCTTGCTCTTACACTCACTACGCTTGCGACCAGTGCATTCTTTGTCTTTTCTATTGCCGCGTTCGGCGGAGCAGTACTTGTGTTTCTTGCCGCTATGCTAGTAGCTGTCGGACCAGACGAACCACGTACGTCGGAAGCCCTTCTTACGGCTGTGGAGAAACAGGAGCTTCGGGCTCTCACTCGAGAGGACTACGCATGCGTTCGACTGGCAAACGCGAGTGTAACGAGATGGACACTGGTTTCACTGACTGCAGGGTTTCTGTTCATAATCGTGGCTCCCTTCGGTGACATGTTGTTTCAAGGCATTGCTGCCGTCGTTGCCATCCTAACAGCGTATCTGATTCTTTATCCCGCCACTGCGATCGCAGACGCTTCCCTTCTTCTTGCTTTTCTGTATGTAGCCCTTGTCGCATCCCTCATCTTCTACGTATTCCCCAAAACGCTGATATCAGCTCTCAAAAGAAGACGTGAGCCTGAGCCCAAAGAGAGCTGACCAAGAAACCCGAACATAGTAAGTAGAGAAGGCAAGAAGAGGAGAAAGCACTGCAGGGAACACTGATGCAATCAGAGACCTGCTGCCAAAACCTAAGCTCGACTGCAATCCATAAGATCCGAAGACACCTGACACAGGCTATCGCTTCTTCCTCAAGTCATATTCCAAGACCGACCTGAGCCAGCGCAAACAAGAGACCAAACAAGAGCAGGAAGATGGAAGACAACAGCACCTGCTTGCCCAACAAGGCAAATCTCCAAGCTGCAGTAGGCTTGCCAGCACTGTCGTAACGCTTTTCGTCCACGAGCGGTTGTCGAGCCATCAGGCAGCCTCCGATAATAAGCATGGCACCGAATTCAATCGTGAGAGCATTAGAAACCACGAGAAACAGTGACGCTCCCGCAAGGCCGATTAGTATCAAGAGGGCGAAGAGCAAGTCAACCACGACAATGACTGAAGATATCGCTATGGCCTCAAGAATGAACTGATATCGCCCGGGCAATAAGCCACCACCAGATTCTCCGGATCATATGAAGATGAAGACTGCTCCAAGAACGAGGAGCAGGATGGCAAGGATGACAAGCGGCAGGAAAATAGTTTCCAATGAGGCGATGAACAAAGCTACGTAGTCCTTGGCGTCAAGGTGCGCGTACTCAGTTCCAGACTCTTGCCGAAAGGCAATGCCTTTCCAGTCTACATCAGCATCGTCTGAGCTTACGGGCTCCTCGTGGTCTGGTCTGGTTTCTTCGCTCATGTTAAGCACTCACTTTTGTCGTAAAGCCATCCGAGCTGTTGACGAGAACAGTTCGCAACAACTAGCTGGCCTCTGCCTCTGCGGCCCGAGCATACTCCATTTGAGCACTTCTGCCGAAGTCCAACTCTCCGGCAAAGTGGCAGGCAACAAGATGGCCGTCGCCCATATCTCTCAGTAGCGGCTCCTCCGAGCTACAGATTTCCTGCGCGAAGATGCATCTTGGATGGAAGCGGCAGCCTGTCGGCGGGTTGATAGGGCTGGGGACCTCGCCGCTCAGTATCACTGCTCTGCCGGAGAATCGAGGGTCTGGGACTGGAACCGCAGACACCAATGCGAACGTGTAGGGATGCAGCGGTTTCCGGAAGATGTCTTCTGGAGTCAGCTCGACAATCTTCCCCAAGTACATGACCGCAAGTCGGTCACTCATGTGCTTCACGACGCTCAGATTGTGGCTGATGAACATGTACGTGAGACCAAACTCGTCCTGAAGGTCCTTCATGAGGTTGAGTGTCTGGGCCTGCACGGATACGTCTGTGCTCGACGTGGGCTCATCCATCACGACGAACTTTGGATTCAGTGCCAGAGTACGGGCTATGCATATCCTCTGTCTCTGACCACCGCTGAACTCGTGTGGGAACCGATTGAGATGGTCTTCAGTCAGACCAACCTTTTGAAGCAAATCCAGGACCATGGCCCGCATCCTCGGTCCTCGAGCAACGCCATTTATCAGCAGAGGTTCCCCAACACTGTTCTTTATTGTTACTCGAGGATCAAGAGAGGCCATCGGGTCTTGGAAGACTATCTGCATCTCACGTCTTATTGCGCGAAGATCGGACCCTTTGACATGCGTTATGTCTCTGCCCATGAAAGTAATCTTCCCGGCGGTCGCATCAAGCAGTCTAAGGATTGTCCTGCCCAGTGTCGTCTTTCCACATCCCGACTCACCGACCACGCCTATGGTTTCCCCGCGATATATGTCCAAAGTAACATCATCGACAGCGTGTACCATACCTATGACCTTTCTGAATACTCCTCCTGTCAGCGGGAAGTATTTCTTGAGGTTCTCAATGCTGAGTAGAACTCTCGAATCTGACATGCTTTGCTCCTCCTCATAGATTCCCTTGCGGATGATGGCAGGCTACGTAGTGCCCGGGCAGGACTTCCTCAAGAGAAGGTCTATCACTCACGCATATGTCTGTCGCGAACGCACATCTCGGATGGAATCTGCAGCCTGTTGGCGGATTGATCAAGTTCGGAACCGTACCCGGTATTTGATCCAGCCGCTCCTTGTTCTCATGGAGCTTTGGAATCGCAGTGAGAAGACCAATTGTGTATGGATGCACCGGATTCTCAAACAACTGTTTCGTACCAGCTGACTCCACTGTCGTCCCTGCATACATCACAGTGACCGAGTTGCACGTTTCAGCAACAACACCAAGGTCATGCGTGATTATCAAGATTGAAGCGCCTATCTCCTTCTTGAGTATGTTCAGAAGATTGAGAACTTGGGCCTGAACAGTAACGTCCAAGGCCGTCGTTGCCTCGTCACAAATGAGAATGGATGGATTGCAGGCCAGCGCCATCGCGATGAGTGCTCGTTGCCTCATGCCCCCAGAAAGCTCATGTGGATACTGGTTGGCGATCTGATCGGGAGAAGGCATCCTTACGAGTCTAAGCATATCGACAGCCTTGGCCCAAGCGGCTTTTCGCGCGTATTTGCGATCTGGCTTGGGCGGGTTCTCCAGCATCGACACGTAGTGTTCAATCTGCTCTCTGATTTTGGCTTGATGTTCGGGCGAAGGGGAGTTCTTGAGAGACTCCTCCAGCTCCTTAATCCTCACTTCCAGGGCCTCTCTTCCCAGGTCCTGGTGCAACGTCACAACCTCTGCTATCTGTGCACCGATCCTGAAGACAGGGTTTGGATAAGTCGCGGGATCCTGGAAGACGATTGCAATCCTGTTTCCACGTATGCTCAGCATCTCCAGAGGAGTAAGCTGGACGATGTCAGTCTCTTGGGTTTCACCCGTCTTGGGGTCCCGGTCATAGAAAAGGATCTGACCCCCGTCAATGCGACCTGGCGGCTCAATAAGCCTAAGAACGCACTTGGCGGTGACTGACTTGCCGCAACCGGTTTCACCGACTACGCCCATGGTGTCACCCCGCTTGAGGCTGAGCTCGATGCCATCGAGTGCTTTGACGACACCTTCGTAGGTGTAGAAATTCGTCGTCAGGCCTTTTATGGAAAGCACAAGGTCTTGAGACTGAGACATTTATGCTCACCCTCTCCGCCTTAGCTTGGGATCGAGGATGTCACGAATCCCATCACCAACGAGATTCAGAGCCAATGCTATCATGAGTATGGCCACCCCCGGAAACATGCACTCCCATGGATAATTGAGCAGGTAATATTGCCCCTGCGAGATCATCAGGCCCCATTCTGCAGTGCCAGCGGCGGAACCGAACCCTATGAAGGAGAGTCCTGCGGCTGTCAGGAGGACACCGCCAGTATCCATTGTGGCCTGCACAATCAATGGTTGGATAGTATTGGGAATTATGTGAGAAAGCAGGATCCGGCTATCACTTGCTCCAATTGAACGAGCAGCTTCGACATAAAGCTTCTCCCTTTCCGAAAGAACCTGCCCACGTACTACTCTTGCGTAGACTGGCCACCAAGTGATCATCAGTGCATAAGATATGTTCTCAAGATTACGAGTGCCCAAGGCCATTACAATGGCCATGGCTAGAATCAAGCCGGGGAAGGCGAAGAATATGTCAGTGATTCTCATCACCATTTCATCCAGCTTGCCGCCAAAGTAGCCCGATGCAGCTCCGATTAGAGCACCTGATGCCAACGCCACAAGCACAACACTGAGAGATACTCTCAAGTCGACCTGAGCAGCCCATATAATGCGACTGTATATGTCGCCACCTGAGTTGTCTGTCCCCCAGTAGTGAATGGGGTAGTACCGATTGTAGTCCAAGGTGACAACCGTGTCCACAATCCACGGCACAGTCTTGTTGCTGGCGACGAACCAGACAACCCAGACATAGGTCGAAGGCGAATTGTTCACTTCTATGTTCGGACGCGATAGCATGGCCTTTTCTACTGACTTGACGAGGTACAATTCTCGCAGGCTCGGACTAAGAGAATCGAAAGTTGTCAAGTTCAGTTTGTAGACTGCGGTGTGTACTAGGACATTAGTCAGATTGTCGTTACCCGTGTCACGAACGTAGCCAGAAAACGCGATAATCGGAGGTAACGAAGTGGTCACTTCTTCTGGACCGACCTGAACCTCTCCCCTCGTATACTCGGGGTAAATGCTGATGTCTGCTGAGTAGTTACTGAACAGTATCAGAGAATTGGCCTTCGCTTCTCCTGCGGGCGTGCCGGGAGCCAGATTCGCATCGTTCCAGATACGTTCCTCTGGCCCGTAGGGTGTGATCCACGGGGCTAGAAATGCGACGCTAATATACCCGGCTACAATCAGAATCCCAACGATGACAAGGGGGCTTCTGCGAAGAAGGTGGAAACTGAATCTCAACTCCTTGCCGCGAGGTCCCATGTCTTCCCGGAACTCCCTGTACCAGTAGGACTTCACACTGGGCGCAAACAACGCAAGCACCAGTGCGAAGACGCCAACCGCAGGTAGCAGCCCCAATGGTCCTATGGTAAGCAGAATCACGCCAGTGACGGCATTCATGTAGAGCGACGATGAATATGCCCAAGCGTCCCCTCTAGAAATCGCTCTGCCAGATTTCAGGTTCATGTAGCCAATCACGACAAGCAGCAATGCCTGAAGTGGCCAGCCAATCAGCAGCGATGGAAGCTGGAACCCCAGTTCATGCATGAACGAGTTCGCGAACCAGGCAACGAAATTGCCTACTAAGTACGCAGCACCAAGAGATATCGCTGCGAGGCACAGAACAATATGGAGGGACGGAAAGACTCTGTGAACCAGTCCCGGCACAACGATTGATTCTTGTTCTCCTTGATCGTTGCCATTGTCTCCTCTGACGGTCATCGATCTCTTCTCCTATCCGTACCTTATGCGAGGATCAAGCGCTCCATATGTCAAGTCGACTATCAGATTCGCGCTTACGAAGATGAAGGCCACTAGGAGCACGAAGCCGTTGATCGCAGCCATGTCTGAAACTAGAATTGCCTGCGTCGCCCATCGGCCCAGACCAGGCCAGTTGAAGATAGTTTCCGTCAATACAGCACCTGACATAAGACCTCCAAATGCCAAGCCAATGACTGTCACCGTCGGAATCAGTGCATTTCTCAAAGCGTGCCTGTATATCACAATGCGTTCGGTGAGCCCCTTGGACCGTGCTAACGTGATATAGTCTTCCTTCATGACCTCTAGCATACTTGAACGCATCATTCTCGTGATGATAGCAAGCGTCAGATAGCCCAAGCAGAAACCTGGCATAATAAGATGCAGCACGGCATCCCCAAACAGGATGGGCTGGCCATACAGCAAGGAATCGACAAGAACAAACCCAGTTATGCTGCTGGTGAAATCGTAGCCGACTCCATTATGGAGAACAGTCTTCCACAACTCATTGTCCACTCTATCGCCCGAGGGTAGGTAGGGTAGGCCCCAAACAGAGAACTGATAGAATAAGACATACTTCAGCAGGAGAGCGAACCAGAAAATTGGCATTGAAACGCCAGCTAGGGAGAAGACTCGCGTGAAGTGATCAATCGGCTTGTCCTTCCTTGTGGCCGAGAGTATGCCGAGAGGAACGCCAAGAATTACCGCAAAGACCATGGCGACAATGGCAAGCTCGATTGTAGCCGGAAACTTGCGTGCGATGACAGTAAGAACTGGCAGATCACCACCCGTTGAGTAGCTCACGCCCCAGTCGCCAGCCAGCAGGGTTCTCAAGTACAGGAAGTATTGAATGACCAGAGGCTCGTTAAACCCATGATCCTGGATTATTCCGGGGATGGCCGCCGGATTGGTCCGTTCTGTTATGAACATGGCCAACGGGTCTCCCACAACATAAGACAAGAACCAAGTTATCGTAAGTACGCCAAAGATAACTGGTATAGCAAGTAGAACTCTCCTCAGGATGAAATCCCTTAGCTTCATCTGTTAGACCTCAGGCACCTGTTGATTCCGGGGGCCGAATCTCTAGACTTTGTGAGCTAGTGAGGCGGGTTTTGCAGGATACTTAAGTATTTGGTTGAACCCGGCCTATGATGTGCATGCTCTTGCACATCTATAATAGCTTTTGACTCCTGCAAGATTGCAGGGTGCGCCATTCTGGTCATCTGGGGAGTAGTAAGCTATATTAGACGCATGACGAGTAAAGGTGCTTGTTGTTTGGAGCACGGAGGTCCATATTTCACCGGGGACCCCTAGGGTTCCAACATGCGACCTACTTGGTCCGCAAGGACATCTGTGCTACACAACACAAAAGAAGGAGGAAGACATGAACAAGAATCAGATACTCGCCATCGTAGTGGTGGTTGTCATAGTCGGTGCTGCAGGAGCATACGTACTATGGCCCAAGGGCCCTGCAGGCGTGACGCCCACACCTCCAAGGGAGGGTACACTCATCTGGGAAACAATCAGCACGCCTCAGTACTTGGATCCACACGTTGACTACGAAACCTTCGGCTCATGGATAGCCTACAATTGCTATGAGACGTTGTACACATATGAATGGCACACCGATAACACGGAACCTGTTGTACCACTGCTCGCTGAGAGTTATGTGACCTCAGCCGATGGTCTGAACTACACGTTTACCCTACGGCAGGGAGTCACATTCCAGGACGGCACCCCGTTCAATGCATCATGCGTGAAGTGGAACTTCGAGAGGGCCATGAAGATCTTTGACCCCGATGGACCAGTTTGGATGTTTGCAGAACCCATCCTGGGCGGCGGGGATGTTGAGGCAGCTCTCTATGACCACGGCGGTGCTAGCCCAGAGTTCGCAGCAGCATATGACAACTGGGTAGCGAACTCTAGTTCGCTCATCGTTATGAGCAACTACGTAATCAGGATGAGACTCGCTTACAAGTTCGCCCCGTTCCTTGCAGCGATTACCTACTTTGTCGGTGCCCAGATGAGCCCGACATGGGTTGCAAAGCACGGTGGAGTTGCCTATGGGGCACACAACACGTACATCGATACGCACACTTGTGGCACTGGTCCGTACAATGTCACTAGTTGGGTACCGGAAGAAGTGATACAGCTCAGCAAGGTCAGCAACTACTGGAGAGCCACCGCGGCGATAGCTGACGTCCCGGAGGCGGGCACACTCGACACCATAGTGATCAAGACGAACAATGATGTCAGCAGCAGAATCCTGAACCTGTTGGCCAACTCGACCGACGTAGGCCTATGGCCGACAACCCACGCCAGCTACATCTGGAACGGAGTTACTAGTGACAGCGGCGACGGCACTCTGAAATCCCTCAACCGCAAGCTCAAGGTATGGTGCGGAGAGCCCGGGTATAACGTGATGTTCATCGGATTCAACATGAATCCGACCTTGAACAAGTCTGGCAGCATCGTGCAGAGCCCATTCACTATCAAGTCTCTGAGGGAGTCATTCTCCTACGCATTTGACTACCAAACCTTCATTGACACGATCATAAGCGGCTTTGGCATTCAGTGCCAGGGACCAATCCCGACCGGCATGTTCGGCCACAACGACAGTCTGTACATGTATCAGTACGACATAGACCAAGCAGTACTGAAATGGAACCAAGCCATGACTGAAGGCTTGCCTGCTATTCTTGCCAACATGTCCTACAGCATCGAGCTGTACTACAACGTAGGCAACACTGTTCGTGAGCAAGGCTGTTTGCTCATGAAGGATGGCATCATGAAGATCTTGGCAGATCCCGCGGCAACTGATCCTGCCAGTCCTATCACCGTAACAGTGCAGGCGCTCTCATGGCCCAGCTATCTGTACCAGCTCAACAACAAGCAGCTACCATTCTTCTTCCTTGGTTGGGCACCAGACTACGCTGATCCGGACAACTACGCTTCTCCCTTCGTGAAGAGCACGTCTCTCTACGCTGGAAGAATCGGTCTTGGCATCTCTGCAGGATGGAACTCGACTCTCGTCGATGGCTGGATCAATACCGCTGCTCAGAGCTTGGTTCCAGCCGACCGCATAACTCTCTACGGCAAGATCCAGAAGGCCATCGTGGACCAGGCTGCCTACATATGGGTATACCAGTCTACGAACTTCCATGTTGAAGCCGTCTACATGAACGGTTACGTGTACAACGCAATGCTCTCGGGTCCGTACTTCTACCACATGTGGAAGGCCTACCCCACAGGGTTTACGTTGTAGCGGAACAGGTAACTAGTGTATAGGCAGAGGACGCAATCCTCTGCCCAATCTTCTTTTTCGTTGCTCGGTAGGTTCGGAATGACATTGTATATGTCTGATACAGCGACTAGACCCTTAGAGAATTCTCCCACCTTGAGTTTAGCAACTTGCCGGTCGCGCAGTCGTGCAGTCACAGCTGAGAACAGCACAGTTGGAAGCTTTTATACGACTAGCGATGTACAGGGATTTGGGTGCCAAAAGGGTGCAAATGGCTAAGAGAAAAAAGGACCTATCCACGATGACACCGAGAGTGATGTTCTCTCTCTGGTGGCAAGAGAAATGGGTTCGTTATCTTGTTTTCTCACTTGCCCCGATTGGTCTGGTGGATGCTGTCTACACGGTCCTCCTCTGGCACGACCTGGGTGCAGCCTTTGAGTTCAATCCCCTTGTTCGTTATGCCCTCAACACAGAGTGGTGGGTTCTATGGTTCATAATTGATATAGTTTCGTTCTCGCTTTTTGCCATGATTGCGGGATCCTACTATCTTCATACTCGCTCTCGCATCTTCGGGAATCGCATCAACTGGCTTGCCGCCCTAGTTGGTTTCCGCATAGGAGCTGCGGCATATAACATCCTCCTCTTCTACGGAAACTTGGCTGCATTCACACCAGCGGTGATTGCCGGGATTGTTACAGCCCTTGTGCTCAAGGTTCTGCTTGGAAGAACGGAGGACATCAGCAAGGTTGGATTCAAGGTTTACTGGCGGAGCAGGTACGACTCGTTACGCGACAGGTTGCTCAAGAGAGGGACGAAGGCAGCAGAACCCGTAGCTCAAACACATGTTACTGCGCCGGCGGAACCCCTGCCGCGCGATTCCACATCTCTCTGGCTTAAGCGTGCAGGGTACCTTTCCATCGCAGCACTTGTGTTTGTTTCGGCACCATTTTTCCTAGTCATGGTCGCAGACCTGACAGGTGCAAATACCTTCAGTGAGATTTTCGGTCCTTATGTATTCTTCAATGAGTTGTCGTCAAACGCCTTTCTAGCAGGCTTCCTTGCTGTCATTATTCTTACAGCAGCCATGATGTTCTTCATCCTCAAAGCTTTTAGCGCGAAAGAAGGTACTTGGTAGACGATTCCTTGACGATTCTCATAGTCATCTCAGGAGCAGAGCGTGATGGCGGACGGACAACAGCTTGATTCGAAGCGCGCCTGGGTCAGAAGAGCAGGATACATGGCGATGGCAATAGCAATGCTCGTTGGAATGCCTCTCATTCTGATAGTGATAGGAGATCTTACCGGTGTAGTCCACTTTAGGGAGATCTTTGGGCCGCTCGTCTGGTTTAATGAATTATCAGGTCCATCATTCGTGGTTGCATTCTTTGCGGTAATATTGATTGTAGGTGTCATTGCTTACTTCATATTGAAGATGTTTGATACGACCGAGGGCGGATGGTAGCCTGTGGTGGCCGGTAGGTCCCGTCATCCTGATTCGCCACGGTGTCAGGACTAGAATGCCCTGTGACTATCAGTCGCGTGTTTTGCCACGTGACCGGTTCTCAGCCCTTGCGGCTCCAAGGACGTCCTAACCATGCTAGGTGCGAGCCATCGTCAGGGCCATTATTGCTTTCTGAACATGCAGCCGGTTCTCTGCTATATCATACACTATGGATCGCGGTCCATCGCAGACCTCGTCTGTAACCTCTGCCCCGCGGTCTACAGGTCCGCAGTGCATGAAGAACGCGTTGTTCGTTCTCGACATCCACTCCCTACTGCAGATCCAGTCATCATACCTGGCCGCCATCTCGATCTCTTTCTTCTTGGCCGCGTCGGCACCCACTTTCTTCATGTCTCCATAGAAAGCGGGACTCTGCCAGTTGCGACTGTAGACGAAGTCAGCTCCCTTGTACCCTTCCTCTAGGTCGTGAACTATTTCGAATCGGCCGCCTGATGCGGCAGCGTTGTCCTCGCACCATTTGGTGACTTGTGGATCCAAGTCGTATCCTTCGGGATAAGCCAAGGTCACGTCAAGTCCGAGCCGGGTGTTGATCAGAATACTCTCCTGCACTGAACACCAAGATCTTACCAGAGCTCCCTTTCCCCATACCTGTAGAAGTTTCTTGCGCTTCAGGTTCTTGCCTCCGTGCATTCTCATGCCCATGACATCGGCCAATCCCTGACAAGGGTGAAACTTGTCATGCGCCATACTGATGACAGGCACGCTGGCCCATTTAGCATACTCCCGGAGAAGATCGTCACCTTCACCGTAGCGGTCAACTGCGGTTTCAAGAGTCCGGATGCCAATCCCACAGGCATAGCGACTCATCACATTCGCGGCATCTTGGACTGTTTCGCCTGCACTCGTTTCCGTCTTGAGCCTCATCGTCTTGGGTTCGAGGAACTGCGCATGCCCGCCAAGTTCCGTGGCCGCACACTCGAAGCTCTGTCGAGTTCTTACGCTAGGATTGAAGAAGAACATCATGAACGTCCTGCGGTCAAGACAGTCCCTTAATGGGTGGTCGAAGCGGCGAGCCTTGAACTCGAAAGCGAGAGCCAAGGTTCGTTCGAGCTCATCAACACTCCATTCCTGCGTTGTTATTAGGTCGCGTCCAAAAAGACTCTTCATAGAATCACTGCAAAGTGAAGAAGAACGTGGCGTTTTAAGGTGTATCGGAGGTCACGACATTGGTCGACTCCGGCCGCCGCACGTGACCCCGATGCTGTGTAAGACTATCGCTTCTAGCGCATGGTCAGCGCCATGACAGCCTTCTGTGCATGCAGTCTGTTCTCGGCCTGATCCCAGACGATGGATTGAGGGCCATCAATCACTGAGTTCGCAACCTCGAAACCGCGGTCACATGGCAGGCAATGCATGTAGAGAGCCTTGGGTCCAGCAATCTTCATCTTCGCGTCATCGCAAATCCAGCTCTTGTTCTTGTCAAAAACGAGCTTTGCCTTGTCAAGCTCTGGCTTGGCGTTGAAAGGTGGTATGAATTGCTTGCATGTCCAAGACTTCGGGTAAACCACATCAGCACCTTTGAATGCCTCATCCATATCATTCATGATCTCAAAGCTGCTGTTGTTCTCCTGAGCATAGACCTTGCATTGCTTGATGATGTCGTCATCAAGTTCCATGCCTTTAGGATGAGCCAGCACTGTGTCCATGCCCATCTTGGTCGCTGCAATTATCGCACTCTGCGGTACAGCCAGCGGTTTGTGGACGGATGGGGAGTAGGCCCAAGACATCACGAATCGGACGCCCTTGAAAGTGTGGAACTTCTCCTTGACAGTCAATATGTCAGCCAGTGCCTGACATGGATGGTACTTGTCATCTTCCATGTTGATGACCGGAATGCTGGACCAATGGGCGAAGTTCCTGATTATCTCGTTTGCCCGACCATATACCCAGCCTACCGGGTCACCATAGCAGCGAATCGATATCCCATGTCCCATTCTCGAAAGAACCCTAGCAACATCGGCCACTCTCTCGGTAGAGTACGCCTTCTCATCACCCTCCAACGCTGGAGCGTATATCTTGTCAGGGTCCAAGAAGTGGGCATGTCCTCCGAGCTGCGTCATCCCTGCTTCGAACGAGTTGCGTGTCCGAAGGCTCTGGTTATAGAATATCATGAACAGCGTCTTTGAGTCGAGAAGCTTGTGCGGCTCCCCTACTGCAAACTTCTTCTTGAGGTCTAGTGCGACCTCCAGAATCGTTTCGACTTCTTCCTTTGTGTACTCTCGTAGAGTTATGAAATCTCTACCTCTAAATCCGTCGGTCTTTACCATGGTGATTCACGACCTCGTTACCGGCCATCTATCTTACTGAAAAAGCTTGTCAACAAACATGGAGAACCAGCCCATTGCACTGGATAATTCGGGTACCTCTGCATAAAACAGGACATGCCCCCGAGATTTGCCTTCACCAAGACTTATCAGTTGCGAACCACACTCTTCTAGACCACACTTCGGGGCTCAAGGTGAGATGCATGAAGAAGAGAATCATCAGCTTTTGCCTGTCGCTTGTCGGTCCTGCGGTATTGATAGTGCTTCTGACCATGCCCATTGGACCGCTGGCAGGTGGTCTGGGCATCATACAGCCTATTGGCGGGATTTTTGATGTGGGATTTGGGGCTAGGAACCCTGCCGCGCAAACAGTGAAACTGCCGGGTCTCACGGCGCAGGTCGATGTGATTATCGACCAGTGGGGTATCCCTCACATATACGGTGACACAGCCGAAGATGCTTACATGGCCTTGGGGTACCTTCATGCCAAGGACAGGTTGTTCCAGATGGTGTTGCAGAACTACCTTGCCTCAGGGCGGATTAGTGAAATCGTCGGTTCTCGTGGCGTCAGTAGCGACAAATTCTACCGTACTATTGGACTGGCAAGGTCCGCTCAGAATACCCTCGACTGGTGTATAGCTCACCAAGCCAATCCTGATATCGCATATTCCCTTAGTGTGGTTGACGCGGAGGTCCAAGGGGTAAACGCATTCATCGACTCCATGTCAAGCGCGATGACACCCATTGAGTTCAAGATCCTCGGGTTCACACCCGTACACTGGACTCGATTGGACATCTTCATATGGTCAGAGATGATGGCGTGGGGCTTGTCGGGTGGCTTCGAGGACTTCTATCGCCAGTGGGTGAGAGAAACCATTGACAACGACACAATGTATGATGAACTCTTCCCTGATGTCATGCCCTTCGATGTGCCGATAGTGCCCGAGCAAACAAACCTGAGTTTGGCGACATATCCCGATGCGCCTGGCGGAAAACCTGCTACCCCGAACCCAGAGGGTCTAGTCAGCCAGACAATGGTTGACAAAGCTATCATACCGAATGAGAAGCTGGACGCTCTGATGGCAGTCATCGAAGACGTCATCAGACCGTTCGAAGAGGAGATGCTGGGCAGCAACAACTGGGCGGTCAGCGGATTGAGGTCGGCTACCGGGGAGCCCATCCTGGCCAATGACCCGCATCTAGGGCTACAAGCCCCATCGCTCTGGTACGAGGCTCATATTGTCGTGCCCGGAGAGATAGACGTTACTGGAGTCACTTTGCCCGGATTACCAGGAGTCATTCTGGGACACACGGCCCATATCGCTTGGGGCTTCACTAATGTTGGCGCGGATGTGCTCGATGTGTTTGTTGAGCAGCTCAATCCCGCTAACTCGAGCACGTACATGTACAATGGTCAGTACAGAGCATTCCAGGTCGTGGACGAAACGATCAGAGTGAAAGGAGGATCCGATGTCCCGTTTGATGTGAAGATCTCTGTTCATGGACCGCTCATCGATTCTGTCGTGGACACATATGGGCTCGACTCCGACACAGGGTCCAACATAGCAATGAACTGGACGGGAAGTGATGTTTCCACTGCGTTGCTTGCCATCAGCAAGCTAAACAGAGCCAACGACCTCCAAGGATACTATGATGCGCTCTACTGGTGGGACAGTCCACCCCAAAACATAATCTATGCCGATGACGCGGGCAACATAGCGATAACCGTGTGTGGCAGGTTCCCTATCAGATCGGGATACACAGGTGAGTACCCGGTCACCGCACTGAACGACTCGATAGGCATGGTGAGCAACATCCCCTATGCCCTGATTCCTCGATCTGTGAACCCGTCACAGGGCTATTTGCAGTCCGCAAACCAGAAATCGATCGATTTCGGTTCCTACGGATTCAAGCTATTGGGACCCTTTGACGACGGCTACAGGGGACGTCGCATCGACCACCTCCTAGCAACCAACAACAATGTGACCGTCGATGATATGAAGCAGTACCAAGCAGACTCACTCGAAGTCAGAGCTGAGGAGATCGTGCCCTATGTAACGTACGCCTGGGTTAGTGCAGGAGATGTCAACACCAGTATCGAGCAGGCTGTGAACTGGTTGGACGACTGGGACTACGTCATGGATACCGACATAGTCGCTCCCACTTTCTGGATGTACCTCCGCGATGCAATTCACTATGAGATCCTTGATGAGGTCAGATCGATTGACTCCGCGCTTCCGCTGTCTCGAACACCCATAATCGAGAAGATCATCAAGGATAACAATGCATACTATCTTGATGACCACACGACAAATGGGACTGTTGAAACCCGGAATCAAATACTTGTCAGGGCTCTTCATCGTGCTCTCAATGATATGATTGGAGACTTCGGCAATGATCCAGCCAATTGGGTCTACGGCGTCCACCACAGAGTCTTCGTTGACCATCTTGCCGATTTTACGTACATCGGTGGTGGACCCCACCGAGGGCAGAACACCTTGAACGCGGCAGGCGGCTGGAGAGTGACACACGGACCTTCATGGAGGATGGTCGCAGACCTGAGCAACATTCAGATGTCTTATGGTGTGATTCCAGCAGGACAGAGTGGCAATCTCTTCAGTCCTCACTGGGACGATCTCTTCGACTTGTGGTATGCTTTTGACGAAGCAACTCAGCAGTACGGCTACAACCTCTTGTATTTCTATAATACAGCTGAAGCATTTCGCGCGGCAGACACAACGAACACGATGATTGAGAGGACTGTGACGTTTGTTCCGTAGGAGGTGACATAATGCGTAAGATTGACGACATATTCCCATCTTTGAAACTTGTTCCCGCAATCATCATCGCGACCATCTTCGCCATTGTGCTCGAGCTGAGTGGATCGTGGGTGACCATGCTGATCGCCGGGATACTCGGGTCGCTGTTCACGCGGACTTCCAAGCGTGCTTTTTTGGTTGGTTTCGTCGGAGTGGCTATCGCTTGGACCCTATTGTTTGCATACCTCTCGTTTTCAGCATCTGCACTGGAAATAGCTGATTTCTTCATCGGTCTTTTGGGACTAAGTGGAATGGGAATGCTCGTGATAGTCATCAGTGTGTTGTTGGGAGCTCTGCTAGGAGGCTTTGGTGGATTGCTCGGAAGAAACGCAGTACAGCTCATCGATGAGGCGCTGCATGAGCCTGCCAAGGAAAGTGCACCCCAGCAACAGACCACCTGAATCTTGTGAGAAAGCTGGACCAGACTGAGTTTCCAGCTACTCACACCATCAGTGTCGGATTTCCCCAGTCGGAACCACCGACTGTCTGCCACTCCAGAATCGGCCCAGCAAGAAGAAGCCCAACAGGAAGCAGCCTACTGACACAGACGGAACAACAAGAAAGGCCAACCACGCACTTCCTGAACGTGAACTCATTGCCGTCACATGTTTCCTGAATACTGCCCCGTTGGAATATACAACATACCAGCGCCCGGACTCCGGAACCCGGACGCTCCAGGATAGCGCAGACACTCGTTCATTCGCATAGGCGGCTATGGCATAGCTTCCCTCGAGCCAAAGATTATAGTTTGACTCATCAAAGATGAAGAAGTCAACACCCTCAATCAGCCAAATATCGTACTTGGTCTGATCGCCCGGGAAGAGGTCGCCATCCTGTATGACTTCAAACGTCCCATGAAGCACGTCCCCGGCATTGCAGTCTGCATACGAGGTGCGCGAGGAAAAGGGTTCCATCCAAAAGTCAGCTGCGTCGAAGGGTAGTACACCCAAGCTGCTGACAGAGAGTAGTGTGGACGCTGCCATCGCAGCAGCTAGAATCATGACGGCAGCAATGGAGCGTTTGTTCAATGCGCACAGCTCCGACAAGTGACACTGACAAGCAACGCATGCACTTATCCCTTATTGGACTGCGGCACGACCCGGCCCTCACTGTTCCTGGCTCTCTTTGCCACGCCGTGTAGCTTTTATGAGGGATTCAGACCGTGACTTACTCGTAGGTGAATCATGTGAATCGAGAGATTGTCAAAGGTGTATACTATGTTGGCGTAGATGACCACCACACAGTTCTTTTCGAGAACCTTTGGGCACTCCCTCACGGCGTATCATACAATAGCTACCTAATCGTCGATGACAAGATAGCCTTGATTGAGTGCGTCAAGGAACCTTGGGCAGACGAATGGATCGGCAACATAAGAGAGGTAGTGGACCCAGCCAAGATTGACTACATCATCATGAATCACATGGAGCCAGACCACACTGGTGCGCTTCCTCACATCGCCAAGCTTGCGGAAAACGCGACCATGATCTACACGCCCAAGGCATCAGATATGCAGAAGTCATTCTACGATGTCAGACTGAGGGAGAAGACAGTCACCGATCTGGAGGAACTATCCCTCGGTAAGCGTACCTTGAAGTTTTTGCACACCCAGTTTCTACACTGGCCTGAAACCATGATGACCTACGACATGCAAGACCATATTCTGTTCTCCTGTGACGCGTTCGGTTCGTTCGGTGCACTGAATGGAAACCACTTTGACGACGAAATCGACATGCGTATGGTGGAGTCCGAGAGCAGGAGGTATCTCTCAGTGATAATCACTAGTTACCTCAAGTTCATACAGCAAGCTATTGCCAAGGTCACTGGACTGGGCATTGATCTGAAGATGGTCGCTCCTAGTCACGGCCCGGTGTACCGCAGGGATCCGACGTGGATCATCAATCGGTATTCAGAGTGGAGTTCACCCGATCTTGAGAAGGGATGCACGATCATATACGGAACAATGTATGGTTTTACTCAGAGGGTTGCCATGACACTCAAGAGAGAACTTGAGAATCTTTCAGTCCCGGTCAAGATCCATAACCTCTCCTACTCAGACATGAGCAAGGTCGTCACCGATAGCTTGCGGGCGGGCGTCATAGCCATCGGCACTCCAACCTATGATGCGTATCCATTTCCGAGAGTCTGGGCTTTCGTTGACGAGATGGAAGGAAAGAGATTTGCCAAAAGACCGATTGGTCTGTTCGGCACCTTCGGATGGGGAGGCGGCGGTGTTAAGCGGCTGAAAGACAAGTTCGAAGACCTAAAGTTCGAGGTTCTGGAGCCCACAATCGACGTGCATGGTAGGCCTACAAGTCAAGAACTGGAAGACTGCAAGCGTCTTGCGGAAACCATCGCTGCAAAGGTTCGCCTATAACAGGCTCGCACTTTCTAGGATTGCGATTGTGCTGTACGGTCATACTTAATAGCGAACGTTTGTCAGCCGGCCGCATTCTGTCCCCGAAAACACGCATTCACAGCTGGCGAGTACGTTTGTTGGGGGACGAATGGAGGCAATCAAAGTGGAACTGAAAGGATCAAAGACTGAGAAGAATCTCCTAGCTTCTTTCGCTGGCGAGTCGCAGGCTCGGAACCGCTACACTTACTATGCAAGCACAGCGAAGAAGGAGGGGTTCATCCAGATATCGGCCATCTTCGAGGAAACAGCGGGCCAAGAGAGAGAGCATGCGTCCCGATTCTTCAAGCTGCTTCAAGACAACAAGACTGGCGCTATGGTCAAGATTGAAGCGGAGTACCCGACAGGGCCGCTCGGTACGACCGAGCAGAACCTTCGGGCTGCCGCCGCAGGAGAGCATTTGGAAACCTCGCAAATCTATCCCAATTTTGCGGAAACTGCGGAGAAAGAAGGGTTCACGCAGATTGCCGCAGTATGGAAGGCTATTGCGAAAGCGGAGTCATGGCATGAGCAGCGCTACACGATGCTGGCTGACAACATAGCCAAAGGTCGCGTGTTCAAGCGTGAAACCAAGGTTAAGTGGCGGTGTTCGAACTGTGGCTACATCCACGAAGGAACTAGTCCGCCCGAGAAGTGTCCTGCATGTGATCATCCTAAGGACTTCTACCAGATACACACGGTCGAGTTCTGATACTCTCACGACACCTTGATCCAGCCGCGCAGGACTGCCTGCCATGACCAAGGTGTTTGTGCCCAATCAGCTCGGTTGTGAGTAAAGGAGGAGTGGAGGTTTCACGCTGTCAAAATAGGTAGGGAGGGGTGTCGAGGAGTTACTGAGGGTGCTCTAGAACTAGTGAATCCCTAGTGAAGCCTCCACTCGCTCTGCGACGAGGTCACAGCAAGCATTTGTTTGTGTGTGTTACAGGCTTGACACAGAGTGGTGCGTGGCTTGCAGAGAGCCAAGGTGTGAAAGCACAGTGCAAAGGGCTAATCTACAGATCTAGTCTGCCACGCTCTGACATACCACTCTGCAACCGCAAACACCATTAGAACGATAAAGGCAGTGAAGAAGTCCACTGAGGGCTCTTCCTGCTGTCCAAGTGGAACACTGGAAACCACAGCTGCAGCGACAATTACGACCGCTATTGCAAACACTAGTCTCGCAACGAGCCTGATCGTCTTGCGTCTTCTCGTAGCCGGTTCCTCCGGGTGTGTCGACTCGAACTCACGAGCTATGTCCTCCGGATCGCCAAGTTCTTTCAGGACCTCTCCAACCAATTCCAGCTGGCTGACTCCGGGTTTCTGTTCACTCTTGTCGGCGAGTGAATCGAGAATGTGATTCCTGAGATCATCCAGTAAATCTTCGGCTTCTCGCCCCTTGGGCAAGACCTTCCGGGTTCTCTTCACATAGTCGCCTATCACGTCTTCGACGTTTCGCTCGCTCATCGAGACAATGCCTCCAGCTTCTCATACATCCTAGCAAGCATGAAAGAGAGCTCACGATAGACGCGGTCACCCTCACCCGTAAGCACATACACTTTTCGACTCGGTCCTGTGTCCGACCTCTCAGCCCTAACGTTGAGAAGTCTGTCCTCTCGTAACCTGTGCAGAATGGGGTAGAGCGTTCCCTCCTTCACTTCAAGCAGCCCATCCGTCTTCTCCTCAAGTTCCCTTGCAATGCCATAACCGTGTATACCCTCTTGATGCCGCTTCACTATTGCGAGGACCGCATACTCCAGGAGGCCTCTTCTCATCTCGATTTTCCAGCCTTCCTCGAAGCTCGGATCATTCCTCAAGAATTGCAGTCCTCTCAGAGTGCAGACTCAGGTGAATGGGACCGCATCCTTAAGCCTGTCTATAACAGAAGAATCACGGCGTTTCGGAGTCATGGCGTCGCCTATGGACCAAAGCCCGGAACTCAGCCCAGATGGTCGAATGATAGACACGTGGCTCTTTCAAATCCAAGTAGACGAACGAGGCTATGAACCGAAGGACGGTGCTTATCCCAAGCATCGTGAAAACCGATTGGTGGGCCCCGAGAAGCCCGGTATCTATGAACAACTGTCCCATTATCCCGGATATTAGTGAGCCAAAGAGGAACACTATACCTGTGAAGGTATTGTAGACCGCAACATGCGACCCTCTCTCTCCCTCCGGAGCGACATCATAGATGTAGGCGGTGTTCGCATTCACAGAAGCCGCAGTGGCTATGCCTGCAATAGCGTTTGACACGTATATCAGAAACGTATCGGTAGCCATGAGATATAACAATGGGACAAAGAACAAGAGAAACCTCCCTGTGAAAATCAGGGGACGCCGCCCTACTCGGTCGCTAAGCCGCCCAAAGGGAATGGTCATAGCCACTGTCATTACCGTCGATATTGCCGATGCTACGGCAATCTCGAAAAGAGTATTGCCCAACCATTCTCGCTGCACGACTATGAAGAATGGCCAAGCCATCGACATTGCAAATGAAAAGAACGTAGCAGTGAAGCAGAATTTGCGGAAGTCCCCGGGCCGCGTAAGTAGCTTGAGAACGGGGGGAAAACCTCGCCTCTCACCATTCATCCGAGGTCGCTCATTTATCTTCAGTGAAAGGATTGATGCCACAATCCCTATCATGGCCGTCATGTAGAATGGAACTATGTAGACTTCTCTCCAGACTTGTCCTGAAGGAAAGAGAACATTTCCGAAGGTGCCCCAGAACGATTTGAAGACAGGGATTACTGATGGATAGACCATTATTGCCCCGGCCACCAGCGTCGCCACGAGAGAAGCTAGGTTCGTCACCATCCCAAGTCGACCGAGCTCCGAACCTCTCTTGGACTCGTGCATGAGACATCCGACAAGAGACAACCAAGTAGGAATCTGGACACTGAACAGGATGCACTGGATTGCGTAGAGCACTATCATGTCTAGCGGCGTCCAAGCCCAGAGAAACAGATAGACCATGAACAGCCCGGTTATGGTCCCAAAAGCCACGAAAGCCTTTGTGTGTCCTAGCTTGTCTGACGCGGCGCCCCATGCAGGTTGCAGTATGGCGGGACTGATGTTGCCGACGCTCCGGAAGACACCCAGCTCCGCGTAGTTTGCGCCCATATCGAGAATGTAGGTATTCAGAAAAGGCCCATAGAGTCCCTGAGCGAACATTGTGAGCGAGCCGACCGCATAGACACTAGCAGGAAGCTTCTGCATCTCACATGGCGGTTCTAGCTCAGACATTCAGTCACCTGCAGTCCTGAAGACGAGCCGACTTCTGACTCTATATAACTCTGATTCTGCTAGCGTCAGGTGCGCCTGCGCCACCGAACAAGTTATCGGTGCGCCATCTGCTCACAGAGAACATGTCAATGGCTCCGTATGCCAAGAGAATGAATAGAGTACAGGACGTCACTCGTGATTCAAAGGCGGACTTCGCTTTCTTGACTCCCTCCCCTAACTTCCAGTATCTGACTGGCATCCACTATGAAATGCGTGAGCGTCTCATCGCCCTCGTTATTACGGCAGACGGGCCGCCACAAATCGTGGCGCCAAGCTTTGAGATCTCGAACCTGTCCCGGTTGACATGGGTCAAGAGGTTCCATCCTTGGGACGAAACAGATGACCCTTACTCGCTGGTTGCCAAGATTGCGGGACCGAGGAAGGCTGGATACTCGCTGCTCTTCGACGACAGCCTTCCGATGGGAGTGTATTGGTCGCTTGAGAGGGCCCTCGGCAAGGTCACGAAGAGGACTTCGCTCACCCGCGAGCTGGACTCAATGCGTATCATCAAGGACCGAAACGAGATAGCTGCTATGAAGGAGGCCAGCAGGATCATAGATGGATCGGTTGCTAGGGCTATGAGCCAAGCACAGGCCGGAATGACAGAACTGGAGCTGAGCCAGCTGGTCATCAATGAGGATGTTCAGAGCAGGGCAGTCCCGACTTTCACCACGGTCCAGTTCGGCGAGAACACAGCCCTCCCACACGCCGAGTCCGGAGATCGTACGCTCCATAGGGGCGATATGGTCTTGTTTGACTGCGGCTGTTCTGTTGGAGGCTACAACACGGACATCACCAGAATGGCTGTCGCCGGAGAGCCAACGAGTGAGCAGGAGAATGTCTATTCTGTTGTCCTGCAAGCTGAGCAAGCAGCATTGAATCGAATCTCACCTGGCTTGACCTGCAGCGATGCAGACGGGATTGCCCGCCGCTTGATCGAGGAAAACGGCTACGGGCAGTACTTCACTCACAGGCTTGGTCATGGAGTAGGGCTTCAAGTTCACGAACCACCATACTTGGTGAAAGGCAACGCACTTCAGCTGAAACCTGGTATGACACACAGTGTTGAGCCTGGAATCTACCTAGAAGGCAGATTCGGAATAAGGATAGAGGACCTGGTCAGTGTCACGGAAACAGGGTGCGATGCTCTGACGCGGTCTCCAAGAGAACTGTTTAGGATGGATGTCTAGTCGCCGCTCTCAGCGCCTTGACCCTCTTCGCTCGAAGACCTGCGAGACATTATCTCGTCAATGCGTTTCCTATCTTCATCAGAGAGATCCTTCATGGCTTCGGCTGATTGACGCAACATGAGGCTCATGAATACGGTGTAGAGGCCGGGCAATGTCTTCTCCGTTTCCAGTCGCTCTTTGAACTCGAGTTCCGCAGTGTTTCTGGCTTCTTTCAGGGCGTCGCGTGCGACTTCGCCCTTCCCGATGCCAGAACACTCTTTGTTGCTGAGAACGAAATTTTCACCTGCGAACTGAAGAGGAAATGTCCTGCAAGAGATTGGGCGAGCATATCTGATTGAACAGGCATTTGACTCCTCGTGATAGAAGACGCACGCAGTCTTGCTCGCGTCTTTCTTCAGTTGGCGTCGCGCCGTCACAAGTATCAAAGCATCCGTATCTGATTCAGGCATCTGAATGACCACTCCGGGAACAATGTGAGACAGGTAATCTTGCTCATTCCATCGAACAATGTCGCCTAGAGTCACAGTCACCGGTTCGCGTGTACAGCAGGCTCGCTGTGGACATTCATTCTCCAGACACTTGAAGCTGTACTTGGGCTTCTCAGACATGGTGTTGTGCTTCCGGGTGTTCTGCAGAGCACTAACCGCAGTGTGGTCTTAATGCTTTCGACATAGGATACTATCTCCCAGAAGTACCGCTGACGAAACAGTTATCTCGTCTGTTTGTCGGCTCAGGTGCCAGCACGACAACCCGTAGGCTGCGTCTGGCAACATTCGGCCATAAGTCTACGTCTTGACATCACCCGGATCCATTAGGGTCGGGTCGCTCGAATGTCAAGGCAAGCCACATGGTGACCGACGTCGCGCTGCCGGCCCGGTGAGAGGCAATGACATCAACGGAAGAGGCTTGGCACTCTCAAGATTCACAGACCGTCTTGATGAAGCTGAGTACGAGCCGGGCAGGTCTTGGTCGCGCTGATGCTATTGAAAGACTGCAAGAGTATGGACCAAACGAGCTAATGAGAGCCGAAACTGAGAGCCCCTTAAGGATACTTCTCAGACAGTTCACCGAAACTCTCGTTGTCATACTTCTCATTGCGGTTGGGATCTCGTTTCTTGTCGGCGAGATCGTAGATGCTTTACTGATTCTGGTGATCGTTATCATCTCTGCAATCTTGGGCTTCACGCAAGAATACAGGGCGGAGAGGGCTCTCTTGGCACTGCAGAAGATGCTTACACCTTGCACAACAGTCCTACGTGACAATCAAGCACTCGAGGTGCCTACCAAGGAGGTTGTGCCTGGTGACATCCTCATGCTCAAAGAGGGGGACAAGATTCCTGCGGACGGGCGCCTCATTGAGGTCTGTAACATCAAGGTGAACGAGGCAGCAATCACTGGCGAGTCGTTGCCCGTATCCAAGACTGAAGAGACGATTGAGCCTGACACCCCCCTCCCTGACAGGAAGAATCTGGTTCTTTCAGGCACGGAAGTGACATATGGGAAGGGACTTGCTGTAGTAACTGCCACTGGGATGAATACTGAATTTGGCAAGATCGCGCGCCAAGTAACAACCGTGGACAAAGAGGAAACACCTCTTGAGAAACGGACTAAGGAGATTGGCAAGTGGCTTGGTGCACTCTCGCTGGGTGTATGCGTTGCAGTAATAGCCGTGGGACTACTTAGGGACTTCATAGTGTACGGCCTGTTCCGTCCGGCCTTTGCCCTCGAAATGATACTCTTCGGAATAGCTCTTGCAGTGGCAGCCGTTCCTGAAGCACTGCCGGCAGTCGTGACGGGAAGTCTCGCAATAGGTATGCATAGAATGGCGCATGCCAATGCGCTCGTACGCAGAATGTCAGCTGTGGAAACCCTAGGGTGCACCACTGTCATCTGCTCTGACAAGACAGGGACAATCACGAAAGGAGAAATGACTGTTAGAGAGGTTTACGCTGCAGACTCGACGGTGGCGGTCGAGGGCGAAGGGTATGAGCCCACAGGCAGACTTCTGGCCCCGGACGGTGTCCTGAACAGTGATAGTTTCAGGTTGTTTGTCATGGGATGCGTTCTGTGCAATGATGCAGACCTCGTCATTGAGAATGGAAAATGGAGAATCAGGGGAGACCCGACAGAGGGAGCATTGATTGTTCTCGCCGAGAAGTCTGGGCACAAAGTGCACGAAATCAGAAGTGCCTTCCCCAGGATAGGGGAGGTTCCCTTCAGCTCCGAGAGAAAACGCATGACAACAATGCATTATAGCGAGAAGGGCGGCAAGCTTGTCTTCGTCAAGGGAGCACCGGAGGTTGTGCTTGACCGTTGCACCAAGGAATTTGCATCTGGCGGAATTCAAGACATGGGAAGCGATTCCAGAGGCAGAATCTTGCAAGCCAATGAGATGATGGCAAGGCGCGCCTTGAGAGTCTTGGCTGTGGCATACCGAGAGGGGCCGCAGATCGATGACTCGAGTGAAGAAACACTTGAGAAGGACCTAGTCTTTCTGGGTTTGGCTGGCATGATAGATCCGCCCCGCGCCGAAGCTGTCAAGGCGATTAGTGTATGCAAATCTGTGGGAATCAGGCCCATCATGATAACTGGCGATCATGCTTTGACTGCTGTGGCCATAGCACGCGAAGTTGGCATCTATAATGAGGGTGACAAGTTCCTAACGGATTCTGATATGGAGCGCATCGACGATCAAGACTTTGAACAGATCGTCGAGGATGTTTCCGTTTATGCGCGGGTTTCGCCGATACGCAAACTGAAGATCGTAAAAGCATGGAAGAAGCGTGGAAAGGTCGTGGCGATGACCGGCGATGGCGTCAATGACGCTCCAGCTCTAAAACAGGCAGACATCGGTATTGCCATGGGAATCACAGGGACCGATGTCACGAAAGAGGCTGCCGACCTCGTACTTGCAGATGACAACTTCGCAACAATCGAAAAGGCCATTGAGTTAGGAAGGTGGATCTACGACAACATCAAGAAGTACCTTGCATATCTACTGCAGACAAATCTGATTGAGATTATAGTGCTCTCAGTTGCCATATTAGCGGGGTACCCGCTTCCGCTGGAGCCGGCTCAGCTTCTCTACATAAACCTCGTCACCGATGGATTCCCTGCAATCGCTCTTGGGTTGAGCCCGGCAGACCCCGACATAATGGAAAGACCTCCAAGAAGTCCCAAGGAGAGCATATTCACAAAGGATATGAAGCTGTTCTATCTGATCTCCGTTCTGGTCCAAAGCCCTCTCTTCCTGTTTATCTTCGCCAGTATGGTGCCCTTGGGCACGCCGGAGAACAGCCCTCAGTTGCTTGAAGCGAGAAGTGTGCTCTTCTACTTGTTCGTATTCATTGAACTTGTGATGGCAATCACATGTCGTTCCTTGAGGCGATCAGTATTCGAAGTGAGGCCGCACCGTCTGCTATGGCTGGCCGTATTTGGGAATGCAGCCCTCACCATAGGGCTGTTCAGCATCCCAGCTGTAGCCAACGCATTCGGACTAGTGCCAATCGGGTTGCTTGGCGTGGAAGTAGTCTTTGGTGTCTGCGCGTTTACCTTCCTTTCAATAGAAGCCATAAAGCTCGTCATGAGAAGACAAGGATTCATGAATGACAGTCGTCCGGTCATGGTCGGCAGAGGCTAGAGCCGTCCTTTCTTTGGACCGAACTAGATTGTCAAAACCTTCGGATCCCATTTCTCACTATCCCGTCAGGCGCTTCTCAAGCCATGCGTACATGTCGCCAAGTACCTGCTCCCTCGCATTTTCATTGTGAAGTTCGTGATAGAGACCCTCATACAATTTCCAGCTCTTGTCACATCCACCAATGCTGTCGAAGAACAACTTGGTCTTCTCAGGTATAACGAAGACATCGTCACCCGCCTGCTGCACAAGGACTGGGAGCACTATTCCGGATGCAGACTCGAACGCTTTGCGGGTAGCTTTCAGTGCAGACATTCCAAGTCGGGGTGTCACCTTGTCAAACCTAAGCACGTCGTTCTCATGCTCCTGAACGACGTCTGGGTCATGTGAGGCGTACTGGAACTGGGTAGGCCAGCCGAAGTATCGCTTAATGTTTAGTAGTGAAAGGAATGAGCCCGCCACTCTGGTTGCCTTCCCGATCTCGACATGTTCAGAAACCGCAGGGCAGGATAGAATCAGACCATCGACATCGCCGGGATACGTAGTGACATATCTTATCGCTTCAAGACCCCCCAGCGAGTGGCCAAACAGGAAGGTCAGCTTGGACGGGTGCATCATCTTGACCTGAGTCACCACGCTATCGATGTCCTCGATGTATTCATCGAAGTTCATCACGTGCCCCTTCAGTCCCGAATAGTGACCAAAGCCCCTCATGTCAGGGGCGAACACTGCAATGCCCCGCTCACTGAGATAGACGCCGACGTTAGTCAGAGCAGACCCATGACTTCCAAGCCCGTGAATAGCTACCATGAGAGCACGGGGCCGTTCGTCGTCGGGAGTCCATACCGACATGAACATCTGCATGCCATCGTATCCTGTGTAGCTGCTCTCTTCGTACCTCATCTGCACCACATGACCGGACATGATGCAACACTGCTATTAAGATTGGGAAACTGGCTACGATCTCCAGGTAGTGCTCGTGGTACTCTACATAGAGTTCTCTGTGACTAACACCAGCGGCCTCTGTTACAGTCAGGAGAAGAGTAACATGAGTGTCTGATCCGCAGACGAACGTGATGTCCGCTCCCATCTTCTTCAGGAGTCTGACAGACACGTCGGCAGGTAAACAGTTCCTGACGTGAGCATTGTGCATGTGCCCACAGGTCCCCCACCTTCCCATGAATGCCGTGTGTTAGCATGAGAATCTCCAGTACTCTTGCATGCAACTCTCGTATTCGACACCTAGTATTGTGTTTTGTCGGCCCATCACGTCCAACTAAACGTCGTTCTCACAGCGATAGTCAGAGTTGGTTCCAAGAACTCCTGCAGCCGAATCAACTACTCATTATGAGGGTTTATGGTTCTATACAGGGCTTTTTCACCTATTTGCCATCCAAGACTAGCACCTTGGGGAGCTTCAACAGTTTCCCGTAGTTTCTGCCAGACGTTCCTCCACTGAAAAGCAGCCTTCTCTCTCCGAATCTGTTCTTTGTGAACATCATCTTCAGCGTTGAGTATTTCCTGTTAGTGAAGTACATCATATCCTCGGGGTCTGATATGAGTTGTAGATCGTAGTCATCAAGCTTTCCTTTGTTGACGACATACTTGCCGCCTTCAGCAACAAGATTCACCCACAATATGAATTCCTCTTCCACATGCAGACCTATGTTTATCCTGGCTCGATATTCGTCAAGAGTCGTGGTGTTCTTGGGATTCTTCCGCTTGTCAGCAATGACATCTTCTATTACGGCCTTGAATGTATGGAAGAGGATTTCCCGCGCTGCTTCATCCATTACACTTCACCTTGTTGTCTTTAGTAGAATTCCGTGTCGATCAGGGTGGATGTTCGTACTAGCTCCTTCGCAGCGTCCGTAGCCTTGAGAATCTTGGCCATATCTCCAACGATTCTTGCTTGGCCGCTGAGAAGCCCGCGGACAGGATCCAACTCGCCTCTCAGGATTCTCAGCCAAGCATCATACTTGGCCTCATAGACATACTCTACGGCAACCTTGTCCTTACTGCTCGCACCCTCACCAGGTTTCACAACTTGGTATTCGTCTTCTCCCTTTATTGGCTTCACACCGGTGCACTTACCGTGAGTCAACCCGATGAAAGCAAAAATATCATGGTCCAACTTGCCGCTTGCCCTGACAACGAAAATGAAGTCGCCAGTCCACCACGAAGCAGCCCTTGCATAGGCATCGTTGCTGTTGAGCGCATTCTTGTATAGATTCAGCCATTCAGCTGACATGAATCTCGGCATAGTGATCAATCCTTCGAATAGCACTGGTCATCGTAATTCGATTGAATGCTCTTGTAACAGGAATGTCCTACTGATAAATTGAGCTTGAAGGGGTCTAGGGTATTCGATGCACCACTTATCGACCTCCGACAAGCATGGGAAACACAGCTAGCTCGTCACCATGACTCAGCTTGGTTTCCATTCCCGCCAGGAGTTTTATCTCTCTGCCATTCTTGAGGACAGTTATATTGGACCTGATCTCTTGGTTCTCGTCCAGCAGGGCATCCCTGATCCTCCGGTCGACGAGTAGACTGTCCAAGAGCATGGAAACGGTGGCGCCCTCCTCAACATCGACCTCGAATACTGGTTTCTTACCTGTGAGCTCACTGAGATGCGCGAAGAATTTCACTTTCACCTTCATCCGGGCGCCTCACCCGCCTTGATGAACATCAGGCTTTTAAAAGCGCATGACCCCGTTTCGTAGATAGCAAGAGGTCCACTTCATCATGTATGGCTACATGGGAAAGATCCTGCGCATCAATCTGACTACATCTACAATAACGGAGGAATTCCCTGATGAAGAAACCTTACGAAAATACCTCGGTGGTGCCGGACTAGCTACCAAGATCCTACTTGAGGAAACTGAAAAAGGCATTGACCCCCTTGGTCCTGAGAACAAGCTCATCTTCATGACCGGCCCTCTTACAGGCACCAGTTCGCCCAGCACAGGACGATACAGTGTGGTAACAAAGTCACCCCTCACGAATGGATGGGGCCAGGCAAATTCCGCAGGATTCTGGGGGAGAGATTTCAAACGCTCCGGCTTTGATGGTGCAATATTCGAAGGAAGAGCGCCAAGTCCGGTCTACCTCCTCACTGAAGATGGAAAGGCGGAGCTGTTCGATGCAGGGAAGATATGGGGAAAGAACACCTCCGAAACCACTAGAATCCTCAGAGAGAGGCACGGACCCAAATTCAATGTCGCTTGCATAGGTATCGCAGGGGAGAATCTGGTAAAGTACGCTGCAATCATGAACGACTGCGATGAGGAGAACTGGGGTCGCGCAGCGGGACGGTGCGGCGTTGGCGCGGTCATGGGCTCAAAGAATCTGAAGGCAATAGCATCAAAGGGGACTCTGGAAATCGCCATTGCAGACCCAGACGCATACAGACAGGAGGCAAAGCAAAGGTTCGACTGGGTGAATCAAAGCCTTCTGAAGATGACCCTAGAGGTTTATGGCACAGCTACAATGGTTGACCTGGTCAATGTCAAGGGAGGCATCCCGACCAGAAACTGGCAGACCGGCGTTTTTGAGAACGCAGAAAAAATCAACGGGCAGGCAATCAATGATAGCATCCTAGTAAGACGAAAGCCCTGCTTTGCTTGTCCCATCCATTGCGGGAGGATTGCCGAAATCAAGGAGGGACCTTTCAAGAGCAAGGGAGAGGGCCCGGAATACGAAACTATTAGCTCATTTGGGACTATGTGCGGTGTGGACAGCCTAGAAGCCATCACCCTCGCGCACTTCCTGTGCAATGAGTATGGCATTGACACAATCTCTGCGGGCAATAGCGTTGGCTTTGCCATGGAATGCAGACAACGCGGCATCCTGAAAGACGACGACATTGGTGGCATGGACTTCTCCTGGGGAAATGCGCAACTTATCGTTGACATTGTTCACAAGATTGGAAAACGTGAGGGAATAGGGAATCTCCTTGCTGAAGGGACCATGAGGATGGCTGAGAAACTAGGTAATGGGTCTGAGAGATTCGCGATGCATGTGAAGGGACTAGAGCTCCCGGGTTATGACAGCAGAGCGGCCAAGATAACGGGACTTGCCTATGCTGTTGCGAATCGAGGCGGAGATCACATAACAGCGTATATTGAGGGACCTGCTTTTCTCTCCATGCCTTTCATGATCGTTGAGAATGCGGATGTGGGCGATCCACTAATGGAAATCCCAGAGATAGCATTAGTCGTCAAGAACTTCGAGGATGCATTCGGCATCTTTGACGCCATTGGTGGCTGCAAGTTCATGGGGATGGTGCTCACTGCCGAAGACTGGGCGAAACTGATTTCCACACTGATGGGCTATGAGTTCTCTGCAGATGACTTTCGCAAGACAGGTGAGAGAATCTATAACCTGGAGAGGGCATACATTTTGAGGGAGGGGTTTGGACGAAGAGATGACAGTCTACCTCCGCGACTACTAGAGGATCCAATGCCCGAAGGGCCAGCGAAGGGGCATGTTGTGAAACTGGATGTTCTCCTAGATGCATACTACAAGTATCGCGGATGGGATCATCAAGGAAGACCCTCGAGAGAAAAACTAAAGGAACTTGATCTTGCATGGGTTGCTGATTCGATCCCTGAATATGGGGATCTTGGGAGAGGAACTACGGGGGCACAAACAAAACAGATGGCTACTTCTGAAAAGGAGATGGCATCAGCAGTATCTAGAACATCGGCAGAAATCTTTGGTGACAAGCCGTGGTTGAGTGGCTACCAAATTGGTCCTTTCAAACTCAAGCATTCGATGGCTCCGTATCCTGAGATAAATGTCTACAAGTTTCTAGAGGACTCTGCAACGAATTTCCCTGATATTGAAGCATGTGAGTACTTGGATGAGCATTTGACATATCATGAGCTGAAAATGAAGGTTGACAAGCTTGCATCAGCTTTCGTAGCCCTTGGTGTGAAGAAGGGGGACGCAATTGCCACTGTACTTCCATCATGTCCTGAATTCATAATAGCTGACTATGCAGCAATGAAGATTGGAGCGATTCATGTACCTCTAAGCATTATGCACAAGGACGACGATTTGCTGTATGAACTCAAAGAGAGTAGAGCTGAGATCGTGGTATGCTCATCCAGACGTCTTGAAAGAATCAATCGAGTCAAACCCGAAACGAGCGTGAGAATCGTTATCTACACCCCTACAAGGGTATTCCCAGACTATGAATATCCTGACACAGAGCAGATTGATGATGACAACTACTTCCTTCTCAATGATTTGATAGAACAGCACGAGCCGCATGAAGGTGTTGTCGAAATCTACCCGAAGGAGGATATCGCCCTGCTGCCCTTCACGGGAGGCACCACAGGGCTTCCAAAAGGGACCTTGTTGACACACTACAATCTGACAAGTGCCGTCATACAGTCAATTCAATGGATGATGGACCCTCTGAAGGAGGGAATCATCGGAAAGAGCGCAGGTCTGATATGTGTGCCCATCTTCCACGCGTACGGCCATTGGGCCGTGCATGCATGCGTGTCATGGGGTATGAAGATATTCCTGGTTGACCCGCGTGACATCTCGAGGATTGCAGATATAATCAACAAGCAACGTCCTTTCGTTGTATTCGCAGTCCCAGCTCACTATACAATGCTGAGCAAGATGGACCTGAAGAAGGGACAGATATTCTATTACTCAGGTGCAGCGGCACTCCCTGCCGATCTTGCTGCGGAGTTTGAGAAGAAGACGGGAGTGCCCATGGGCGAAGGCTATGGCGCAACAGAGTCATCAGCAATCGTAACAATCAACGTGTCAGCGCTCTCGAAGGTCACTGGTTTCATGACCGAAACAAAGAGGGGCATCGGCATTCCCATACCTGATACAGAGGTCAAAATCGTCGATCCCGAAACTGGAAAAGAGCTTCCGCTTAACGAGCGAGGAGAAATCTGGATCCGTGGACCGCAGGTCATGAAGGGGTACTTCCCAACTCCTGGAAGTGGACTAAGAGAGGGCGGATGGTTGCCTATGGGCGATATTGTCGAGATGGATAGTGACGGCTACTTCAGAATAGTAGACCGGCTAAAAGACATGATCAATGTTTCGGGTAACAAGGTGTACAGTAGGGTCATTGATGACATCCTTCACACACACGAAGCCGTCGATGTTGCAGGTGTGATAGGGGTTCCTGATTCTGAAAGACCTGGAAGTGAAAGGGTGAAGGCTTTTGTCCAGCTGAAACCTGAATATAGAGGTAAAGTTTCAGAGCAGGATATCATCGAATACCTGAAGGAGAGAGTGAAGCCATATGCCGTGCCAAAATGGGTAGAATTCAGAGATGAGCTGCCTCTGACTGTGGCAATGAAACTCTTCAAGAAGAAGCTCAGAGAAGAAGAGCTCACGAAATGAAACAGACATCTGTCGCAGTGTCTAACACCTTTCACGATGGATGTGTGCAAGTGTTCAATTCTGTTTCATGACGGTTGTGCATGAATAGACAAAACAGAAGAACGCAGGCCTATTACGTTTCGAATGAAAGGGTCTTCAGTTAGGTGAGTTGGGAGAGCAAGCAGGAAGCAAGACAGTTGATTCGGTGATCGTTGCATTGACTCTCGTATTGCTCCTTGTGTTTCCAATCCTCTCCGCTGTCTGAATGATACCTCTACTGCAACCGTTTTTCGTGCTTTGGCGTGTCATGTTGGGAATGTAGCTACTTGTGTTGCTGATTCTCATGAGGCGCCAATGTCAGCCTAGAAGGGATGGGATTGATGGAGCAGGTGGGAAAGACATTGATTCCCAAGCGCGTTCGAGAACTAGATCAAAATCTTCCTTCGTGATTTGGTCTTATTGCAGTGAACCAATTACCCCGGAGGATATACAATGGACAAGTTCTGATGAGTTCATATGTCATGTGTGTCAGCATATGATTGAAGTTCGAGTAAGTGAAGAGAAACAGCCGCAAGTATCCAGAGCTTCAACTCCAGCTGGAGCTAGGAGGGGCGAACCTCGCTAGCTTGGCCGCCCCAGATTACTCTTAGAACCTACCCGGCTTGGGAGGATTGGTTGAGTAGTCATAGAAGCCCCTTCCGGACTTCCTGCCCAGCCATCCTGCACGCACCATCTTGCGCAACAAGGCAGGTGCCCTGTACTTGCTGTCCTTGAACTCGTCCACGAAATAATCGGCGATGTACAATGCCGTGTCTAGACCCACGAAGTCAAGAAGTGTCAGCGGACCCATTGGCCAGTTCAACCCGAGCTTGATGGCTAGGTCCATGTCTTCAACTGTCGTGATGCCTTCCTGAATCGCAAAGACAGCCTCATTCAAAGCGGGCACCAGCAATCGATTGACTGCGAACCCTGGCGCTTCCTTAACAACGACTGTCTGCTTGCCGACCTTAGTCGCGACAGCCTTTATCACATCGACAGTTGCGTCGTCGGTGGCTTGCCCTTTAATGATTTCAACAAGTCCCATGACAGGCACTGGGTTGAAGAAGTGCATGCCTATGAACTTCTGAGGCCGCTTTGTTACAGCCGCCATTTGGGTGATACTGATGCTCGAAGTGTTCGACGCCAATATGGCGCTGGCAGGGGCGGCAGCGTCCACGTCCTTCCAAGTGTCCAACTTCAGCTTGACTATTTCGGGAATCGCCTCAATGACCAGATCAGCGTCCTTCACGGCCTCCTTAAGGTCGAGAACGCACTTTATGCGACGCAATGTTGCATCCGCGTCCACCTGAGTAATCTTGCTCTTCTTCAGCATGCGGTCTAGGTTTCCCTTTATCGTTGCAAGGCCCTTGTCGAGGAACTGTTGCTCTATATCTCGCATCTTGACTTCATAGCCTGACTGAGCACAGACATGAGCTATACCGTTGCCCATCTGGCCTGCGCCAAGCACGGCAATCTTCTTGATATCCATCCTGACCTGTCTCCTGTCGTTAGTTGATACTGCAGGTTCTGAATCAGCTTCGTAATATCTTTGACTGTCGCACACCTACACCCCTGCCTGCGTGACCGGTAACATGAAGCGACCTCAACACGTGACCCCATGATGTGGCTGCGCTTTTTATTGGTACCAATGATGAAATTCTTGTGAAAGGCTACGGTGTCGCTTTATCGTTAAGTATTCCCGACGCAAGGACTCAGCAGGTATCTCACCTTCAGTTCGTCAATCCTAGTCCGTTGGATGTGCACCTGTGTGCGAAGGTCCCATCATCAATGGTTTATTGCGTCAACAGTGTAGTATTTAAATGGTGTCAGCACCAAACCATTATGCCACCATGAGGTAGAGGCTGTGAACAACGAAGCAGTGAGCATGGTTTGTTCCAACAACTACCGCGTGGGGCGCAAAGGCGAGCCAGCCTCTTCAGCAGGTCACCTTGACCACACGACTTGTATTAGAGTGACCACAAGTGGTCACTTGAATGAGCACTGTAGACCATCAGTAGCATATCAAGTGACCAGTCCAAACCAAAACAAGGTGACATGGTTGAGTAGACTCGGCGCACTCTTCCGATTCCCGGCTGACCGGTTCGATGAAACCGCTGGAAGCCCTGACACTCGGCAAGAAGCAGAGCCTCTCGACAACCATGGTAACCGATGGACGGCTAAACATACCTACTCTCTCAGCAGCGGTCCCTGCAGTGTGATTGCGGGGGCCGCACCCCGAGAGATCGCGAAGTCGAACTAGGAGAACACCTGAATGATGACACATGCGAAACTGGCACGCTTTGATTCACGGTTCTTGCAGCATGACTCGGCCTTCCGAAGCATGATTGGGGGACTGAATACAGAATGACCGGCAACTCGAGGTTCTTTGGACTAAGAGATGCACCTGACTCAATATTGAGAATGGCCAGAGTCATGTCCATCTTCCTCCCTCTGATTGCAGCAACTGTCACCTTCTCGACAACATTCTATGTCATCTTCATAGCGACAGCTTTGGGCGGAGGGGACTACATCCAAGGAATGGCTCTCATCGGGACGTTGATCGTGATACAGATGGCCGTACAGACAGTGCTCGACTATCCGACAGGAGCAGTGGGAGACTGGATCGGCCAGAGATACATCATCTCACTCTCATTCGCGCTATACGGCCTGACGTTCTACCTTGTTTCACTGGTCAACGTTACTACGCCATACTTGCTCTTGGTTCTCATTTACGCAATAAACGGCGCTGCCGATGCCCAACAGAGCGGAGCTTGGGGAGCTTGGTTTGACAACAACTACAGAGTTGCCATGCCGAACGATGTGGACAGGAAACAGTACGGAGTCATGCAGGGAAGGATCGGGATGCTCTTCCAGATTGTTTCGACTGTGGCTCTTCTGCCTGGCTCTCTTATGGCGGTCATGTTCGGTAGATCTTGGGTTTTTCAGCTGCAAGCAATTCTGTGCGTCTTGATAGCGGCCTCCGTCCTCGTTCTAGTACAGGACTTGCCAGAGGTCAAAGCCAGCCGACAGAAGAGACCATCGTTCGGGGAATATGGCTCGCTTCTAAAGGCAGGCGTCAGCTACATCTTCAGCGAGCCGTTTGTGAAGTATGTGATGATAGGCACGATGGTCACAGCGAGCAGCATCCTCGTGTGGGGAAATCTGATACTTTTTCCCATGTACTACGCCTATTTGGCGACTGACGTAGCCGTTGCTCTATTCAGGACTCTGTTGTTCATTCCAGGGGTTGCCTCCCAGGAACGGTCTGGGATTTGGTCAAGGAAGTTCGAGCCCAAAAAGTGGATCCCGCGTTTCAGGCTTGTTCAGATGTGCGGAACTGTCTTCTTCCTCCTGTTCGCCGCAATCATGTATCTGCTTCCACCGGCCGCCGTAGGGACGCCGACCATCGATATCTTCTTCCCGTTCACTCAGCTGGTGATACTGAGGCTGCCACCAAGCACTGTACTTCCCGTAGCATTCATGTTCATTACCTTCACAGTGACAGGCTTCTTCGGAGGGTTCGCTGAAATCCTGACTCAGCGCATCCTGATTGACGCTATCCCCAACCGAATCAGGAACAGCATGTACTCGTTGCAGCCTGCCTTGGGAACAATCATAGCGATGCCGCAGATTGCGCTCTTTGGTTGGCTCATCCCACGCTGGGGCTTCCCGTTGACCCTTGTGTCTTGTGGGATTGTATCCCTCATGGGCGTGATCATGATATCGAAAGGCCTCAAGTACCCGCTCCCAGTGACGGGTGACGAAGCTCTTGTGCGACGCCAGCCACAAGTATCTCAGCCTACCGAAACTGCAATCGGACCAGCAATGAGAGAAAAAACCGGCGACTGAAGTCAGTCAAGCACGCACCAAGATTGCAGGCCGACAGAGGCTGCCAGCTAGCAAGCTTATTATTGCTACGTACTGACCGCCTCTGTGGTGATATCATCTGTCAGAGCGACCAGGTTTCATGAGCGTTTCATTCTCTGACTCTGGACTTTCGACCATGGGTTATGAGAAGAAAATGATCCGTGAAGACGATGTCAAGTTCGAGGGACAAGATGGAATCCTCGAGCTGACTGATGTGAGGCTCGTCTGGTATAAGAAACCCAGCAAGAGCGGAGGCCTCAAGAAGTTTGGTGCCTTTGCCGGCGCAGTCGCTGGCGCAGCCTTGCTCGAAGGAGTCGGTTCACGTGTGGGAGGCATTGGGGGACACGCAATCAAGAGTGTAGGGCGCGGTGTTGGTGCTGCAGCCGTGTATACTGCCATCTCCTCATGGACACACGACTCGTTCATCAACAAGGATGCCAAAGGCAACGCCGAGAGTATGGCCATCCCTATAGTTGCGGTTTCGCAGGCGCAGATGTCTGGGAACAGACTGATACTTCCCCTGAAGTCAGGAGGAGATATGAGATTCGAGTTCAAGCAGCCTAAGGTGATCTCTGCGATCATAGCAAATATCTCAGCGGCCCAAGACCAAGGCAAGTGCCCATACTGCGGCGCTCCATCAGGCGGAAGATCTTCATGTGCTCAATGTGGAGCCATTCTACAAGGAGGTGGCGGCGGTGGTGCGCAGAGAGGATCCAGTGGGGATGAAACAGTCACGGTGACCGGGGGCGGCGACGAAGGACAGGGATCTTTCACGATCACTAGCACCGGATCGGGACGTGGAGGACAGCCTGACCGCTCAACTATCACATTCAAGACTACAGGCGGCGGTGGCGGCCGCGGCGGTTTCTGCTCGAACTGTGGCCAGCCTCTTCCTGCGGGGGCGAAGTTCTGCAACAACTGTGGGCAGAAAGTAGGATAGTCAATGGACATACGAGGCAGGGCTATGCCTTGCCCGTACTCTTTCTTTTGTTGCACAATAGGAATCCAGCAGTTTACTCTGTGCTAGACTACCTGAACAGATCTTCGGATTTTGGTCTCGGCACGTTGCTACCATGCTCAGGGCCGTCAGAGTATGGGTACCCCCTTACTATTACAACTGGTACACCCTCTCCAGCCTGCCCCATTGCATGCTCTGCTGCTGCGGCGAGTTCATCGATTTGGCAGACAGTCGAATGCTCAAGGACTCTCCCATAGAGGTCCTGTTTGCCCCTGTTGTACTTGAACGCGTTTATGCCCGCACAACCTATGGCCAAGTTCACGGAACCCACCCGCCATGGCCGACCCTGAGTATCCGACACTATGACTGCAAGCCTGCTTAGACCTGTTCGCTCGATCACTACACGCATGATGTGTTCTGCACTTGCATCAGGGTTTTCGGGAAGGAGAATGTACGAACCTCTTGGTGCATTCGATCTGTCAACGCCACTGAAGTTGCACACTATGCCGTTTCGTGTTTCAGTGATAAAGACACGCTCACTCCTAAGCACCTCTCGGCTCTCATCAAGAGCCAGCTGAACTTGCCATGGATCAAACCCATTGCGTTTCGCAATGCCTTGGGCATGCTCAGACACTTGGACATCGCTCTGACGGACAACCCTTCCTTCCGACTTGGAAACTATCTTCTGGGCTACGACTATCACGTCACCGTCAACAAGCTTCTCGCCAGACCTCCCTAGTGCTCTCAAGATGATTTCAGGGAGGTCCGACGGACCATCTATCACTGGGATGCCTTCGACTGCGATAACTTGAATCCGAGGGCTGGGCAACATCCGACACTCGTGGACGCTCCCTATGGCAACAGTAAAAGCCTGCCGATGGTCACTCGAACTCCGAAGTATGCGATTTTGGAGTCCCGTATGGGCCATCGAAGTCGTTCGAAACAGCCCGTTCCGACCCAAACGCGCCCTATGAAAGGCTGTGGGGAGGCACAACGGGAAAACAATAAATGGATACTAGATGACAGAAACGAGCCAACGAGCTAGTTGTCCCTGCCTGTTGCGAAGCATGTTGAATGAACAGCACGGCCTATTTGAGGTGAGCCCATTGAGTCCGGAGAAGAAGGACAGTAAGAAGAGCACTGTAGAGAAGAGCGCCAAGAGCAAGAAGTCTGCCCCAAAGAAGAGCGCCGAAAGCAAGAGTAGGAAACAGGCCGTTCCGAAGAAGACTGTCGAAAAGAAAGCCAAGAAAGAATCCGTTTCTGAAAAGAGGATCAAGAGAAGGGACAAGAAGAAGGACACTCCAAAGGGAAGTGAGCCCGCAGTCGAAGCCCCTCTTGAGGAGTCTGGAGACATCAAGCAAGGCACAATTGCTAAGTTCATGCGAAAGAGGACGCAGCTTGTTGGTTTCGAAACTGGTCTAAACAAGCATACGCAGTATTCCATTGAGTTTATCGACAATGCAATTGACGCACTGGAGAGCTGGTGGTGGAAGACAGACAGGAAGCCTCGCCTAAGCGACCAGCTTGATCCGAAGCTTGTCGAGGAAGTCAGGGAGAAGTTCAAGGACCAGCTGGAAGACACGATTGCCCTCAGCAAGAAGATTGAGAAGGACATACGTGATGGAAAACAGGTGGATATCCCGCCGCGACCCAAAGATAACCTGGAAACACACCTCGCGAGATTCAGGAAGTTCCTTGTTCCATTCCGAGGATTCATCACGAAGCACGAACCCCTAGTTGTCATACAGGTGACCGAGCTCCTCATGCCAGACTTGGTCCCAGTGGTCAGTGAGGAAGGCTTCAAAGTCTATGAGTTCATCTGCTTTGACACCGGTGTCGGAATGGTCCCGGCAGACCTCGAGAAGTTTGGCATCTACTTGGCATCCAGCAAGTCAGAGAAACTGAAACAGACCAGAGGAAGCCAAGGATTTGGAGCTCCGTCAGCTTTCAGTGACGCTCAGAACACGACGGGAAAGCCAATATTCGCAGTCACAAAGAAGTTTACATCAGAAAAGGCGACCGTGGCGGAGTACTACACGACAACCGCAAACACGAAGGAGTATGTCAACGGCCCACTCGAAATGGATCTACCCTTCGACCACGGCACTTACATCAGACTCTACTACCTCAACATTCAGTACAAACGAGGATATGCGGATGTCTACGCTCAGATGACCTCCCTGCTGGACCCTCACATCACCCTTGTGTTCATAGACCCCTATGGGGAAGTGCATATCTATCCTCGACGAGTAAACACTTTCCCAGAAGAACCGAAGTACGCCCAAGCGCACCCAGCCAGCATAAGAATAGGTGAGTTTCAGGACCTGCTTCGAGAAACATCAGAACGAGACCTTCATGGTTTTCTCACAAGGGGCTTTTGCAGACTAAGCGGAAACAAGGCGAGTACGATTATAGACAACACCAACAAAGAACTGAGGATTCGGAAGCTCCCCACGATAGGTCCAAGGACTCCGACAGACTCGTTGTCGAAGACTGAGGTGGAGTATCTCTACAAGGCGTTCTCGAGCGAAGAATACATTGCTCCACCCACGGACACAGTTGTACCAGTCGGAGAGGAAATCTTCGAGAAGACGATAAAGCAGGCCTACAACCCCGAGTTCGTCACAGCAATAACCAGGAAGCCCACGTCAGGAAAGGGACTATCCTTTGCGGTCGAGGTCTGCATTGCATATGGCGGCGATATCAAACCTGCAGGTTCAGCGAACGCGGTATTGTGGAGATTTGTCAATCGAGTGCCGAAGCTCCGAGACAACAGTGACTGTGCGACTTGGAAGGCAACAACCTCTGTGAACTGGAGGAATTACAAGCTGGATTCCTTCGACAACGGCGTGCCAAGAGGACCAGTTATGCTCTTCATACATGTGTGCGGGGCATACGTTCATGTCATGTTCAAGGGCCAAAGCAAGCAGGCTCTGGCAGAAGATGAGGTTCTCATAAGAGAGATTAAGCTCGCACTTGAGGATGCAGGACGGAAGTTCAGGTTGTTCATAACCCGTCGTGAAACTGCAAAGAAGAAGGCCAAGAGGGCAGGCATTCTTGCCATGTACGCTGATCAGTTCGCTCACAGCCTCGTTGCGATAGCCAATGATAGCAAGCGCAAGAAGCTGTTCGATGCTGAAACAATCGCATCCAGACTGCGAGATGCCATATCCGGTTTTGAGATGGAGGCGGACGAAGAGGAGATTGAAGGCGACGTGCTCAGTGCGGATCTGCTTGCGGATATTCCGCTTGGAGATAGCGAGGAGGATGACGTTGGCACCTCTTCAGGTGGGGATGACTAGTGGCAGCCAAACGGACTGACAACAAGGAGGGTGTCCAGACCACCTTAGGGAATCTGGTCGATCGAAAGAAGGTGAAAGACTCAAAGATGAAGTCTCTCAGGGACAGACTCTCTCGGAAGAAGGAGAGCAAGGCGCCTGACAAGAAACGAAAGGAGAAGAAGGCTAAGCCCGAGAAGAGAACGTCACAGCCCAAACGTGCCAGCAAGAAAGCTAGTCCAAAGAAAGAGAAGAAACCTGAGAGCAGGGGGACATCCAAAATCCCAGAAACCGTTCAGGAAGAAGAGCCGTCTACAACAACCTCACTCGGACTCTTGGCTGGAGTGGGCAAAAAGCTAGAAGAGAAACTGACCGAAGCAGGGTACGACTCTGTCGAGCAGCTATCAAACGCAAAGGCGGACGCCGTGTCGCGGCGAGTTGAAGGAATGACAGTCGACTCTGCGAAGAAGCTAATCAAGGCTGCAGCCGAATATCTAAGAACTTCGTCAATTGACTTGGAGGAAACCCAGACCTCGTCTGCAGAAGCCGAGCCGAGTGCAGAGGTTTCTGGTCCTGAGCCTGAACTCACTGATCTTGACGGTGTGGGCTCCAAGCTGGCACAAAGACTCGTTTCAGCTGGGTATGACTCCGTAGCTAGATTGTCGAGGACACGTCCAGAGAGTCTGGCACGTACGGTCGACGGCTTAAGCGTGGGCCATGCAAAGTCACTCGTGGCGGCTGCGAAGGAGGCCATGACGTCAAGGCAGCTCGCTCAAGTTTCTGGCGAACCCGTAACAGCGATTTCTACTCCCGATCCGAAGGCACCAGAGGTAGCCGGCGAGAAGAAGACAAGCAAGAAGGCGAAGAAGAAGCCGAAGGTGGAGGAAACTGTCGTTACTGTACACAGAAAGCCCAAGCCCATAAAGGTCCCATTGACGCGAGTAAGACCGGTTCGCAAGTCGTCAGGGTTGCCTGTCCCGCAACCTATCATTGACCTCGCCGAGCAGATGAGAGCGCAGTGGCGCACCGCAGAAAAAGAACCGGTTTCGAAGGATGGGGCCACGTCACCGGGCACAGTTCCTGTGGCGAACCTGACTGCAGATGAAACCGTCGAGAGGTTGGTCGAGGCTGCAATCGAGGTTCTGAACGAAACAATGACCACCGGGCGTCCATCGTTTGAGATACCGAGCAGGTCCGCCGACAACATAGTGTGGGATGAAGTAAGGGATCTTCTTCTGCTGGGTATGAGGACTATCTCTCGTCCCTACCACTCCCTAGCGTCTGTTGTGGATGCCACTCGCACTGCAAGAGTGATGGAGATAGTATATGAACTCCTGAAGTCGAGCCTTCATGCGACGAAGAGAGAGATTTACTATTCGGATGTCAACCTCTTTCGTGACCAGAAGTATAGTGACAAGATACTCGAGGACGTTTCATCAATGCTGCAGACGACCCGTGACAGCGTACACGTTGTGGCCGCTGCCCGTGGGTCGGCGATGGGACGTGTCGTCATACGGGATGCTGGCGACAGGATTGATCTCACTCAGATGGGCACAGGTGGTTGGGCTATCACGCCATTCCTTGACGAAGTCGAGATAGTCGAGAGTGATGCCGAGTTCATTCTACTGTCAGAGAAGGACGCAGCAGTGATGCGGCTGGCAGAGGCAAAGTACTGGAACAGACAGCCGTGCATTGTGCTCACAGGAAAAGGCTCTGGTGACATGGCCACGAGAGCCTTCCTGAAGATCATGGTCAAGGAACTGGAGATACCAGCTTTCGCACTCATGGACTCTGACCCATACGGGCACTACATCTATTCCGTTTTTCTGCGAGGCAGCAAGCGACTCAGCTATGAGTCACCATTCATCGCAACGCCTGAGCTCAAACTCCTCGGAGTGCTCAGCAGAGACTTGGATGAATTCAAGATTCCGAAGAGCGTTCGTATCCCCATGATGCCAGCAGATATCAAGCGAGTGAAGGAGATGCTTAAGGAGCCCTTTGTGCAGAAGAACGGCCCCTGGGTTCAGGATCTGGAACTGATGCTCCGCATCAAAGAGAAGGCAGAGATTCAAGCGTTCGCAAGTCACGGCTTCGAGTACCTGACGGACCAATACATTCCACGCAAACTCGAAACCGGCGACTGGATATGAGCATGCGCCGGGTAAAGTTGTGGGCATGTCTGGATGGGTCGCCATGAGTCGTCCGTTTTGACCCCGATTCATTGTCGTATGTTTCCAGAGTGGCTGCGAAGCTGAAACTCTATTTGGGGGCAGGCTAAGCCTTTCTGATTTTCTTCTCAAGACCTGCCAATCGCTTTGAGTCCTCGCCCTCTCTGAACTTCTCAGCGGCCTCTTTGTATTTAGTGAGCGCCTCTCTGCTCTGTCCGCTTTTCACCAATGCGTCACCCTCGGACTCCAGCTCTCTTCCCCACGCACTGTAACTCTCGCGCGCCTTCTCAGCACATCTTGCTCTCTTCCTCGGATCGGTGCTGAACATGTACAACTCACGAGCCTTCTTGAACTGCACAACTGCCCACTCGAATTGGCCAGACTTCAGATGACGCTCGCCCTGAACAATATGCGATTCAGCCATAGCGTCATAGCCCTCATTCGCTCTTCTTGTGCTTTCCTCCACCATCTTGGTATTGCCTGCTCTTTCGAACAGCTTCTTCGCAATCTCGAATGACTCAATGGCCTTCTCGTACTCATTATCCTTTATTTTGCTGGACCCATTATCCAATCTGGCCTTGCCCATCGCTTCATAGACATATGGAGGGTAGTCGAATCCATCCTGAGTCACTGCAGCACCACACTGAGGGCAAGTTGGAGCCTCCATCTCGACGACTGTGAGACCAGCCCCAATCCTCGAAGGTTTTCCGACAACAGCATCGATGAACTGTCGGGACGTTACCCCTCGTCCTTGCGGGAACAGGTGTGCTACAGCTCGTCTTGTGGGTTCATCTTCCGTGCCAGAGGACGCTTCCTCCATCCCAGGAGCTGGTCGAGGTGCACCCTCTTCGGACACGACCCTAGGAGGCTCAATCTCTTGGAAGGGGTTACCCTCCTTCACATCCTCGGGTTCCATTTCTGGGATTCGATCAGAGTATTCCCACGTGAGAGCGGGCTCTGGTTTCTCGTCAACACGCAAGGATTCACTTCGTGCCGAAGCGCGTGCTTCTTCTGGAGGGGGGGTTGCCGAGGACTCTGTCGCCCTAGTTTCTGCTTCCGCATCCAGTGGGGGAAGGAAGGCTTCATCCGAAACGGGTGTTTGGGGCTTCGCGGCCTCTACGGGGCCAACCCGAACCTCTTTGCTGTCGACCTCGAGCTCCTCGAGTTCCGATTCATCGAGTTCTGGGAGAGTCACAAGTTCTCCATCTTCTCGTCGACCAGTCTCTTTGGCTTGGGGCTCCTCTTCACCCCCCAGCATGCCCAGCATCCGTTCCTCAAGATTGGAGAGATTCGGACCTTTGGTGCCTTCTACTGGAGGGACTGTCTCTTCTTGTGCGCCCACGATGATTCCGTCTGGGCCAAGAGTCTCGCTCAGCTTGTAGCCACAATGGAAACAATGTGTGGAGCCCTTGCCTAGGCGGGAACCACACTTCGGACAGACGGGTTGATCCTGCAACTTGAGCTCGCCACCCATGCAAGCAAGTGGCATTCGTGACAATATGAATGCTTTTTGTGTGTGGGCAACATCAGACCTGACCACGCTAGGAGGCACCCTCGACCCGTAATAGGTATTTGTCGGCAGAGTACAAAGACAGGAATACTGGAGGAACATATCGACAGATCAGGTGCGACTGTTCTTGAGCTCAGAGGAATCACTCCGAAATCCGATAATGAATGGCTCCATCTGAGAGCTCAGCTCGTGTAGAGAAAGGCATAGACAAAGTATGTCACGATTGCACCAATGGCCAAGCCAGCCACAGACTGAACGAGCGTGTGTTGCTTCAGGTAGGCCCGCGCCCACACAACGGCAACCCAGAGGACTAGCACCGGCACGGCCAACATGCCATAAACGTACAGCAAAGCGGTGCCTGGACCACCTACGCCTGCCGCGTGCACCGAAACCTTTGTGCGAAGCGTAGATATCATCACTGCAAGAGTGACTCCAAAGTAGGCAGCAGCCAAGACACTCATCAGGCTACACTGAAACAGCCAATAGATGACGTAAGCGAACGTATAGCACACAAGAGAGAACACGAAGAATCTCAGTCTCATCTCTCTGGCTGACACATCAAGGTCGACCTTGCCACGCCACGCCTGAAACACTATCGGGGAGAGCGGCAGAACCACCATGAAAACCAGACATACGAGCACGATAGATAGGGGACTGAGGTACGGTCCGAGGGATTTGGGAGGGAAGTAGGACATTATGACTGTCACGTAGAGATTGACGAACGGAGCAGGTACGACCCGGGAGATGACACGGGCCAACAAGACGCGTCTACCTGTGAGCCCAAGCGTTTCGTCGTAGTATTTCAGCGGAAGCACCGACCTTACCTCGTGCCGTAAGAAGGTGCGCTTTATCCTTTGTCCCTCAATCGGTGCCCTAAGGAGCAAGTACTTGCTTTTGACCAAGAGTGCTTCCTAGAACTGAAGGCTCGCCCCACATTCGCACAATGGTTATATTGTACATGCGCAAGTCTGCGATAAGAGGAGTCTACTGACCTCTCACGGATGTGCACACTATGCCCGCAATGCCAAAGCGCGAGATCTTCGAGAGGATTATCCAGAACATCACGAGCAAGTTCCCTGATGTTTATGCCGCTTTGTTCATCAGCCCTGAAGGTTTCACCATAAACAGCTGGGGACTCAGCCCGGAGAGATGCGAAGAGGTTTCTGCCCTTCTCGGAGCATTGATTGGCAAGACTAAAGAGGTAATGGGCCAGATGCTGAGGGGAGGCGACCTCCTGTTTATCCAAGTCCAGACGTCCATGGGGGGAATACGTATTGCGCCTCAGGACGAGTTCATCCTAGTCACAATGACGCATAGCTAAGCTTCTCGTACGCATGAGCATTTCAGCGACACACAGACTAATATAGCAGAACCCAATCTGTCGCGTTGGGTTGAGATGTGAGTTCTGACGCTTTCAGCACAAACGCTCTGTCGAAGCTGTATGGGAAGACACTGGCTCTGGATGGTGTAACAGTAGGGGCACCCAAGAGGGCCGTTGGTCTCCTGGGTCCGAATGGCGCAGGCAAGACTACTCTCATCCGGATTCTGATGGGGATCATCCGATACTCCTCTGGGTCCGCGACTGTGCTAGGTCGAAAGATGCCAGAGTCTATCCGGGAAATCCGCGACCACATTGGTTACTCACCGGAGTTCTCTCCCACAATGCCTGATGTCAGTGCACAGAAGTATGTGACCTTCATGGGAAGGCTCTCCGGTCTGGATCCAGTTGAAGCGGCTCAGAGGGCGCATGACACTCTGCACTATGTAGGCCTTGCTGAGGAGCGGTATAGACGCCTCAGAGAGTTCAGCACAGGAATGATGCAGAAGTGCAAGCTCGCGGCAGCCCTCATTCACGACCCCGAACTCGTGATACTTGACGAGCCGACAGATGGATTAGACCCCAACGGACGGCACCAGATGCTTGAACTCATCAAGAGACTCTACCAAGAGGAAGGCAAAAGCATCCTACTATCATCGCACTTGCTGTTCGACGTAGAGCGCGTTTGCGACTGGGTTGTCGTCCTGGGTCAGGGGAAAGTAATCGCGAATGGAGAGGTGTCACAGATGCTCACTGACACCTCGGGCATGGTGAGGGTCAAGGTGTCAGGTGATCCCCAGAAGCTGCTAGACAGGCTCAGGTCCAGGGGACTTGAGGGCCAACTCGATGGATCCAATTTGGACGTCCAAAGAACGGACGACGTCGAGATGATCATCCTTGAGGAGATAAACAAGGAGCCAAGTCTGATCCTACGCTACCTTGGACGCAGGACTCGTAGTCTTGAGGATGCATTCATGGCACTTGTTGAAGGGAGGAGTGATATGGAGTGAGTGACCAATCCGAACACGAAACGTATGTGAGGAAGTTCAGCTTCAGGCCTTTCTCGGGATCACGTAGGGGCAGACTGTACCGCGTGTTCACTATAGGTTGGTTCAACCTTGTCGAATCAGTCAGGAGGTCGGGCTTCACCAAGTTCCTTCTTTTCATGATGGTGATAAGTCTCATTATCCAAGATGTCCTGCCAATAGTATTAGTCAGGTTTCTTCCACTCGGATACCTAGAGTCTCTAGGAATCACTGCCAATGACATATTCCGTGGAGCGTTCACTGAATCTGTTCTCGGGATGGTCTCCCTGACAAACCGAATCGGTGTCAACTACATGCCGGGTTTCTCCGTTTTCAGCTTTACTTCTGTAGGGACTAGCTTGATGTGGCTCCTACTCCTTTCGATCATAGGTGGAGGTCTAGTCGCCGATGACAAGCTTTTCAAAACAACAGAGGCCTACTACTCTAGGGTTTCCCACTTTGAGTATTTGACGGGAAAGCTGCTCAGTCTTGTTATTTTCTCGACGTTTGTAATCACAGCACCAGCAGCTCTTCAGTACTTGTTGCTGACAATGGGGCTAAACACCAGCTTCGCAGCTAATGCCGACCTGTTGTTTTGGGCCCTGGGTTTCACTACGATGGCAGCAGTCGCTGTCAGCCTTTTGATGCTCTCGATCTCGAGCTTGACGAAACGGAGAGGAATAGCCACTTTGGTGTTCTTCATATTCGCGATCATCATGTCAAGCCTGCCCAGCGCGTTTGTTTCATTTGCCACGAGTGACTCGCCCTTACTCCTCGTCGACTTCATGGGTTCCATCGCAATGCTCGGAACAATGATGCTCGGCCGCAGCAATATCACGGTCAATGGTGCCGTCGTTGACTTCTATAATGGAACAGGGCTCGAAGGTTACATGGTTGTGGCTGTCGTCGGAGCGGTCTTTCTCATCGGGATTCTGATATTGTTCGTGAATCTTCTCAGGAGGGATACATAGTGCCTGCGATTCATCTCAATGAGGTTTCCAAGCAGTATGGTGAGGTCATCGCTCTCAGCAGGTTCAACATGGGTGTGACGCAGGGAACCCTCACGGGCTTCGTTGGACCCAATGGGGCAGGGAAGTCTACATCCATACGGATTATCACTGGCCTCACTCGCCCAGATACCGGCAAGGCGACAGTGTTCGGAGAGGACCCCTACGACAACGTCGCCATCAAGAGGCGTATGGGCTACGTCTCCGAACATGATGACCTCTACTCTTGGGCTACAGTGAGATCATCTGTGAGGCAACTGACACGCATCAATTTGCCTTGGGCGAAGGACATCAACTCAATTGTCGATAAGGCAATCAATGATGTTGGCATGGCCAAGTTTGCAGACCGAAAAGTTGCTGCGCTATCCAAGGGCATGAAACAGAGGACCAAGATTGCGGCAGCTCTTGCGCACGACCCTGACTTGCTGATTCTTGACGAGCCTCTGGGGGGACTCGACCCACTTGGACGCAGGCATATGATGGATCTGCTGAAAAGGCTGAATCGAGATCGGGGAGTGACGGTCCTAATTTCGAGTCACATATTGGAGGAACTGGAGCAACTTGTCAACAGGATCACGTTGATACACCGCGGTCAGGCTGTGGCAGAAGGAGACCCTGACAAGATTCGAAGCCTTCTTTACCAATACCCTCACGAAGTAGTGTTCCACTCGAAGCCAGACAACCTCAAGTCAGTTGCGAGTGGTCTTGTTCAGCTCGATGGAATCGTTAGGTCGATGTCGTTTGCTGAAGCGGGCTCAGGTCTTTTGGAGTGCCGAGTTGTCACACCACAGCTTGAGCAGTTCTACCGTGAGCTGGTCCGCATCTCGGTGGAAAAGCGTGCGCCTATTGTTGATGTTGACACGGTTTCGGAGAGCGTTGAGCGACTCTTCGAATTCCTTGTAGCGTAGGTGGTCAAAGATGGCGACTCAATCTTCATCCAGCGAAAGCTCGGCCAAAGAAGTTGGAACGACATTGAAGTCTGTCTTAGGCAGAGGGTTCTCACTGCTCGCCCTTTTCGTCCTTGGTTTCTTTAAGGATCGAAAGGGACAGTTGATGCTTGCGCTTGGCATTTTACCAGTGGTTGTGATAATCATCACCGGAATTGCACCCAGCGCGCCGGGTCAGGCTATGAACCGGTATATCGACACAATAGGCAGTGTGTATGGGGCGATCCTCGTCCCCTTGCTGGGTCTGCTGTTGGGAATGGCCGCTTTGAGTGACGAGATAGAGTCACACACAATCGTGCAGCTTGTCAGCAGACCCATCACTCGTGTGGAAATCCTGATCTGGAGATACATCGCCACTCTCATTGCAGGCACATTGATGCTCATAATCGCGACGTCATTTCTCTTTGGCTGGTTCGCCCTTGTTGCAGGCCTTGGTGCGGAGTCCATGTCTCTGGACCTGCTTCCGCGCACTTGGGCATACATTGGTCTCTGTAACGCGGTCTATTGTGCCATCTTCATGCTATTAGGAATCGCATTGAAGAGGCCGCTCTTCTGGGGCGTGATTGTGGCGCTATACGAACAGCTGCTCGGAGTCATATTCAGCTTCATAGGCGGACAAGCCTACTCGCTATCAGCACACATAAGGAATGTCGGAAGAACCATTTTCAGCTACACACCCGGTAGCTGGTTGATTGACGGTTGGACACCCGAAGCATCTGGAATCATCCTGCTTGCACTAGTCGCGGGGTCGCTGATAATCGCGGCGTTTCTGTTCAAAATCAAAGACCTGTCATAGAAACGGACTGGCCGCTTGCACCGTGGTCACCGAATAACTGGGGTCAGTTATGTGCATCCCTTGCAAGGACTATGCAACCGGAAGAAGTCGCATTGGACAAAACGACTTCGAGAACGGTTAGTATGCCCGTTGAACTAGTGCTCTTTTTATACATGCCCAACCGATACAATCATAACTGAACGCTTTGTCAGGCTGAGCGAAGTCGACCTAACATCTGAGGGAGGCCTTGACTATTCCACCTGAGAAGGATGACGACGAAAAAGAAGATGCGGATTACGAGGATTTCGAAGGTGCCGAGGCTGGCGCACCGAAAGAACCCGGTGAGGGTACAGTCGAATCTGAAACCGTCATATCCGGTATGGACGTAACGGACCTTCCCGGGGTCGGTCCTGCTATCGCAAAACGCTTGGCTGAGGCTGGCTACAAGAGTGTCGAGGCAATCGCCGTAGCATCTCCGCCCGAACTCGCTGCAGCAGGCTCAATAGGAGAAACCACTGCGACCAAGATTATCAAAGCTGCAAGAGAGATGCTGGACATCGGATTCGAAACTGCTGATCTCCTCTTGGAGCGACGCCGCAATGCTGGCCGCATCACGACCGGTTCAAAAGCTTTGGACGAAATGCTCGGTGGTGGCATAGAAACTCAGAGCATCACGGAGATCTATGGGTCTTTCCGGTCCGGCAAGACTCAGATTGCTCATCAGCTTGCAGTGAATGTTCAGCTGCCGTCTGAGAAGGGTGGCCTCTCTGGGACGGCAATCTATGTTGACACAGAAGGCACCTTCAGGCCCGAACGGTTGGTTGACATGGCTGAAGCCGTGGGCCTAGAACCCGCGAATGTCCTCAAGAATGTCGTGTGGGCACGTGCCTACAACTCCGATCATCAGATACTCCTGTGTGACCAAGCCATGGAGATGGCTCAAGAGAAGAGTGCAAAGCTCTTGGTCGTCGATTCTGTCACCAGCCACTTCAGGGCCGAGTACACAGGCCGGGGCACACTTGCCGCTAGACAGCAGAAGCTGAACAAGCACCTCCATCATCTGATGAGAGGTGCCGAGGTAAACAACATGGCAGTCTACATCACGAATCAGGTCATGTCTCGTCCTGACGCCTTCTTTGGAGACCCGACAGCACCTGTTGGTGGACACGTACTTGCCCATGTACCCCAGACTCGTTGCTACATAAGGAAGTCAAAGGGTGACCGGAGAATATGTCGACTCGTGGACTCGCCGAGTCTACCCGAGGGTGAGGCTGTGTTCACAGTGGTCAAAGATGGAATAAGGGACGTCTAGTATTGATGCTGCAGAGGTAAATGATCCCTGTTTTCGCCCAGCACCCCGTTGATCACTCGAAATGTGCTGACTGAAGTATGTTGTTCACGGAACGAACCCAGCTCTCGAAACCCTCAGAACCCGCCGGATAGTTGAGGTAGGTCTTGTTCATCTTCTTCATGAGACCCGCAGCTTTCCGTAGTTTCAAGAGAAGACCAAGACGCCCACTGGACCTCTTGACACGACGCAGTTTCCCCGCAATGCCGAGAGAGAAAGCATCGCCCCGGTTCGCACTCATAAGATCCTCTGCTTCCAGAAGACGCCTACTAAATCCGAAGTCCATGTCATCGTCGCTAACATCCTGCAAGAGCCTTCGGAATATCTCAAGAGACGCGAGTCTTCGCCCATAGTCTGAAAGGAACCTGCTGTTGTAGTCCCAGAGACCCTCAGCAGATACATCACCCCTGGCGATTGCCTCCTTAGCAACTTCACCCAGAATGATCCCTGCACGCATGCCAGGTCCAATGCCGCCACCATGAATGGGATTCACCTGGAGAGCAGCATCACCGACAAAGGCTACACCGTCAGCGACCAAGCTCATCAGCGGCCGCCTGACCGGTACTGCGCCGCCTCCGCCTTCCAGCTCCTGACTCCCAAAAAGGAGAGGGTATTCTGCCTTAAGCTTTAAGAAGTACGATTTGGGGGATCCTCGACTCTCTCCACCAGTCGTTCCGATGCCTGCATTCACCTCGCTGACTCCTCTCGGAAACACCCAAGCATACCCTGCGGGTGCCACCCTTGCTCCAAGGAACACTCGAGCCACATTCGGCTCCGCGAGAGGCATCTTCAGGCGAAGATATTCTCTGTAGCAGAGGGCTATGTCAGTCTTCGCTATGCGTTTCTCAACCAGTGGGTCGTCAAGCTTGCTTCTGATTACGCCCGCAAACCCACTTGCATCCACGACAAGCTTGGCTGCTACTGTTGTGATTCCTCCAGTATCGGGCTCTCGATACTCAACCCCCATGACCTTTCCATCTTTGACTACCGGTCCATTGACGTGACAGTTGGGGTGGAAGCTTACCCCCACGCTCACCGCCGCTTTGAGTAGTCTTTGGCCAAAGCTGATTCTGTTTAGCATCCAGCCGTCGAACTCAGTCCAGCCACGAACCTTCAGCTCTTGCTCCATGCTAGGAGGGTACACATCAGCACCTGTTATGATGTTCGCAATCTCTTCACCCTGCGGGTACTCTATACCTGTTGCATCAAAGTGCGATCTGCTCACCTCATCACCGCAAACCTTGTGGCCCACGAGCGGCTGAGGTTTCCTATCTAAGAGCAGGGTCTTGAGACCCATCTCCGCACATCGGTGGGCAGTGACACATCCCGCGCTGCCCGCACCGACAACAACGACTTCAACTCTCTTCAACATCAGTCATCGTGCCTAAATCGGTGGCCGTTATAAACATCAATGTCCAAGGGCGTGTTCTACAAGAGCCCGAATCGCTTCTTCTTTTCATGAACTAGTGAACGAAACTGGAGGAATTCGGCCAAGACGATGAGAGAGTCTTCTGGTCTCATCGAGAGCTTGGGCAGCCAGGCATAGTGATAGAACGGACTGCCTAGACATGTTTGAACTCTATGATGACGATGGAAACAATCACCATCGCTACGATGACACCAATGACAGGCGGCATCCAGTTCAAAAAGACTCCAAAGTAGAACAAGATAGTGCCCGGGTCGAGCGCGATGGTCAGTACGTGTGCGTAAGCAAAAAGGAAGCCGTACACTGCGAACACAGGATAGAGAATCGGGCCACCTGTTATGACCAATAGGAGGACTACAACCGCGAGTTTGCTCTTGGTCGGGTCAAGTATTCTCAGGGGAATGAGCTCTTCATCACTAAACTGGAAATAGTATGCTATTAGGAATGAGGGCATCCTTATTCGAACTAGCTCCAAGACTTGAATGCCGAGCTGTATTGATAGAAGAATGAACGTGTGAACAACCATATAGATGAGGAGAAGCACATTCAAGAAAGGAAGGTCTTGCTGAAACAGATTCATGCTTTCGATGATACCTACCAGGACACAGAAGTTGATGAAGAAGAGAACAAGGTGGCCAATAGCGCCCTTCACGATTTGCTTGCGAGCAACCATACGATCGCATCCCCGCCATAAGTGATCAGGCTATTTTCGAAGGTCGAGTCGTGCGAATCGCCTCTGCGCTTGCGTCTGTTGTACTGATGGGTCCAAGCTGACGCTGTTTCTCCATAGCCCGCAGTACCAAATCCGTGAACAGCGTGTTGACATTCTCTCCAGTCTTGGCAGAGGTCTCATAGTGGAAGACGTCTAGCCATTTCTGAACCATTTGACCTGCCTCGTGGGGGACCAACCTGTCAGGTCTGTCAATCTTGTTGGCCACAACGGCAACCACAGCATTCGGACATACAGTGATGAACTTGGTGAACCACTCGCCTATATCGAGGAAAGTCTGGGGACGTGTAACATCATATACGATGATTGCCATCGAGGCTCCTGCCATGTATCTACGCCGCAATTCATTGTATGTGGGTTGACCTGCAAGATCCCAGAGTACCACTCGGGCGGTGACTTTCGAGCCGGTTGGACTTGTCACCTCGACGGTCTTCAAAGCGAAAGTAGTCCCAATGGTCATAATGTACTTCTCGCTGAAGCTGTCCTCTGTGTATCTCTTGATACAGCTTGTCTTTCCCACGGCTCCGTCGCCAAGGGCTACGAGCTTGAACATATGGGAAACGGGCTCAGAGGACAAACAGGTCACTTCCTTGCGTTCGCAGTTGCACCTGAGGGTGCCGGATGCCATTTAACGCTTCTAGCAAAACCCTAAAGATATATCTGTGCCGTATATCGCAAGCTGTCGGACAAAGGCTTTTCTTTGAGCTGTCGCTAGGTGGTCCTAGACCAAGTGGTGAGCAAAGATGGCTGAACAGTTTCTAAATCGCCTATCACAGATTGAGTCAAGCATCGCATCATTGGGAAAGACACTCGAGAGGATGATCACAATTCTGACAGCCGTCACTGAGATTAAGTCCGAGATTAAACTCGCAAAGGGGGAGATACTTGAGGCAATTGGCAAGCAGCCTCGCGGGACCTCTGCTGGCGGATCAACCGACGAAGGAGTGAGAGTGCTGAAGGCTGAGATTCAGAGAATTGAGGCTTCTTTGACAGAGGCAATCGAAACCCTGAGACAAGAGATTTCTCAGTCGATTCAGGGCATCCAGATTGCGGCACCTGCGTCTGTCAGTGAGTCAGTTGTCGCCGCGCCCTCTGTTGGACCGGCGGCAAGGGTCCCAGCGGACAAGGCAATGCAGGTCGCAGAGATTCTCCAAGGTATCATAGGTTCCCTCAAGATGGGATGTCTTGCGGGAGACGTCATCGAGGCATTGGCTGACGCGAAGAGTTCCGTGATGAAGATGCTGCCAAGTGACCCAATCATGGTCAAGATTGATCGCTGGAGTGGCATGGTCGCGACATATCCAAAGCGCAACGAGCTGCAAGCCAAAGACATTCTGAAACTGAAACAGGAGATTAAGGCGGAGATAGCAAGATACCAACCGGCCTAGACTTCTGGCGCCCCGTCTGCAATCAGCTTCATCGTGGCCAATACACGCAGGATATCTGTGGACGTCACTATTCCAATGATAGTGTCGTCATCTATCACCGGAATGTGTCTCTTGCCTGTCTGGTGCATCAGCGTGATGACCTGACCGAGATCGGCGTCTGGACTTACCGTCACAACCGGACTACTCATTATGTCCTGCAAGGACAGACTATGGTAGAGTTCCTCAGACAGGAGCTGTGCAGCGATTATGTCCTTCTGAGTCACGAGACCCACAAGAACATCACCGGTTGTCACAATGAGGCTTCCAACATCTTCAACGGCCATAAGCTTGGCAGCCTGCAAGACAGGCGTAGTAGCATCAGCAGTAACTATGAGAGATGTCATGAAGTCGCGTACCAACATAGTGAAGCCTCTGTCCTAAGTGGATGAGCATGAGGAAATCACATTTGCGGTGTGCGCTCCGCAATGGCCTTGTTCAGTACAATCTCGGCCATATGAGTGAAGACATCATTGACTGAAGAACCTGTCTTGGCTGATGTTTCGAAGTACTCAGCTTGGAACCAGTCCCGCAGCATGTATCCCGGAGCAACTGGGACCAATCTCTTCCCTTCTAGGTCCACCTTGTTCGCACATATGATAACGGGAGCAGACGTGGCCACCTCGCGAAAAGACTCAAACCAGGTATTCATGGCCATGAAAGTTCCAGGACGTGTCACATCATACACAATGATTGCGCCCGAAGCACCCTTCATATACTGTCTTCTGAGCTCTCGGTAAGTTTGCTGACCACCCATGTCCCAGATCACAAGTCGTACCTGCCGAGCCTGTCCAGAACTGTCAGATACGGTCACGTCCTTCGTGGAGAAGGTCGTACCCAAGGTCTGCTTGTACTCCTCGTCAAAGGAGTTCTCAGTGTACCTTCGGAGCAACGAAGTCTTGCCAACGGCTGCTTCACCTAGCAGGACAATTCTGAACTTGTAGCCATCGAAGCGGTCTGCGTCTGGTGAACTCCCTGCGGGCGTCTCACTTAGCGTCTGTCGTCTACTCATTCGATAGCTACCCCTAGGTCGATTGCCGGGTCTAATGCACCAAGGAGTCCTTTGTGGCTTCTTATATCTTTTCTGCGGTGAGTGGTCCTATCGAATTGTCATCTAAAGGCTGCTCGATATCGTCTGCTTTGCCTAAGCCAAGAATGAGACATGAGCCTCGGCCATTTTGAGAGAGCCCATCAGCAGACACCTTGAGGTAAGACTGCTTCGGACCCAGTTATGAGCCGCCATTGACTGCCATGCCAGACTCAGAGGACTGCCCGGGTTCGAAGTGACCACTCCGGATCCTATGTGACCAAGAAAAACTCGAAAGCTACAACCGGGACTGCCATCCCAAATCGAGTGATTACCTCAGGCGAAAGCTCGCCTAGTGTTCCCACAGGCTTGTCGTCAATCAGGATTGTAGCTGACCTTCCCTCTACGTAGGTCGGATTCATGAGCAGCGCAAACCGGAACCTGTTTTCGAAACCCATGTTTCTGAGAATGAAGCCGAGCTGCGTCATGATCTCCGTCAAGTTGACGCGAGCATCGGCGATGAGCCCACACACGGAAGCCCTTTGGAGCGTTCTTGTTTCCGCGTCACCATCAGGGATCACAATGTCACCAACCTCGAATACTCTTTGAGGGTAGTCAGCATGCTGGTTTCTCGAAATGAAGTCCATCAATGCCGGAAGCAGAGAGTTCCTGAGAATGGAGAAGTCCAAGCTCTTTGGGTTACCGGTTGTTACTAGGGGTAGATCCCGCATCATTTTCGTGCTCATGATGTCAGGGGAACTCATCACATACGACATTATCTCTTGGTAGCCGGCGCCGACCATCAGATCGCGCACCTTGTTCTTCAGGCGTGTTGTGGGAAGGAGACGACCCACAGTCGTCGTCACTGGCATCGTAGGCTCAATTCTGTCGAATCCATAGCCTATGGCGACGTCCTCTATTAAGTCAACAGTATGAAGGATATCAATCCGATATGCTGGAATCTCTGCAGTTACCCTTCCGCTCGACACGATTCTCGCCCCATAACCCATCCTTCTAAGACAGTCGACCACTTGCTGATCGCTCAGTGTCAGACCCGTGAGCTTGACGACGCCCTCTGTAGTAACTGGCATCTTACCCGGAAACAAATCCGGTGTGTTGACTTCGGTTCCGTCAGGATATAGTACCCTGACAGACTCAATCTTGCCGCCCCTGTCTGCGAGTGATGCAATCATTATGTTCAGTGCTTGGTCGACGCAGGATCTCTGTGTGCCTGTCACCTCTACGAAGATGTTTCGAGTACTGGTCGTCAAACGGCCAAGATCGTTGCTGTTGATGACGGGAGGAAGACTCAGCACCTTCCCTACAGCGTCAATCAGAAGAGGCCACTTCTTGAAGCCAGATATGATTGGGCCATATACGACGCCCTTCTCGTGGGTACGAACAATGGTCCAACCATCCATAGGACTGTCATGACCAAGAGGTGCGAATTTGATTGAGTCCGGCTTCTCGACCTGATATGTGATTGGAAATTCTATGTCGTCGAAGACATAGAGACCGATGCTTGCCTTCTTTCTGTTCCTACCGTGTGTGGTCGTCAGCAGCTCCTGCAAATGCATGTAGTCCTTGATCAGCTCGTCGCTGGTTTCCACACCTTTCGCTATGCCGCAAGATATGAAAGGCCTAATCCTTTCGAGACCCGGCCTTACAATCACTTCGCATGGAGACTTCTTCACGTGGTAGCTCTTCAGACCCAGTTCAATTCCCAAGAAGGCTCGAATCGCTCGTGCGATACCCTCTGACGACAACATGTCTTGCCTGTCAGGGTTGACCTCTATCTCAATCCTGTTACCCTGGACACTCTCGATTTCTGCCTTCAGAAGGAACAGGGTTTCCTCGATTTCTTTGAGAGTAAGTGCTTTCCCAATGAGCAGTGAGAGATCGTCTATCCTACATTGTACTATCATTGCGCTCATCTCACAAAGTACTTTCCACGTATCCATGTCAGGTTTCTCGAGAGAATATCTCTGATATCCGATATCTCTAGTGAGGCCATGTACAGTCTCATTGCTCCAATCCCCCAGGCAAGCACCGTGTCCCTGATATCCAGAGGATATGTCACCTCTGGCCTGAAGATGCCGCCTGGAGCCACTTCTATCCATCCAAGTGTTTCGTGTTTGGCGAAAGTTTCAACACTCGGTTCGGTGAATGGGAACTGGCCGGGTTTGAACTTGATCTTCTTCACGCCAACCCTCCTACAAATCTCGCTCAAGTAACCCAAGAGGTCTCTGAGTGTAAGATTCCTGTCTAGTATGATGCCCTCACACTGATCGAATTCCTGGCCATGCCTCGCATCGAGAGATTCTGCTCTGAAGTTCCTGTCGATGATGAACATCTTCTGAGGGGGTTCCTTGTGTTCGCTAAGATACCTCACCGAGACTGGTGTGGTATGAGCCCGGAGGCAAAGCCTTGACGAGATCTCTTTGCTGAATGGCCATTGCCAGCCCTTCGAGCCAGTGCCACCGCCGTTTTCGTGGACCGCTTTGACTTGCGCGTAGTATTTGGCATCGGGGATTGTACCATGGTCATAGGGTTTCGTTACTCTGAACTGATCCTGTACCTCTCTAGCAACATGGTCCTGGGGGACGAACAGCGCATCATTGTTCCAGAACTCAGTCTCTACATAGGGTCCCGACCACTCTGCGAATCCGAGCCCTACAAGGATCTCCTTGAGCCAATCCACGAACTCGGCATAGGGGTGTTTCCGGCCATAGTTCGTGCGCGCCGGTTCTAGTTCAACATTGAACGCCCTGAAGGACTTACCCTTCCAAGCGCCTGTGGTCAGTATCTCGGGTGTAATGTCAGTGATACCCTCATGACCCTTCGCTAACAGACCCTGAATCACTTGCTTCTTCTCCATTCGCAGTTCTGCGGCGTAAGTCTTGACCACTTCACGCTTCACAAGAGTTCTCTCTATGGCCTGTCTAAGTCCCTCTGCGAGCCTGTCTGGTATCTGAGAAACACCCTTCTCAAGCATAGCTAATACCTCAGTGACCTGTGAGACTGGCTTCTCAACGCGTGCTTCAATCACGGTTTCGCCATCAATCTTGATGACGTCCAACCAACCATTCTTCCGGGACCAGTTCACAGCTATGCCTTTCGAGGCCTGCGACAGACCGGCCGCTGAAACAGCCGCGTCCAGACCCATCCTATTTCCTGAGCTCTTGACAGCCATGAAGAGACGCACTTCTGGAAGGCCTTCCACTTCATAGCGATGACCCTCTTCTGTCAGAGAGAGAAGCTCCGACTCAAGAGTGTCAAGTGAAACCAGTCCTCGCTGAACTAGGGAGTTTAGCACCGAAACTACGCGCTGTTCACTGTCCATCAGATCCTGAGCCAGGTTTCGTGCCAAAACGCGTTGGTCATGCCGGACGAGTTCGGCCAATACGAGCCGCTCTCCGTCTGTCAACTGTTCACTCATGACTGCACCAAGGCCTCCAGAATTCGGGATGATTGCATTGGAGAAATAGCCGCGCTGAAACTGACCTCAACTAAACATGGGAAGCCTACGAGGCCAGTGTAAATTGGCGTGGCCACATTCCTTTCGCACCCTTGAGTAGGCCCATCCAATGACTCCTTTTTTAATCTTCTCATCGACTGAGCTGCCATTCGCATAGTGGGAATCCTACGTGGACTGCTCTCATTCTGAGCCCTCCGGGCAATGGCGCTGGATTGGCCGATGGACTTGTTGTTGCATAACGTTAAAATAGACAGTACCGAGGACCTCTCCGCCAGCACTCGGGCGTGTTTCCTCGTTCTTCGTGGTTCCACAATCCGAGAAGGCAGGGATGTGGACATCTATTCATGCTCGACCGATACCAGCTGAAGCGGAAAATAGCTGAACTCAAGGCCTTCAAGGGAAGACAGAGCTCATTCACCACCCTGACAGTTCCTCCCAACAAGGCCTTGGCAGACGTCATCGGCTTCGTGAGGGCAGAGCTCGCCGGATGCGAGAACATCAAAAGCAGAGTCAACAGAAGGAATGTTGCAGACAACCTGACAGCGATCCTGAGCGAACTCACAAAGATGAAATCAGTCCCTGAGAACGGAATTGCGTTCTTCTACGGAATCCAAGAAGGGGAGGGTGGAGGAACCAACAAAGAGATCAGGGAAATCCTAGTACCTCCTGCGCCCATCACACAGTTCGTCTACATCTGTGGTCGAGAGTTTGCAGTCGAAGAACTTGAAGGCATGACTCAGCCAAAGAGCCTCATTGTTATTGTGCTGATTGAGGGTGGAAAGGTCACGATCGGATATCTTCGCGGCAAGCATATGGAGCTTGTCCGAGATGAGGACTACTACATAATCGGGAAGACGAGAGCAGGCGGCCAGAGTGCAAGGAGGTACGAGCATATCAGAGACGGGCTTATGCTCGACTTCTTCAAGCACGTGGGTAGGATGCTGGGTGAGCTCTTGCTCCCCAATATTCAAAACGTTGACGCGATAGTCCTTGGAGGGAACACTATCAGGGCACAGGAGTTCTTGGAGAAAGGTGATCTCGACTATCGACTGAGACTGAAAGTTGCAGAAACAATAATCCCGGTCAGCCAAGTTGATGAGATCGGCCTCTACGAAGCCATGAAAGAAGCTTCTAGGATACTCAAAGAAACCGAGATCTATGCTGAGAGGCAGGCATGGGATGCATTCCTTGAGAATCTTATGAAGGGCTCCTCGGCGGTGACCTATGGGAGAAGGGAAGTCATGGAAGCTCTGAAAGCTGGACGAGTACAGAGCTTGATGATAACTGAGGATAGTCCAGACTTGAGTGATGAACTCCTCCAAGAGGTATCTAACTTTGGAACCGAGCTGATGGTGTTTTCCAGTCAGACCGAGTCTGGTTCACAGCTGAAGGGCTTTGGAGGAATTGCGGCGATACTGCGGTGGTAATCAGTCGACTCGCTATTCGCGAGGTGGGTGTGGCAGATCGCTTAAGGTCTCAATGTCTAGGAGCCAGCTCGTGAGCTCTCTTGCGACGCCGTCAGTATACGCAAGAAGCGACTCTTGGTACTGGTGCAGGTGTTCGGGTTCCAGCTTGTTCGCTTTCTCCATGTAGTCCTTGACTCGCTTGGGCAAGCCAGTCGACCACATCCTGAGAGACAGCTCTGCCTTGCGATCACTCAGAATCTTGTCAGCCATCTTGTGCTTGCTGCGTACCTCAATCAGCTCGTTGATAGTCTTCTCCACAGATATCATCGCGACAACAAGCTGTTTGGCATCATCCCTTGTACCTCTGTTCTTGGTTGAGTAGTACACCCTCTTCAGGAGTCTTTTCGCGTCCAAAATCCGTAACAGGAAATCCCGCAGCTCATGCATGAAACAAATGGAAACGCAATCCAAGATGTGTCTTTTGCTGAGATATCGAGTACTTGCATTGACCCGATTCCCCAAAGGGGCAGCCGGAGCATTTGCTGCGCCCCGGATAAGGCCGCGGAGAACGTACCCCATTCCAGACCTCATCCAATCTTTGGAGCGTTTGAGTGATTTCATCGGGCTTGAACCGTTTCAGAAAGACCCGAGGCTTCGTGCAGCTCAGGCAATCAGGAGCCTTGCTTCTCCCACAACGAGATGCATTGCGCTGACTGCAATAAATGATTAGGAGTCTGGCGGACTTGCAGGACACGCCAGAGTCCATCAAGGCAAGAGAATAGAGACCAGCTTGAAAGGTGTCTTCCGGTGTGGCTCTGGTCGGCAATGGTCCTACAGGAAACTTCCTCTCAATCACTGCGTCGAGAGTCCTGACTTCCCTATACTGCATAACTGCATAGTCAAACCTTCCACAGAAGGAATACCGTCTTGAATTGACCCATTGTTCCGTGAAGAGATAGCGTTGATTCTCCCTGAGTCCTGACGGCGCAGATGTCAGAAACGTGTACAAATCCCAGGGAGCGGACACGGATCCGCGGAGAAGTCCTCGTAAGAACTGCAATGACGTGTGGACGCTTCGGTAGATTAAGAACGTAATGCCTGCGACAATCACGAATGCCAACACAGGAGTCAATGTCGAATCCAAACTGACCACCCGATGAGGCATAGCAGTATGGCAGATACTACCAAGAGAACAACAAAACCTAGTCCCGTCTTGTGAAGCGAGCCCCTTCGCGTTGCCCTGAGTGTCCGCGTCTCATGGAGTTTCGTACCTGTTCTAGCCCGGGGATGGGGTATGTCACCAAGGACCTGCATCAGGTGAAGACGATACTCGCACACGAACTGTGTTCGCAGGTCAGCAACGTTTCGCGGGATATCACTTGGTTCACCAGTTCCCGATGACACGATGCTCACGCTCTCACACATACGTCTTGCAGGATTCCTCAAAAAGAGCACCGCATCGTATGCAGCCAACATACATCCACATGTACGACCAAGGTTGGGGTTTGACTTCCAACCGTCGTTTCCGTGTCCCTTTCCACATCTGGGCCTTCTTTGCCATCCAAAGACCGGTTTTGGGATAATCACAAGAGGAATACATATATTGGACTTTCATGATGCCTAGCTCTAACAGACTCCGTGCATTCAGTCAAGGGGAAGTCAACATGCCAACTAGCTACGAAGGAGCGACGGCAGGCCGCGTTTTGGTATTCGACGACAGCGACAGTGTGAGATTTCCGAAGGCATTCAAGACCGCTATGGGAACCAAGAAGGGACTCATGGTCCTGGTACACAAGGACCGACTGATCAAGGTCTTCCCTCTGGACACTGACGAGGTGAGTTTTTTGTCGCTCGAGATTGGCAAGCTCACGAACAACTTCCTCACAATGCTATCAGGGATATTCAAGAAGTCAGGATTGGTCGACCTGCTTTTCTCGACCGGAGTGTGTCTCAGAGGTACGAAGTGCTTCTATGAATGCTACTTCTCGCCGAAACAGCTGACAGTCGGAATGGACGAGCTGAGGCGCTTGCTCAGGGAACTGGAAGGCGTGAAGAACGTAGTCATCGAACCCGTCCCTGCGTGAGATGATTCCAGTGTGCGTGACACGTTGAAGTTGCAGGCACATTTCGAGCAAGACGAGCGATCTTTGACCTGAACGCTTGCGACAAGTTTCCTGTAGGTTTCATACTCGCCGCTCTAGGGAATATGTCTTGTTTCTTCAGTGTGCACCGCGAGCCGGGCCCTGTTTCACATTCTCCGAGATTCTCGTCTTCGGACTCTGCACCAAAGGTTGTTGCATCATCACTATCGGCAACCAGAGTTGCGGTTCGTAGAACAATGCAAAGAGTACGTTAGGTCCAGTCATCCATGCCCACAGCCTCCAATCAGGTGACCGCCACGCACTAAGTACCACCAAAACAATCACCGGTAGCAAGAGTAGAATGACAACGATTACGGACCAACTTGAAAGCAACATCGTAAACATCCAGATTGGGGTAAAAAGCGGAGCAGAAGAAGGATCCACTTGACTGTAGTCCGGCACGTTGCCTATTACTACAAACCGCAAGAATCCGTAGACAATCACAGAAAGCACGAAGAAGATTGTCCCGCTCTTCCACCTGTGGTGTAGTACCAAGTACCCTAGACCAAGCCAGACAGATACTTCTTTGATCAACACAAGTGGAATCAACAGTGCTGGTGCCCACCTACGGGTATAGTATCGCGCCAAAGCGCATAGAAGCAGATACATTGGGCCATTCATTACGTAGCCCCAGAAGGCCATGTACAACATCCACATCATGAACAAGGGCATATCGTTCATCGGCCTTATGGTCAAATATGTCAGAACCATGAATCCGAAAAACGTGAGTGCCATTATGTTGACAATGTTGGAACTGAGTACACCACTCAGATAGAGTGTGAATTGCTCCCAGAGCCTGTATGCATTGGGCGAGTATCGCCAATAGACCGGGAACCAGGACTGCCAATCCTGCGCATTCCCAATGAGCACAGCACATATGGTCACTAGAGCTAAGACTCCGATAACAGCAATGTCAGTCTTCGCTGATTCAGAGTCCATCAGCCGGATTATCCTGCGTGATCCGTTCACTCCCTAGCATCCTTCACTCGCGGCTCGGAGGCTCGATAGCTGTGGCGAATACGCCTGTCGAATGACTCATGCGCTTCCGGTGAAAGTGCCATCTGGTGCATATTTACACTTATGGGACCCTGTCTTGACCCTGGTGTAGACCTATTGCTCCTCAGAAATCGACTGTGTCATTTCCATATCCGGTGGAGTAATATGTCCAACAGATACCAGCCCTAGCTGTCGATTCATGTTCACACCTAGCGGTAGACATACTCAACCAGAAACCCTGCACCGCACCGGAAAACAGGAATCAAGGGCGCAGCGGTTCATGCAAAGGGTCTGAAACGCACACGTCTTGTTTCAAGAATGGCCAAGGGGTGATGCAAACTGCAAGATTTGTTCCTTATTCTGCAAGACCTGATCCAGCAGGGATATCCCGGTTTGCTGTTGGCCTGCTTCGTCATAAACATGATTCCGTTTCTCAGCCCAAGCAACATGGTCCTTGCAGGGCTTGCAGCTCTACTGGTTCCAACGATGTATTGGGTGCCGATCGGTTTCGTGGTCGCAATATCTGCGACACTCGCTAAAGCGATTCACTATGGAGTGGTCCGCTCTTCAAGAATGGCAATGTCTGACGAACACCTCAGGTCGCTGGACCAAGAGAAAGCAAGAGTTGAGAAGTGGGGTGCGCTAGCCCTCTTCATAGCAGCGGCGTCACCAATACCAGACGATCCACTCATAGTATATGTCGGTCTCACGAGATACAACCCTCTCAAGTTCATAGTCAGCTATTTCATCGGGAAGCTCACTGTCACCCTCGCAGGGGCTTTCCTGGGCTATGTCACTGGCGGCTTGTTCGAAGGTGCGCCCATTGTGATCGCCTCAATCGCACTCACTGCAATCATCACTGGCATACTTTTCAAACGGAGAAGCGAGAGAAGACCCGAAGAATCTCTTGGACATGAAGAGAGCGCCGGCCCGCAAGACACGACTTGAAACGTGAAGAATCCAATCAGAGATGTGATGGGGTCACAAGTCTTAAGTGGCAAAACAGAGGGTCACTGAGAGGTCCTGATTAGCAACATGCCTGGCAAGAGCTCAATCGAAACCAAATGCGCCAAGTGTGAGAATGTCTTCGAGACCGAGATAATCGAGCATGTGGACATGTTTGAGGACGGCGACCTGGCAAAGTCCTTGAAGACAGGCAAGGTCAATCGTGCTATATGCCCTAGGTGCAAGAAGGTCAACTACCCTGAACGTGGCATTGTCATCAACTTCGAGCCTGAGAGCCTAATCGTTGTC
>PRDI01000057.1 GCA_003345595.1 Candidatus Thorarchaeota archaeon | reverse complement strand
AAGTCAAGGTGGCTCAGAAACTTCCGGTACAGCCTGAAGAACTTGCCAACAAGAAAATAGAGCTCCAGAATAAGCTAGCGACATTAGCCGAGAAGACCAAGCGAATAAAAAGTCTTGACGAAGAACTGAAGAGATCGCAAGAGTTGCTCACCAGACTTAGGCGACGAATCGACAGAGCGAATCTTGCACGCAACCTCTCAGTTGCTTTTGATCAAGCGGTAGAAGCAAGGAGAAAAGAATTCCTGAAGCGCGTTGAGTTTAAGGCATTGGAATATTATAAGACGATGACGGACCAACATGTATACGCTGCGATCAAAATAGACCCAGAAGAATACACTGTGTGGGTTGAGCCAATAGGATTAACCGAGGCTGTTCCAGCTAATCGGGTTGGTGGAGGTCACCAGACTCTGTTGGCTCTCTCGGTCCGTCTAGCCTTGCTGGATTCACTTGGCTTCCACTCTCTCTTGATCCTTGATGAGCCAACCTACGGTGTTGATTCCGATAACTTGCCGCAACTGGCAAGTCAGATAGGGGAGGCTTCGAGGCAACTATCACAGATGATCTTAGTCACCCACTACAACATCTGCGAGGAGGAGGCTTCCAACATCATTGATGTAACAGTTCAAGAGGATGGCGTATCAAGAGCAGGGGTTGGACTCTGATCACGGAGAGAATTCCTGCAGTGGAGACTCCCACGGGCATTATTCAAACCATCGATCATCAGAGATTCTGCAATATCCTGTATTGCTGAATTAAATCTTGGCGCCGGGAGTGGGATTTGAACCCACGAGGCCCGTGAGGACCACAGGCTTTCAAGACCGTTTCCAGGCATAGGCTTCTAATCGAAACTGCCCCGTACCAGGCTCGGGAATCCCGGCTGAAGTATCGTGGTCTATGAGCTTAGTTTAAAGTTGTTTCTCATCGCGGAAAATTGCCTTGTCCGGATCCCTCTGCTCTCCTTATTTCTCTATTTATGGTCTGTTCAGGAATATGCGCTCCACATAATTCGATCAGAACATTTCATGACTCATTTTCTTAGCCGAGAAGAATAGCTGGTGATTCGTTAGAGCCTTGAAGATCTTATTCAATCCGAGAATGTCGAAAAGTCGACCTACCCCCCTGTAAGATCCTGAGTTAGCGTAGCTGTAATCTTGAAGTCTAAATCCATTGTAACCGAGTAAGTGTCTTGTCTCGTAGATAGTCCATGAATTGATGTGTTCGTGAGAAGTGTAGCACTCGTCAATAGGTTTGTGGAGAAGGACTCTAAGTATTCTGCCACACCAATAGACGTTAGGGATAGAGCAGTGGAGGATGCCATCTTGCTTGAGAACTCTATTGATCTCTCTCAACGCATCTGAGGGATTTTCAAGGTGTTCAAGAACCTCAAGTAGGTGTATGCTGTCAAACGTATCGGCTTTGAAAGGCAGATGGTATGTGTTGCTTACTACATCAACGCATGGCGTTAGCTTTACGTCCGTCCCAATGTCGCCACGCTTGTTCTCGCCGCATCCAACGTCAAGAGTCAGCATATTTCTTCCCTCAAATTCTCGAGTGTGATGATGAAGGAGTTGCTTTGGCTAGCATAGATGGGGTGAGAGTCTATGGACCGTCCTCATCGGTCAGACGTACAAAAGCGATTGTCTGAGGTCTGTTCGAGCAATTCTTCGTTGGCTTGCAGTCGCCCTCAAATCCCTCTGTCAGAGCCATTAGTTGGGTTTCTGTCTGCTTCTCCATTCTCTAGAGTATGTTCCACTTCTCATTATGACTCTCTTGGTTTTCGCCGCGATGCCTTTCTCAGCAGCCAGAATACTCTCTGTGGACTGCTGAGCTTCTGCGAGGGCTACAACCTCGTCTTTAAGCGTGAATATGCCCACCAGACTCTCTGGTTTGATTCCTGTCTCTAACTTGACTATTCCAGGGATGGCAAGTTCGGCGCCATGACAGATGGCATCGACTGCGGAGTCTCGAATATAGATCTTCGATAGGTACTTGAAGGCTCCTTCAACCGGCTGGATTACCAGTCTTAACTGCTCTTCGCGGCCTTCCTCATCGTAGACTCTCTTGGCCTCTTGAAGCTCGTGGAGAGTATAGCTGTTATCGTCCTCGTTGAATGGCCCTGCTCTTGTTCTTCGCAGCTCGTTCATATGGGCTCCACAGCCCAGGGCCTCTCCCATATCTGAGCATAGCTTCCTGATGTATGTTCCAGCTTGGCAGGCAACTCTGAAGAGAACCCTTCTGCCGTCAATCTCTAGGAGGTCTATCTTGTATATTGTCCTCCTTCTGGTCTCTCTCTTCACCGAGGCTCTCACAGGTGGCTTCTGGTAGATCTCACCCGTGAACTCATGAAGCGCAGACTTGATAGTCTCTTCAGGGATGTCGCCGTGGAGGTGCATTAGGCAGACGTACTCTTTTCCTGATAAGAGGAATACTTGTATGGCCTTTGTTGCATCCTCAAGCGTGATGGGGAGTACGCCCGTAACCATCGGGTCTCCCCGGCTTCTCAGCCTCTAGGGTTCCACCATGGCCGGCGTGCGAGACTCCAAGGATTCGCTTGACCCAAGCTACGACCTCATGACTTGACGGGTTTGGCGGTTTGTCTAGGTTTATTGTTCCAAGCCGGAGATGTTCTTCAATTGATCTCTCGGCAGGCCTCCTTCCGTATTGCGGATTCGTTTCTGCCTGGGCGAGGATCTTCAGTTGCCTCTTCGTTTCCCAGATTGGTGAATTATCATCCATGGAACTTCAGTCCATGGATAGTGGGGGTGAGAATTAAACAGTATTCTTTGGCTCTTTGCCTTCTCCCTGGGTATGTTTGCGTTTGGCTTCGGATTTAGGTTTTGATGTTTGGATCTTGCTCTTCTCAAGAAACTGCGCTACTTCTTCGTCAGTGGAGCCTTTCTTAATGTTGATCTTGTCTGTCGTCTGCTCGAGGTGTCTGATGTTTGCTCTTCTTCTCTTGACGCCTGTTGCGGTGGGGGGGCCTGTGACCAAGACGAAGTTCTTGTCTATCAGGTCTACTATTATGCACCGTTTGCCTTTTTCACGGCCGAAGGTCTTGATGCAGATTGAACCTATCTCAAGCGGGGACATTGAGTCTCTTTCCTTTCTTTGTTATCTCGCCAATGTAGTCTTTGACTATCTTCTTAAGAATTTTCGCCATCTCCTCAAGGGGGTAGAGGTTTGTGTCAACTATCAGGTCGTATATCGAGGGGTCTGACACGTCTATTCCGTAGTATATTTTGTAGCGTTCTCTCTCAACCTCCTCCCTGCCAAGAGTCTTGTCCTCAGTCTCCTTGAGGTTGAGTCCGTCCCTTGCGGCGAGTCTGTTAATCCTGACCTCTTTAGGAGCGATGAGAAGTATCTTAAGGTCAGCTTTATCACCAGCCATCCAAGCTGTGAGTTGTCCATCCAGAACTACTTTTCCTATGGCAGCTTCGCTCCTCATCTTCTCATCTATCTCCCTGTCTATAGCCGGATCTACTTCGGCTACCTTGTTTAACTCTTCAACACTCATATTCCTAGCATGAGCCATTGTCCGGAAGATTTCCCCAGCCGACATGTGTCTGAGTTCTAGGTCTTCAGACAATATTCTTGCGTACGTTGATTTCCCCGTTCCGTGAAGCCCGCCTACAGTGATGACGATACCCATCAGTCCCACCAAGCTCGTCTGGAATTATGTTTGGGGGGAGGGGATCATCCCATCTCGGGGTTGACGCCTAGTGCTCGTGAGAGTGGCAGGCTGAATGCTAATGAACAGGCTATGTACCAAGCGGTGAAAAGCATGTCGTTACCAAGGAGAAGGGGGACCGTGAATGGGGAAAGGGCGACTGTCTGGGTCTTGAAGAAGCCACTTAACACATAGAAGATTATCCAGAAGGGGCCAAGATATGTGAAGCTGACCTTCATTCGGTCCCACATCGCCTTACTTTGAAGCTGCATTATTGCCTTCTGCCTCTTCATAGCCTTGGCCATCAATTGTTTATTATCGGTCTTTCGGGCTTGGTCGAATTCCTTTCTCCACGCGTTGACCTCGCCCATTACAGACTTCATCTTATCAACATCAACTAGAAAGCGATTTGCCAAGTTCGTTGTAAGTGAGAGGGCGAAGGCTACCGCAATTACGAATATTGTTGAGTAAGGCATCTCAGCGTAGGGTTGAAGCGAATTCATAAGCCAAGTCCAAATATCCTCGAACAACCTAAAGTCCTCCTTCTTTGACAATCTGAAGTATCCGTTGGGCAGCCTCAATTTGACGCCCCTCCTCATTCCTAACTATTGAAACCGGGGCTCCTGAGATTACAGCGCAGGCTGCTGCGGTCTTCCTGCTCCATTCAAGATCGAATCTTACATCATCAAGTGTCTGCTGATCTCGATGTCTGTTCCCATTCCCACTCCTTCTCTTGGCTATATCCTCGGGATTGGCCTCGACCAAGACTAGGACTGAGGGTTCCAGCTCCTTCAGCACCGTCTCTGGCAGTGCGGGAAAGGCTCCTGCCGCTGTCCTAATGAACAGATGAGTATCAACAACCAGAATATCCTCGTTCTTCGTTTTCGAGATCTCCCTTGCGGCCTCTGACTGGATCCTTCGCTGAAGATTGAGATTCTCCTTTCTTATCTGGTCCCGGTGGATCATCTCCTCAGCGGATTCTAGAAGCCCCTTCATGGTCGTGCCGAAGTTTATGACTCTGATGGTTCTCCCTTCCTTCTTTGCGATCCTTGCAAGTTCACTTATAATTGAGGTCTTGCCGACGCCAGGTGCGCCTGCAAGGATTATTGTCGGCCCCACTTTCTTCTCACTCGCCGAGGAAGGCTCTCACTGCCGGAAACATCTCACTCACCCTTTCTTTGACGAGGAGTTCGTAGTATTGTTCTATGATGCCCACGGTCAGCAGAATTCCGGTGCCTGAGCCGAAGGCTCCCAAGAAATCTGCAAAGGCAGCTATGACGGCCACAGTGATGCCTCCTAGCACCGTCACAGTGGGGATGTAGCGTGAAAGGAGCTGCTGGATTGGTGCACTCGATCTTCTGAAGCCTTCGATCTGCATTCCCGACTCGAGAAGTTGCTGTGCGACAGACTTTGCATCCATTCCGCCGACCTCGACCCATGTCACTGAGAAGAAGACGCAAACTATTACCAAGAGGAGGGCGTAGAGTCCTGCCCTTAGAGGATTCTCGACAAGACCAGCAAGGTTTCTGGGCGGCGAAAGGTAATAGACCAGACCTCCTATGGGGTTGAGGCTATTCTGACTTGAGCTGAAGGTTCCGAGAAGGTTAAGCCAGAAGTTTGCGTTGGTCGAGTTGTACCGCTGCCAGATGAGTTGGGTTACGAAGTAGACGTTTCCGAAGAGGGCTGCTGCAAATATGACGGGGATGTTTGAGACGTATAGAAATTTTATTGGAAAGGTGCCGCGGAAGCCTCTGTACTTTGCATATGAGACGGGAATACTAACCTTCAGGCCGCTTACGCAGATTACGACAACTATGACAACGGCTGTCGTGATGAGGCCGACCATATCTGGTAGGCCTCCGCTCCGAGTGAGGCCCTGCAGTCCCTCGCCTCCCTGAATGGACTGGGCGAACGCTAGAATGGCGCCGAGGAATTTCTTATCTTCCATCGGACCTACGGGCGCCACAAGATCCCACCATA
>PRDI01000056.1 GCA_003345595.1 Candidatus Thorarchaeota archaeon | reverse complement strand
CGACCGTCGTCCTCCCAATCCCCTGCTTTCGATTCAGTTTGGCGTACCCACTACGCTCCCCAACTGGCGAACTGAAGCGCTTGACTTCGAAGACGAGCCCTGAGTCAGTCCGCGATGTGACATGCAGACGCCGAGAACTCTCTAAGGAGTGGTCGCGGCGCTTCTAGGAGCTTTCGTCCTGCGAACTAGCACATACGCGAGTATCAAGACCACTGCGCCCACGGCGATCACTAGGTATCCCAGCAGCGGGTTGAGGCCGTAGTAACCGGAAAACCCACTCCTCGTAGGTGCAACAAAGCCATACCCCACTGCCATCAGAGAATAACCCAGTAGGGCCAATGCTGCGCCCTTAGGATCACTTGGCGATGTCAATGGCCATGCCACGAGCGCAAGTAACATCCAGACAATCCCTGTTGCAAAGAGAAAGTTCATGTCACCATTCGAGGTCATGTACCAGAACGGCACCTCATCGGCATACGGCAGCCATCGAATGATGAAACTCAAGTATACATAGGCAGCACCAATCAGACCAACAGCAAGTACAATCAATCGAACTAACACGGACTTGTTCAATGCTCATTATTACCTCCTACGGTTTCTATACACGAAACAGACCCATCTATGGGCAGCCATGAATGGAATCGAAAGCGATGAAACGGACTCCAACCTGATTAATAATTCATCGCTCACTCTCAGAAAGTCTTTCGCCTTCGGTGTATCATGCCCCAGACAGATCCAACAAGAGAGAATTCACATGTGGTACTTAGCCTTGCTGGTCGTCTGCAGCAGAATCAGTCAGATCTTGTTGCGGGTCTTCAAGCAGCATTTCACCAAGACTAACAGAAGTTCTTGCAGTGGATTTGATGACTGACTCATGGTCCCTGATGAACGGTCCATAGGAATCCTTATCATTGGTTTGCACAGGATTTGCGAGGAAACTGCGGAGGTTGCCAAGCTAGGTCAAAGGCGCAGGCCTGAGGCGCCTGTCTCGTAGGGGTACGCTCCTAGCTCTTGCTTGAGCGCTCGAATCGAGGGTTCAAATCCCTCCCTCCGCACCATCAAGCTTCTTGAAACAGGTCTGTTGTACGGCGCAGGAGTGGAACCTATAAGGGAGTCTAGGGCTCGACAGAGGGGAAACAACAGGGGTTCTCAAGGATGGCCATTCCAAGGATAGGGATAATCGGTGTAGGCAACATGGGACAGATACACGCGAGGATACTCGGCAATATGCGTGCATTGGCCGCTCTGGCAGACACCGACCTCGAGAAAGCACAGAGAATCGCGGCTACATACGGCGTGAAGGCGTACAGCGACTTCGAATCGATGATCGACGAAACCCCATTGGATGGGGTTGTCATATCAACGCCAACATCGACACACGCCGCTATTGCGGAGAAGATTGCCAAGAGCTATGACAGGATCAAGGGGATCCTGATTGAGAAACCGTTGGCCAGCACGCTCGAGGATGCGAATAGGGTTGCTGGCATACTCCGTACAAAGAAGGTAGTCACTATTGTGTCCCACTCCGAGATCTACAACCCCGTGGTCGAGAGAGCAATCGCTCTGATAAAGACCGGGGCCATTGGCACCCCTCGGACAATCATACATGACAGGAGGGGCTTCGTTCAACCCTCGAGAATTGCCTCGCTCGGTGATGTCTTCGAGGACATAGGAGTCCACGACTTTGACATAATGGCAAGGATAAGCAGTGGTCACGCAAAGCTGTATGCACAATGCGATTCTGAGGGAGGTGTCATAAACTCAGCGACGGTGCTCGTCAAGCTCGAAATGGGTACTCTGCACGTCTTTCATCTTTCTAGGCAGTATGCAGGCAGAAGAAGAGAGATGGACATCTCAGGGACTAAGGGCACTTTGGTTCTAGACCTGTTCGGTCAAATCATAAAGGTGCAAGACTTGGACCAAGAGCCGTCGGCAGATAGCAGGACTATCAAACTGACTGAGAGAGGTGCGACGATTAAGGTCTATGGAGAACCAGTTCAGGAGGTCATAAATGACTTCCTGAAATGCATAGAAACCGGGGGAGCCCCAAAAGTCGGTCTTGATGATGGCGTCGGAGCCCTTCGTATAGTAGAGGCGGCTAGAGCAAGTGCAAAGACTGGAAAGATCATCGATGTCACAGTTCAGGGAAGGAACTGATGTGCCCAAGATTGTCCAATCTCTGAACCGCGGTCATGTGCCCCCTTGAACGTGTGGGAGTATGGCTACTTCATCGCCTTCGTTCAGAATAGTGTTGGCCCCTTGGAGCGTGTCAATATCCCTCTTGTTGAGCAACACTATCATACTCCCACTTATTCGTTCACCCTCCATAACCTGCCTTCTCACACTTGCACCACCAATGGCTATCACCCTATCAATGACATCACGTATCGTTGACTGCTCTGGCACATCTATCTCAATAGACTGACTACCGAGTACTCTCCGCAGCTGACCAAAGGACTTGAACACAATTCGCAACCGACACACCTCCACACATCACGGCAGCTTCTTGTGGCGAGCGATCATCTCATCCACCATTAGGTCAGCGGCTTTGACTGCTTGCTCAATCTCCTCTCTTGATGCGTTTTCCATGTGAATACCGACAGTCACAACCGTGGTGACCCCCAGGGCCTTACATGTCTTCTCGGCTGCGACATTTGCCACCACGTAGTCACTGTGCCCAGGTAGCGTCAATGAGTTCAGGCTGACAGTACCTTTTGCTCTGTAATGACTCATTGTGGGATAGGCCACCGCGACGGCACCAATGTGGTATTCATCGCCACCGTAGATCACCACCAATAGGTCGTTTCCGACAGACCTAGCGTCCAGAACGATATTGTGGCGACCGACTCTCTTCTGAATCATCATCGCTGTTTCGCTGTTCTCCTCGCAACGCTCTAATGCTTTTGGTAGGGCGTCGGTCGAGCTCAGTTTCGCCTAGTTTTCGCCTTCTTCGGCTTGCCGCTCCAAGTGCATTCTCCAAGAAAGAGTGAGTGTCTTCGGATGGGCAGCTCTGTACTCATCAAGACGACGTCGAGCGGTGCTATGCGGAGCGCTAGTGACCCTCTCAGGATCCTGAAACGCCTCGCGAGAAACCCGTTGCATTGCTTCGATGAGCGCGTCCAGCTCCTGTTTTGACTCGGACTCTGTAGGTTCAATCATGAGTGCCTCGGGCACTATTAACGGGAAGTATATAGTTGGAGCATGAACTCCCAAATCGAGAAGACGTTTTGCCACGTTCATCGCCGCCACGCCCGTATTGGCTTTTAGATCCTCCGCTGAAACAACACACTCATGCATCCGTGGATCGTCCCGAGAATATGGCAGACTGAAGCCCGGAATCCGACTAACGTGATATCCACAGTAGTTTGCATTGAGAACTGCTGTTTCAGACGCTCTCTTGAGCCCCCGTCGACCCAGTGCGTATATGTACGCATAGGCTCTTAGCAGAATCCCGAAATTGCCATAAAAGCCATGAACCTTGCCAATGGACCGAGGTAGATCATAGTCCAAGTCGAAGCTGCCATCCCTTTTCTTCACGACCCGAGGGACCGGCAGAAACTCAGCAAGATTCTGCTTCACACCAACTGGACCTGAGCCGGGGCCGCCCCCACCGTGCGGCGTTGAGAAAGTCTTGTGGAGGTTCATGTGCACTACATCGAACCCCATATCACCAGGGCGAACCATACCCACAATTGCGTTGAAATTCGCACCGTCATAGTACAGCAGGCCGCCCGCGTCGTGTACTATACCTCCAATCTCCTCTATGTTTTTCTCGAACAGGCCGATTGTGTTCGGGTTTGTCAACATCAGACCAGCTGTATGAGGACCGGCTGCGCTCTTGAGCGCATCAGTGTCAACAAACCCTTCCTTGTTGGAAGGTATCACAACCACTTCATAACCTGCCATGGCTGCTGATGCGGGGTTTGTGCCATGTGCAGCATCTGGGATCAACATCTCGTTCCGCTGAGTACACTCTCCTGTGACACACTTGTGGTACTGCCGCATGACAAGCACACCAGTCAGCTCTCCGTGGGCTCCTGCTGCGGGCTGTAGCGTCACCGAGTCCATGCCAGTTATCTCACTCAGCCACTGCTCGAGTTCCCACATCATCTCCAGTGAACCCTGTGCAGTTGACACATCCTGCAACGGGTGCAACGATGCAAACGCTGGCAGTGCAGCAGCCCATTCATTAACCGCTGGGTTGTATTTCATAGTGCAACTGCCAAGAGGATAAGTCCCCAAGTTGACTGCGAAGTTCATCTGTGACAAGCGTGTGAAGTGACGTATGACTTGCAGCTCCGAAATCTCAGGTAGTTTCGGTGGCTGTATGCGTCGCATCTGTTCGGGCACAAGCGACTCAATTGAGCCTACTGTCTTCCTTATCCCATCCTCAACGGATGGCAACATGTGCCCTACCATTCCGGGGGTGGAACGCTCGAAGATCAATGGCTCATCCCACTTGGCTTGGTGGGTCTTGCTATCATCAATCGCTTGCGTTACCATCAGCGTCTACCTCCTCGTGTCACAGTCTCTCTCACTGTCTTCACAAGATCATCTATCATGGCCTTGGTATGAACTTCTGTCACGCTGAGCAGCATTGCCTCGCCAAGAGCAGGGAACTCCTTGGTCAGTGATACGCCACCGTGCATATGGTGAGCCAGAAGGCCATCATGCACAGCCTTGACAGACACACCCTTTTCAAACCGGACCACAAACTCCTTCCAGACAGCCCTGCCAATCGCTGGGGCTAGTACTCCAGGTATTGTACTGAGTTCCTTTGCAGCATAGTTTGACCTGTAGGCTATTGCTTCGCCAATCTGCTTCAGGCCAGCAGGACCCAAAAGTGACAGGTAGATGGCGGCAGTGACCGCGAGCAGAGCCTCATTCGAACATATGTTGCTCGTTGCCTTCTCCCTTCGGATGTGCTGTTCGCGCGGACTCAGAGTGAGCACAAAACCCCGTTCATAGGGCTCTGTGGTGGTCCTTGTCATGCCCACCAGCCGCCCAGGCATCTGATAGACGAGCCGCCTGTCCATTCTGCATCCGAATACTCCCAGAAGCGGGCCCCCATAGGACACGGGCGATCCCAGCTCCTGTCCCTCACCTATGACTATGTCGGCGCCATAGCTGCCCGGGGGACGCATGACACCTAGAGACAACAGGTCCACACCAGCAACGAGGAATGCACCTGCATCATGTACAACCTTACTGATTTCGTCAACTTGAGTTTCTATGAAGCCAAGATAACTCGGGTTCTCAATATAGACTCCTGCGACAGTGTCATCGACTTTCGACCTGAGATCGGCTATCGACATCAGTCCGGTAGCGTGATCGTACTCCACCTTCTGTACTTCAATAGCAGCTGGTTCAGCATACGTAGACAGTACTCTGAAGTGCATTGGATTGATTGTACTGGGCACCAAGAAGCGTGAACGCCGGGCACCAATGCGGACTGTCATCCTTGCGGCTTCCGCAAGAGCACTGGCCATGTCGTACATGCTACTGTTAACGACATCAACGCTCAAGAGCTCCGCCATGAGACTTTGGTACTCAAAGAGTGTCTGAAGCATTCCTTGACTTATCTCTGGTTGGTAACTTGTATATGCTGTCACGAACTCAGAGCGCCCGACTATGGCACGGACTGCTGCTGGGATGTAGTGCAGTCCGACTCCGGATCCTAAGAAGATGCGTCCATCCTCTCGGGATTGGTTCCTGCCAGCCAGTTCCTGAATCCGGCGTGTGACCTCGAGCTCACTGTGTGAATCAGGTATCTTCAACTCACGCTTCAGTCTGAACTTCTCAGGAATGGTAGAGAATAGCTCCTCGAGCGACTCGCGTCCAATCGATTTGAGCATCTCCTCTTCATCTTCTTTTGTTATTGGAAGGTATGGGTGTCCGGACTCCATGAGACTACACCGGCCTGCACTTGGCGCGACTGAAGGCGCGACATGTCCGCCAAATACGCTTTTGGATTGGTTGGACGGATGTTACCTTCCAGAATTGTTTTTAAACTGTTACAGTCGAACCAGAACAGGTCAGGGAGAGAATGTGAATGAAGCGCTGGCTGATGGAAATCTTGGTCTGCCCTCGAAGCGACTGTAGGAGTGAACTCCATCTTGAAGTGTACGGCGCACACAGCGTAGAGGCAGAAGAGAAAACAGTGGAGGAAATAGACGAAGCGCTTATCACATGCCCCAAATGCGGTCGGTGGTATCCAGTCATTGAGGGAATCCCCTGCATGCTACCAGATGACTTGAGAATGGACGGACGACAGAGGAGAGAGGAGAACGCCTTTCTGGAGAGATGGAAAGAACGCATCCCAGCAGATATACTCAAGAATGGGGTACCCTTTGGCCTCAAATCCGAAGCCTGATATGCTAATCAAAGCAATCGTCCGGTAGAAACAGCCCCGTGGTGTAGTGGTCCAGCATGGCGGGTTTTGGAGCCACATAGCCTTGAGCCTATGAGGTGAAGACCCTCGCCGACCCAGGTTCGAACCCTGGCGGGGCTACCACCCATCATTTCTCTTTGACACTTATCGAAGGTGGAGAGTCGGCCATCTCAACTCTGAAAAGCCTCTTGACTTGAGACAGGATCAGTCGATCACCATTCACCAAGGCCTCTATGGAAACGTAATCACTCAGTCCCGATGTCGAAATCTTCTTTTCAAGAACGGCTTGGACTTGGAATACGCCAGCCGGATTGTCCATATCGACCGTTATCTGAAGCGGTTTCTCAGTGCCACGCTCAAGTATGACATCGTTTATTGCCATGGCGCTCAATGAATGGATGTCGACCTTGCCTTTCTGAAATGGAATGGTAGTCCTACCTTTTGTCATGTCGCAGCCGTCGCCCAGCTTCGTGACACCGGCTTCGAAAGTCAGACACTGTGTGTCATCATCATGTGCGTATATTCCATGGAGCATGAACGACAGAATGTCCGTCGCCTTTCCGGGATCCTCATAGAGCTCTGCGAGCTTCTCTTCTAAAATCGCGCTGGCAAGAGGGACTGCAGCTTGGGGATGCTCATTGCGGTGAACGACCATGCCTATATCATGTAGATAAGTGGATGCCAGCACGACCATGCGTGCGTCATCCGTGTCGCCAATCCCCTCTGCAACAACATTGGGGCGAAAAGTCTGGTCAAGGATGTCAAAGGCTGTGAGCGCGTTCCACGTGGCCACTTCAGCATGAACCGGGCCATGGTCTGTGTACCCCAAACGGGACACTGCCATACGGTTTGCACTACGAAGATAGGACTGGACCTTCGGAGATCTGCTCAAGTATTGATACATCTCTAGGGACTTGGTGCCGGAACCCAAAGTCTTGCGCACGCTAACTTTCTCTCTGTCAAAGGGTGTACTTCTGGCCATAACGGCATCCCCCATTAGGGCATCTCTGGTCCTCTTCATATGTGATAAGACTTGCTAAATGGGACTGGAAATCAGACCTCTCCAGCTTCTTCCTGAATTGACAAGAGGATGCGGTCTGTGGCAGCTACCGCCTTCTTCATGGCCTTGAGGTAATCTTGGCGCGTCTTCTCAAAGGCCCCGGCACTGATTCTCTGCTTCTTCTTCCGGATAAGAAGCTGATTGAGGCCGGCCTTTGCACCGGCAATTCGCTCCTCTTGCAGCTCAAGCTGTGCGACCATGTCTCTATACTTCGATCCATGGGACATGACCTCATCCTTGAGACCACTTAGCTCTTTGTCGATCTTCTCGAGCTGAGTCTTTATGTCGCCCTCGCGGATTGTGAATTCTCTCTTCTTCACTTTTCCTCGCTTCAATGCTGCCTCCAGCTTCTCCAAGTCGAGATCCAACGAGGTCTTCTTTGAATAGGTGCTTGCAAACCTTCTCAGAAGCTCAGGAGGCGCACCAGCCTGTTGGGCCTCTGCAGGTATTTCTTCTGAAGTTGCAGTCGTGACCATCGCCGCAGGCAGCTTGAGTTTCCTGTACGCTACGTAGACGAAAGCAAAGAGCCCGAAGATGAATGAGAAGGCAAGAGGCCTCATCGCAGTCCACAGGGAAGCGCGATAGAGTAATGTGACAGTCGGTGGGTTATTCTCAGTTGTGTTAGTGCTCACGAATCTGAGCGTGTCATCGAAGACTCCGTACAGAAGTCTGTAGCCCTTGGACACCTCTAAGACATCGACTGATGCGGGCAGGACTACATCAACAGTGTGCGTCACGACGGTCATATAACCCATTGTGCTTATCGGAATCGTCAGAAGACTAGCTCCGCCAGCGGGGCTCTGGTGGCTGGAGGCCAAGACCTTGTAGTCTATCTGGAATGTGTAGCGAAAGCCAGGCCAGAACGACTGGACTTCCCCAAAACGTTCATTCAGATTGACATCTAAGCGGATTGTTCCGTTCCACAAGTCGCCCGCTACAGTTTTCTGTGACTCCTGTAGTATTCCCACCTCGTCATAGACCTTGATGTCTGTCGAGTATGTTGGGAAGATAAGTGCAAAAGTGCTCTCTTTTGCAGGACCTATGTTCTCGATCGAAATCGTTTCATGATAGGTCAACCAACCCCAAGGGTCCACAATTACCGTAGTGATACGCGTCGCCACTATCAGCGGCGTATATGACTTGATTGGGAGCGTGAACTCCTCAATTTTCATCGGTGGGAGATTGCTAGCTCTGCCCTCCGGTGATACCCCTTGAGCAGTGTCACCACTCCTTAGACCCATGCTGAGGGATGCAGAGGTGAGGACATAAGGGACGACTGGATACTTCAGAAACTTGATCTCGTACAGGTTTGAATCGAAGTTCGTTAGGGTGTGCAATGAGTGAAGGAACATCACCATCTTCACCGTATAGGACTCCTGGAAGCCAACTGTTTCAGCGAAGTGGACTCTCCAGTGCAACATACCCCCGACATCGTCAAGTTGCACGACCCTGAGTTGTCTCGCCGAGCCGTCCTGTGCTGTCAATGAGAGGAAATTCGAGGCGAAAGGCTGAGGCAGAAACAGCTCGATAGCTCCAATCGGAGCGGAGCCGTTGTTCTGGACTGTGAACTCGTCTGTCACCTGTGTGCCGTGGAACAGAAGTGTTGTCACTGTCCGTGTGACATCAAGCTTCATTCCTAGTAACGGAAGGTAGGGTCGGCTGATTGTCACATTCACTGAGACAACACTCGTGATGTTTGAAGGATCAGTCCCATTGAAGTGGAATACATGTGTGCCATTCACATACTTGGAGAGGTCGAGGACAGACTCCCATAGAAACGTCTGGAAGTTGTAGTCTAGCTCTGTCCAGTTTCCATCGTCAACACGATAGAATACACGCCTGACAAAAGTGTTGTCCGTTGCATTGACCTCAATATTGGTCACCCACGCAACTGATGCGTCTGTCTTAGGGCTCTCGACAGTGATCGTGGGTGCCTCATTTGGGGTCAGCCGGGCTAGAAGTGGGCTCGACCAGTCGCTATGCTGAACAGGGAGAGTGTTGAGGTCCTCTGTTGCACCAAACATGGATACGAAAGGATACCAGATATCCGTGGCGTTTAGCAACGGAACATCGTTGGTGTCAGTGCTGTTCATTCTGACGAAGTACTCGATTTGCGTTGTTGTACCATCATCGCTGGCATTTGCAGCAATTATCTGACTCCGATTGGCGTCAGTGAGGTGTTGGAAGGTGCCGATTCCATGACAATCACTGTACGTGATACGGCTTGTGCGCGAGGGGTTGTTGAAGTTGGTGCCAATCCGGGTGAGCGTTATGACATATTCCAAGTCCTGACCATACAGAGGCTCGGTGGATGTTGTATACCCCTCGGCAGCCGGGATTATGAAGTGCCGTGTTTCTCCGATCCTCATGCCATACACTTGGCGCTTGTAGCCATCGAGAAGACTCTCGTCCCGGATCGCTTTTGTGGAGGTGTCATCAGGCACATTGCCCTCTTGGATCAGAGTCCCGTTTCTCAGGAGCAATTTGTAGTGCACGGTGACGGCCTCAGACCCCGTTACCCTCTGAACAACTTCGTGAGGAGTGCCTGGGGCATAGCCAAGAATCAGGTCACTGCCGTTGATGCCGTCTGTAGTGAATTCCCCAGTATAGTTCATCCATGCAAGTCCAATCCAGCCAGATGTGCGAGCAGAGAGCCCTATGAAGAGGACAGTAGAGTTGTGCTCAAGGTACACTGTGACTCCGCTGACCGGGTCTGTGTAGTTGTAGGAGTACTCCTTCGGATCGACTATCCCATCTGCAAGACCATAGTGGCGATCCACATAGGGAACAGATGCATTAGACGCCAAACCTGCTGCGGTGTATCCTTGTGAGTCCTGGACCGGCGTGCCAAGTCCCGGTGTCATTGCCGATGGAGCAAGTACTGCAAAACTGCATACGAAAAGCAGCATGAAAAGAGCAAGAGGCACTATTCTTGTATGGAGCAGGCTCAAGACTTGTCACCGCAGACGAGGTTCTCAGCGACTTATCGCCTCTGGGCTGGCCTAGTCGCAAACGATGCGGTCGAGTTTCTGGAGTCGTTAAATACGTTTCGTACATACACGAAATGTACCTTCGACATCACAGATGATGGCACGAGAAAGCATTCATTATCCGAAAAGTGTAAAACCCAGCCAGAGTCAGCCCGACCCGGAAGACTCTATCATGCTCACGATTCTCATTGCTGTTGTGATTGCGTTCGCATTCGTGATGATAGCCATGCCCAGCACTATCAGGATGCTCATCGAGAAAGGCAGGACGGGAATTGATGTTCATAAACCAGAGAAACCGGCGATACCGAAAGGGGGCGGTATCATCATGCTTTTTGCAGTAGTGACAACGCTGCTGATCGTCATTGGAATCACCACGTTTCAAGAGCAAGAGGTCGTTGCTCCAGGGCTGATGGCGGCGCTTGTGTCCATCCTGATGGCAGGGCTGATCGGGTTGCTTGATGATAACTTGGACTTCAGGAACAGGACAAAGATTGCCCTCCCTCTGCTCGCATCGATTCCCATGGTTGCTATGAGCGTAGGCACTCCGACCATGTCGCTGCCTGTGATAGGCACAGTGAATCTAGGCATATTGTATCCGCTCGTCGTAGTACCTCTTATGACGACCTTCATAATCGATGCCACCAACATGTATGCTGGAATGAACGGCCTTGAAGCGGGATTGGCCAGTGTGAATTCCTCAGCATTAGTAGTCTATGTGGTTCTGTCGCCATTCTTCACTCTGGAGAGCAACACACAGGGGCAGATTGACGCGGCAACCATCGCAGGTGCGTTACTTGGGGCATCTATTGCATTCTTGGTTTTCAACAGGTATCCAGCAAAGGTGTTGTCAGGCGATGTCGGTCTTCTGCCAATGGGGGCAACGATGGCCGCTGCACTCATACTCGGCAACATGGACAGGCTGGCTGCGATACTCTTCGTCACTTATCTTGCGAACTTCCTTATGTACATCATATACAGAATACATGTCAAACGTTCGGGCGCGAAGTATGCAAAGTTCGCATCGCCACGTCCTGATGGAACACTGGAAGTTGCCGGACCATACACGATGTACTGGTTACTGCCGTACTTCTCCAAGAGAATAACAGAGAAGAAGAACGTCATGTTGCTTGTCCTGCTCCAAGCAGTGCTTGCCTACTCGGGCGTCCTCTTGCTTCTGTTTGCATACCCGTTGGGGATTGGATGGCTCTAGTGAAGCTTGTCTGGCAGGTATGTGTCAACAACATAGTCCATGCCGTACCTGCTGAAGGCCTGTTGTTCCGCCTTTCTTCGTAACTCTCTGAAACCCCGGATGTGCTCCTGCCAGATGCTGCCTGTGTACCTCAGGTCTTGGGTCAACTCATCCAGTCTCTTGAGATCAGCATCATTCATTTGCTCGGTTGGAAGAGAGTAGTTGTTGATATCAGCAGGAGTGACTCCTATCCACTTGGCATCGGGTACGGTGAGTCCTCTGACATGAGCGGCATTTGCACTGCCAGTGATGATCACTTGAGCGATATGCATTCCCCAAGGGTCACCATCTGTGAATATGTACACTGGCAGTCCCAACACCTCATGAAAGCGACGTAAAAGCCGACGCGTGGATCTTGGTGGCTGTCCTCCGAGCTGGACTAGGATCGCCTTGAACCGCTCCCAAGCACGCGTCTCTATCAGTCGCCCAAACATCCCACCGGATTCAACCGCCAGCACTATCTCAGCGCCGGTTCTAACAGGTTCTGCTGTCATCAGTGCAGGGCCAATCGGCAGCCCGTCGGGGCTGACAGTCAGCTCCACCTCGCGTCCATCATAACCCGGTACCGTGTAGCGCATTGTCACTTGCCCGTAGACTGATGAATGCTCCTCCGGAAACACACCGAAGTCTTCTCGAGCGAGGCCAATTAGGGACTCTAGATCCGTCACCACACGGTCCGACTCGGATTGATCTGTGAACTTCACGCCGAAGGCCTCGCTCGAATAGTACAGGTCTCTGAGCGAGCTGGTACGTGAGGCCTTTAGCAGTTCCTTTGCGAAGTACGCAGTCCAGAGCAGCTGCGCAAAGCTCTTGACATGCCTGATGTTGCTCGAGTTTCTTACGACTCGAGAACCACCGAGGACGAACTGACGCTGGTCTGGGTCGAAGACTATGTTCTCAGTGCTTCGATCGGGTATCTCCAAAGTGGGAAAGCTGCCCTCAATGATGCTCTGGACAACCCGTCTTCCCAATAGCGTGAGAGCATTCTGGGGGTCAGTAGCGTCAGACATTATCGTTCACCTCGAAGAGAGAAGCCACAAGATGGTCGGTGGACGGGGGTTCTGACTCAGCGAGAGCTGCTCCGAATCCTGCTACCATTCTAAAGGACTTCGCGAACTCTCGGAGCTTCTTGATGTCATGGGCTGAACGTGCAATCTTCTCCGCCGATTTGGAGAAAGCCCGGCCCATCTCTCTAAAGAGAGGAAGTGCTTCTGCTTCGATTTCAGGAATCGGAGCTATTGACTGTTTTCCAGCGGCCCTATAGGGCACTCGCGTAGAGCACAGATGAATAAACACCGAAACTGGCTGAGATGCGGTCAGGCCATATCGAGTCCAGTCAATCTTCTTTAGTGATTTCATGAAGACGTCCTCGCTCGAGTCGTAGAGTAGAGGAACCCTATTGGCGAACCTGTAAAGAGTTGGCACTTCAGATGGTGGGAGTCCAGTTCCGATTGCCAGTACCCCTTCGATGATGAAGGGATTTCCGTCCCAGTCGGACGGCCCTCTTCTAGAGTATGTGCTGAATGACACTTCAAACGTCGCGCCCACTGAGGTCAGGAAGACCTCCTTCCCCAGGGGGCTCAGACAGTCAGCCTCGGGACGATCGAAGCCATCAAAGCTGCGGAGCGCCGCGCTCAGAAGGGATACTTCCTCACGTGTAAATGATCCTACACTCTTGCGAGGATCAAGACACATGTACTTGAGTAATCTTGATGCCGTCCGATCTCCAATCTGTTGGAATGAACCTGTCAGGAAGTCCTTCAGCCGCTTCTCACTGTTGCCTGAAATCATTCTTTTCAGCAGTTCAACATCTGCCCCTCTGGGATGAGGCTTCGAAGCCGTGGTTGGCCTCGGCGGAGTATCCGTCCATGGGCCGAATTCAGCCTGTGGGACTGCATTGACCCTGAGCAATAATCTTGCATGAGGACTGGCAACACTAGTCATTCGAAGGTACTCAAGGACACGGTCCTGCGCACGCTTGAAATCTCCTTTCAGATGGACTGTGACAGATGTACCCGGGCCCTCCCGGCCGAGATCTGCTACTGTTTCTACGACCGGCACATTATGCTCTATATCAATGAACAATCGGTATGCTTTGCCTGTAGACTCTTCTGTTTGAGTATGCACTTCCAGAGGACAATCGGTAGTCACCTGTCCATACAAGGCAGCCATCGTGGCACCGAGACCAAAAGTCCCACGCCTCTGCCTTGCGCTGTACTTGTTGCCAAAGAGCACTCTGCCAAAGGCCTCAGCAACATGTTCGTACGGAACTCCTGTGCCGTTGTCCGAAACAGTGACCGAAACTGCGTCAGAATCCTTTGTGGTAATATCTACAGTCACAACCGGAAGACGTCCAGAGTCATCGCACGCATCGAGACTGTTCTCAACAAGCTCTCTCACCGTCGAGTAGACTGCGAGTGTCGGATTGCCGAAACCTGCCATCTGACGGTTCCGGTAGAAGAACTCGGCGGGAGAAATACTCGTGAATGCTTCTCCGCCAGATATTTGTTGGCTCATGCTGCTCAGACAGCAGATATGGGTGAGCCCTATTAGAGTCGGGTATTACACGAACGTGCTCATCACGGTCCAGCCGTGTCCCAAAGCTCAGCCTTCTGACGGTTCATATCTCTGCGCATCTTCTCAAGGTACTTGTAGACCACTGCATGGGGTGCACCCTCAACTAGCATAGTGAGTGCCCGTGTGGCATACTCTAGCCCGGGATCAGTGCCAATCATGGAGACAGTTCGACCATAGACACAGACTTTGGCTTCAGTGATCTCCTCGATCACCCTCCTAGTCCGGCCCCTTTCTCCTATTATTCTGCCTGCCACTCTTTTCAACTGGTCTGGAGACGACCCAACACTGTCGCGTAGTGAAATCACGATAAGCCTCGTGTCTTCGTCGATGAGAGTCAACGCGTTCTTGGGACTAAACCCCCTCGCCATTGCCCGGACAATGTCACGAGCCTTCCAAGTGAGGACCGGATTCGCCGTTTCGGTAGAGCCCATTATAGTGACAGCCCCATCTGGAGTCACTTCTATCCGAGCGTTCGTCAACTGCTCGACTCTTCTCTTGACTCTACCATCTCGCCCGACGATCACGCCAACCCTGTCTGCCGGCACTCGAATAGTCTCGCGAAACGCCATCTCATGCTTCACCAGGGGTAACGATGTATTTCATGATGACCTTGGGGTCCTCGGTTTCTACGCCCAGCTTCTGGAAGTATGCGGTGATGTTTTCAAGGTCTCGATAGAGATAGCGCTCTGCATTTTCATGATTAACGAGTACAGACTGCGATACGTCGATGAAAACGGGTCCATTCTGCCACAGGATGTTGTACTCACTTAGGTCTGCGTGCACCAAGCCAGCCTTCTTGTACGCCAAGTCAATCATCCCTATTATCTCGTCGAAAGTTTCGGCCGGTGACGGAATCCTGACGTTTTTCAACAGAGGTGCGGGCACACCTTCATCAACATTACCTATGAACTCCATGACAAGCACATTGCGCTGTATGGCAATCGGTCGTGGCGCTCGCACTCCTGCCTCTTGGAAACGTTGAAGGTTCTTGTATTCCTTCATAGCCCACATAGGAATCAACGATCTGTGCCTGCGTTTGACGTTCTTGAACCGGGGATCGCCAACGATATACTCTAGCATGAAGTCAGACTCTGCCGTGGTGACCCTGTATATCTTGACAGCCACGGACTTGCCATCCGGGTCCACACCTCTGTATACATTGGCCTCCTTGCCCGTACTGATTGCACCATAGAGGGCATGGAGGGTGCCACGACTGAGTAGTCGATATACAGCCTTGAGGGTTGGTGGGTCTATTACGCCCTCCACAACCTTCAGCTCATCATCATCCTTCCGCCGCTTTGTCCTCTGGCGCTCAAGGTCTGACTCTATCTCCCTATATTTGGTATCGATGCGCTTCAATTCGCGGCTCAATCCTCTCAATCGGGGCCCTGCACAACGCTATGCTAGGTTCGGATGAATAAGAAACTTCGACTTCAGAACATCTTGAGAATGCCCTTCTTCTTTAGCCAATCAAGCTCATTATCACGGTATCGCCAAATCACGTCACATTTCTGCTCCGACTGGAAGTCCCACGGCACGACCAACACCGTGTCCCCAACTCGCATCCAGACACGTTTCTTCATGCGACCTGGAATCCGACCAACACGAACTTCTCCGTCTTCACACCTGACTCTGACTCTGTCGAAGCCAAGCATCTGCACTATTACTCCAAACATCTCCCCCTCGTTCCGCTTGGGAACTCTCACCCTTATCAGTTCCTCAGACGAGGAGTCAAAGTCATGAGCTACGTCTTTGTCGTCAGACAATGTGATCATCCATTGAGCGGCCATACGGTGCAGTTTCAGGGGCCTTTCCCATCGGGTGGGTCCGTTGGCATTTAAGCGTAGCGACGCAAAGCCATTCAATCGATCTTTGACAGCCAAGGCCTCGCACTGAGCTTGGTCGGGTTACTTCTGTCATACTCGTGCGAAGAGATTTCCCACGACGAAAACGGCCATCAGTTCTACACGGCATCAGATTCAAGGGCAGCAGATTCGGGCAAGGGGTAAAGAACACCATCGATCTCAACCAGAAACACTCTGCTTCCGGAGCGCCACTCCGAACTCAGCGGGGTCTCCACAACGTCTACCGTTGTGAATGTCTTTGCATCCATCAGCTGAACAGACTGCCCGTACCCTCGGGATAGAACCATGTACTCGCGTTTAACAGACTGGGACGCCAAGAACTCCAGTGTGCGCCACTTCGAGCTCTTGGGGTTTATTGTGGATTTCTGACCATCGGTCAGGTCTTGACA
>PRDI01000055.1 GCA_003345595.1 Candidatus Thorarchaeota archaeon | reverse complement strand
ACCCAGCTGCCATGAGTTGGCTCAGGTGCGAGGTAGTTCCTGATGTAGACATCGTCGGTCCAGTAGCTGTTGGATCTGGTCATGTGGCTAGATGGAACGTTGAAATACCTCAAGTACCCACTGGTCGTGGGGTACGATTTGTAGTATCCGCCTGCGAATGTATCACCATCGTCCCAACTGTGTGTGGTGAATCCTTCCTGACTGAATCTGTACTCGCATGAGTACCATGTGTCGGCGGCGCAGTCAGTCCAGGCAGGTACGAAATCAGTGTATTCATCGGAGTTCGCAATTCTCCACTCAAGGTGGTCATAAGGAGTAGGCGACCGCCATCTGGCTATCTCCGTCGTGGTTCCGATGAATGCGTTGTAGACGAGCTCTACTCCGTCTCTGCGCCACTTCCATCCCAGGGCCACGTCTCTATCGATCGTCAGGTCTTTGCTGTACACATACGTGGTCACTCCATCTCCTGACTCTTTGACTAATATTACCTGATTCTCGGCGTCTACAGGGTCCAGTGTGATGCCGATGACGTCATAATCACCGCTTTCCCCCACGGGTGACTTCCAGTTCATGGTGTCGGGGTTTGCACCGACCGTTTCGTCCTCAAAATCATCGAAGAAGACGAAAGTGGCAGTGCCATTACTAACGCTTGAAGCGGACGGATTCCCGTAGTACATGCATACCTCCTGATCGGTATCCAGGTCTGCTGCGACCTCGACCCAGAATGTGGCCCTTTCAGTTGTGTTCGATTCAAGCCAATAGTCCAGAAGTGTGCTTCCATCACTGGCGGTGAATCTTACATCTCCGAAGTCTGCTCTAGTCGTGTTGTTGCAGTAAACATTGCTGCCGCTGTCTGTTCCACTGCCGAAATTGACGGTGAACCGTACCTGATAGCCCGCGCCAGCACCAGGCGACCCGTGAATCGTATGAGTCTTCCTGTGCTGCCATCCAGACAACCATCCCGCTTGGCTTGGCACCAGGTTCTCCTGAACATCTTGGACCACTCCAGACAGGTCAGGAGGCGCAGTGACAGGCAAAGGGACCATAATCAGCGTCCCAAGAAATAGAAACAGGAGAGCGACTCCTCTTCGACCTAGCACACGTTCCACCCAACAGGCGGAGGAAGACACGCCTACTGATATCTGTTTTGGAAGTCCTCGGCTCCGTTATGTGGAGGCCAACTGTACATCTCTAGAACAGACCATGCGACATTGCCGTCTGACATGTGCAGGTTGCTTTCTTGGGTATCTTCGGAATCATCTCGAAGGTGAGCTTCCTCACACGTTCGATATTATTCGCCATCGTCTTCAGGACGAACTCGTGAGTCACGTGCTCTGTCCCATACACGTCCTTGTCCGTGGGCATGGCAATATTCACGTAGCAAATTCCGGACTCGCGCGCGAGCACTGACTCAGGGTATGCGGTCATCCCGACAACCTCCCAGCCCTGATTGTGGAAGAATATCGATTCCGCATACGTGGAGAACCTAGGTCCATTGATACACACATAGGTCCCCTTCTCGTGAACCTTGTAGCTAAGCTGCTTGGCTGTTTCGATGGTGATCTTTCGCAACTCAGGGCAGTAGGGGTTCCCAAATGAAACATGGGCCACTGGGCCTCCATCGAAGAATGTGTCCTTCCTTTGGCCAAAGGTCCTATCGAATATCTGGTCGACGATGACAAACTCGCCTAGATCTATTCTGTCTGGCTGGAGACTGCCGCAGGCGCACGGACTGATGATTCTCTTCACGCCAAGCGACTTCATCCCCCACACGTTTGCGCGGTAGTTGATCATGTGAGGAGGAATCCGATGGTTCCTGCTGTGTCGAGCGAGGAAGGCGAGAGTGCGGCCTTTCACCATTCCCACGATGAAGTTGTCTGATGCAGCACCGTAGGGCGTGAATACCTTGAGCTCGATTGGGTTCTCAATCATTGTTGGGTCGTAGTTGCCGCTGCCGCCAAACATCCCTATCTCAACTGGCAGCAGAGCTTCAAGTTTCTCCTTCATTTTGGGATCCAAGAGTGTGTACGCGAGCTTTGCTTCGAAAGCCATGTCTGACTCATCTCCAAGAACTTACAGAAGAGAGTCGATAGCGGCCTTAGATTTATAGCTACTGAAAAGCCAAAGAAAAGGCCAGTATGCAATTGCCAACATCAGGACCGTAACTCTGGACGATGATGATAATGATCGGACTCTGATGTCTTGTCACGTGTTCATTCGAAAACAGATGAGAAAATCGAGTATCGCGAAAGGCTTTACGATCGTCTAGGCACATCTCCGAAGAAACACACGACGGACGAATCTACTTCAGCATCCTCCATATCTTATCGAGAGGATACTGAATCAGACCCAGGAACCCCATGTGTGCCTTGATCTTGGAGATCTGCTCGTCTGAAACGACCACGTTGTTGTACTCACGAAGATGCTTCTTGAGTTCGAGCGTACTCATCTCCTTGACCTTCTCACCCTGAAACACCTTCGTGATCAGAGCAGTCAAGTCCTCATAGTAGTTCCACGGCCATATCTCCCATGCCCAAGTTACCTCGACACCGAAGTAGTCCGGCACGAACTTCGACCCCGCGATGTGCATGAGCGTAGCAGTTCTCACGTCTGATGGGTGGCCCATGTCCTTCACATGGTTCACCGCCATCGTCAGGCTCTCACCCGTATCTGTGATATCATCGACAACAAGCACTCGCTTGCCCTTCACATCACCCACCAGGGGACAGGATATCTTGGCCTTTCCGTCCTTCGTGGCGGTGACGCCCCAGTGAGACACCTTGACACTGTAGAGTTCTTTCACACCAAGGAGGTCACACTGGATCCTTGCATGGACCCACCCTCCTCGGGCAACTCCAACTATGGCATCAGGTCTCCAGCCCGATTCCCTGACCTTCAACGCCGTTTGATAGGCGTAATCATATATGTCGTCGAAATCGAGAACGTAGCAGAGAGGTCCCTTCAGTTCCATGGCGAGCACAACCAGCCATTGAGCCGCATGACTGCGCATTAAAAGCTTCTTCCCAATGAAGCGTGTGGTAGCATCCGCTGTTGTGCAGAAGTGCGATGACGATTGTGAACGCGGAATCCGCACTGATTCTAAGTGAACGCACTCACAGTCATGGAGCAGTCAGGTCAAGTGCCACCATGTCTTATCTCTGCAACTCTCGCCCCTATTCCTCCCAGAGCTCCGCTGAAGAACCAAACCCAGTAGACATTCGACACCAACTGGCTTTGCACCAGAGGACTCAAGCCGACTGCCGACGATAGGGAGACCCAGACAGCCAGATTTGTGCCAAGAGTCAGTACAAGGAACAACAGACCTGCCAGGATACCCTTTACGAAACCGCACATTCTGAACCTCAGGCTACACGCTCCATCCACCAGGTTCTTGTATGTCAAGGGGATCAAGACGACTGGGACTACCACAAGCATCACTACTGAGTACATCGTCGGGTTAACTAGATATGCTGCGATGAGACCCAATACCGCAGTGGCGGAATACAGGATCGCCCACGTTTTCGGAATCCATAACCAAGTTGACGGAACAGAAGCAGTCGTCATCTCTCATCCGTGGGCCGGACGATGGGTGAGTCTGATTAGCGCTTCGGTATGGCCGCTAGCTTGCTATCCACAGATTTCAGCAGGAGCGTTATGCTTTTCTTGAGTCAACACAAGAACAGAGATGACTCGCCGAGAAGTCTGGTTGAGAGCGCCCGAATACCAGCAGTGAGATTCTCCTCACCATCCCCTATCCCAAATGGGAAGGGAAACACCGCAAGGAATGGCCATGAAAAGACAGATCACTCGCAGAGCGCTGCTGCTGGTCTCATTCGTACTCTTCCAGAGCCTCCTGATCTTCCATCTCTTCTTCTCACCGGTGCTGGTCATCGTCGCGGCATCCCAGGGAGTGGTGAATGGAAGCCTTGTCATTTTCGTTCTCCTGTTTCTGTCATCCCTCTTTTTAGGGCGCGCTTTCTGTGGCTGGCTCTGCCCAGGCTCAGGACTGAATGAACTCTGCGCAGCGGCGACAAACAAGCGAGTACCCGGCGGGCGGTTCCAGAAGGCGAAGTATATGATCTCTGGTGTATGGCTCTCTGCAATCGCGCTCCTTGCACTGAGGGCAGGAGGGTTCCACTCAGTCGACCTGTTCTTTGGCACCGAAACCACTGCTATCACTCAGGAACTCATCATGTTCTTTGGTGTGATAGCCATCATTGTCCCGGCGGCCTTTCTAGTCGGAACGAGGACGAACTGCCAGTATGTATGTTGGCTGGCTCCCATCATGATAGCAGGAGCAGCTATTCAACACCGAGCTGGGTGGCCTGCTCTTCATCTGGCAGCAGACACCGAGCTCTGTGAGCAGTGTGGGACTTGCAGTACTGCCTGTCCAATGAATCTGGACGTGATGGACAGAGTCTTGAAGCAAGACCTCTATCACAAGGAGTGCATCTTATGCGGCAGCTGCATTGATGTCTGTCCAAATAGGGCTATCAGTTATGCAGTGTGACTGGATGCCCCTTCACCACGAACAGTCAACTCGAACTGGATTTGGTTTGAACACCTCTCGATGGTTGTTTCGGATTTCACATTGTGATGCCTGCACAAGTCATTCCAGTTTCGCGACCACAGAGTCGAACTGACCGGGCACGTATCGCAGGTGCACTTCGATGGACTCCGATACCTGAACCTCACGTGGCGTGTCGAACGGCAGAAAGAGTTCTCTCCATCCGTCGTTCATGTAAAGGTTCACCCCATTCACGAGTCTAGCCTGAAAGAAACCAACAATCCCGTGCAGCACCCCTCTCTCCGAGATAGTGAACTCCAAAGCTCTGTCGACAGACGGAGTCTTTCTCATTGTTGAGAGATTGAACGTGATGACTTCTCTTGCAGCGGCAAGATCCTTGCTTTCGTCCGGCCCCACGGTCTGAGGTACACGTGGGAACGTCATTCCACTGACTGCAAAACGCTCCCACAGCGCCGGGCATTCTGCCGGGACAACCCACACCCTTGCTTGTTCCGGCATCATCCGACCACCTGCTTTCAGAAGATGCTTCACAGCATGGCAGCTGGCCGGAACCTGTTGCTCAATCAACAACATCGACGAGAGCATCTCGCACACGACGACATCCGCAAGTTCATCAGGCACGAAGTCTGAGAAGTGACCCTCATAGAAATCGATCTTGTCTTCCAGTCCATTCAGCCTTGCCGCCTTCTCTGCATACTCGATGCACTCAGGGTTGACATCAACCCCTGTCACTCTGCGAGCTCCCGCCTTTCCCGCAAGCATAGCGAGGACTCCAGACCCAGTGCCGAGATCTATGACGTAGCTCTCGGGTGTCACGACGGCCCCAAGGGCCTCTTCAAACTTTGCGATGCGTGACCTGTGACTGAGAAGGCTAGCAGCATGAAGGACTTCAAATGGGGTAGCGTAGTTCTTCTTTGGCATCGAATCTACGATTGAGGCTCAAGATATAACAAAGCCCTTTTGGTGTATGACTGCATTCTCTGTCACAGTACCCAAGCCATCAATAGAGATCTGGGCTCACATCGTGGCATACGGTCCCAGGTTTCATCGGTGTCATATGACAGGGTACTTATAATGCGGGAACTAGGCCGCACTAAAGCTCTCGCGGGTCAACCTGCCCGTTGTTTCAATAGTCCCTTATGGAACAGGAGAGGCACAGACCGACTTGACCTCTACAAGAATCAGAGATGCAGCCATTGCACTTGAGGGAGGACGCGCGCAGGAAGCGGTGCTCATCCTTGAAGAGATACTGAGGGACAATAGCAGGGATGGCGATGCTCTCGTGTGTCTTGGCATGGCCTATCTCCAAATGGGAAAACCCGCCAAAGCTATAGAAGCCTTGAGAAAAGCTGAGGACTTAGGCGAAGACAACTGCGTTCTTGCGTTGGTCATGGGTCGGGCATTGAAGGCCATGGGAGAGTTCGACGACTCAGAAACATATCTCCGCAGGGCCATTCGTCTTGATCCGGACCAGCATGAAGCTTGGAGCGACCTATGTAAGGTCCTTTACGTCAAGGCGGACTACAGTCATGCTGCAGAGGCACTGAGACAGGCGATAACCCACTTTCCGGACAACATCACGCTGCACTCTCTGTATGCTATGTGTCTTTATCGGATGGGAGACTACGATGGTGCAGCTGAAGTATGGGAGGCCGTGCATCGCCTCCAACCGGACTCAATAGTCGCCATCTCGAACCACGCCTACGCACTTCTCGTCCAGGGGAAGGTCGATGAGGCAATGCCACTGATTGAGAGAGCACGTTCGGTCGACTCGGACCACTACCGAACTCTCATCCTTCTAGGCGAGGCAGAGTTTCAGAAGGGCCGAAGAAGCGAGGCCGCCGCCTATTTCAGGAAAGTCTTGGAACAAGACCCGACAAAGGTAGAGGCACTCGGGCGACTCGCCATACTGTCGCAGCTCGAAGGAAATGAGCGAGACTGCAAGAAGTACTTGGAGAAGGCCAAGCGCAGCATAGGCAATGATCCCGAGGGCTGGCAAAAGCTGTTCGACGTGTATGATAGGCTAGGCTGGCACAAGGAACTGATGGACTGTCTCATTTCCGGCGCCCGGGACGATTCTGGCGCTGCAGCGGTGTGGGTCGCTCTCGCGAAGGAGTACGACCGAGATGGCCAATCGCAACTTGCACTTGACGCATGGATGGTATCTTTCAGACTCAGAGGCTACGTCAAGATCCACTGTCCCCATTGTGGACACGATTCCCGCGGGCTTTATTTGGAGAACGTGAAATTCGACCCCCGCGAAGAGCAGATGTGTCCGTGGTGCAGGAAAGCAATCCCGATGCCAGAAGGCCTCGCACTTTATTAGCTCGTACTGCGGCTTGCTGATCGATGGACGATAGAAGATATCCTCTCCACCCAATCCTTGGCGTTGGCGGTATTGTTGTAGGACGTCAGGGAGTCCTGCTGGTGAAGCGGCATAAAGAACCGGGCAAGGGGACGTGGAGCCTGCCTGGTGGTGCAGTCGAAATAGGAGAAACTCAAGAACAAGCTTTGATCAGAGAGGTCCGCGAAGAAACAGGAACTGAGTCGAAACCCATCCGGCTTGTTGGCACAGCAGACATTATTCTCCCTGACTCAGCAGGCCTCATAGAGTATCACTTCGTGGTCAATCAATATCTAGTCCGTGCACTGACCGAAGATACGAAACCGGAAGTTCCAGAGGCTCAGGTTGGATGGTTTCAGCCCGGCGCACTGCCGAAGGGAAAAATGAACCCTGGAGTGGCTGATCTTCTAGAGTCAATGAACGACATTGTGACATCATTGTTTCGGGAATTACGGGCCGTAAACGAATAAGATACATCACACCATGTTGATTGCTCAGTGCCAAGCCAGCCGGCATGAAGTATAAAAGGAATCAGGCATCCTTCAAGACTTGCAGAACTCTATAACGTTCTCAAGGAAGTGCATTCCCGATGTTTCGAACAATATTCTCTCTTGTGATTTGCCTAGTCGTGGCTGTTGTAATTGGTGCCTTCGCGATTCTAGGCTTAAGTGTGGCTGACATTCAGACCCTCTTGGGCTCTGGAGCCATCACCGCAGGCCTCCTTTCTTGGGGTGCAGCACTCTTCAAAGTCCTGATAACTCCATATAGCAGCGCCCTGTTGGGCGTGTACAGCCCTTTGGTCGCTCTTGGTGTTGGCGGCTTCATTGCTGGACTGGTTTCGAAGAGCGGAGTCAGGATGTTCTTCGTTTCAATCATAGCAATGGTCCTCTTCTTCTTGGGCTACGCAATCCTTGGTTACAGCCTTGCTCTGGAGCCTTCGGTGCTGTGGCCTGCGATTCAATCAATCGCAATAGACCTCGCTGCGTCTTTCGCTTTGCTCTTCATACCGGGTGTCATTGGTGCCAGCCTGACAGCTGAAGAGTACTAGATCAAGATAGTATCTCAGGGGGTGCTTCGCCCCCTCATCTCCCTTTTTCTTCGCCATCTGATTGCAGCATGTTGAGTATCAGGCTGGAAACCAGGTCAAGGAATTCCTCGAGATACTCTGGAAGCACGAAGGCGCCTGCCGCCATCGGGTGTCCACCCCCTTCAGCCACCATCCTACCGTAGACACCATTCAGTGATTGGCTAGCTGTCACGAAGACATCTCGCAGGTTGACACCACTCTTGACGAGAGACCTTCCGACACGCCCTGAGATCTTCACCATCGGACTATCGCCGGTAGTCTTGGTGCTCACTCCGATGACCGGCTTATCAGCAGGGACAATTCTCGAGCCTTGTGCCATTCCAATGACGACTCCGATGATCGTATCCGGTGTTTCAGGATCCCTTACTACATACATTCCAGGCTTTTCAATGAAGCCTCCAGTTTCGAGCCGTCGAAGGGCACTCGCAAGGTTCGCTCTGTGCTGCTGCAGAAGCACTTGGCCCTCATGCCAAGATTGAAGGTCGCCAAGGCAAATCCTCACTCCGACCTCAGCCTTTCTGTTCCTCCCGCATGCATTCAGCAACGTCGAGAACTCTTTTGCAGTCCTGAGCTCGGTCTTCGGTGGACGCCGGACAAGCGTCATCACGTCACCGATGATACCAGTTGCGGCTCGAGGACTATCGTAGCTGCGGGTGATGACATCGATGAGTCTTTGGATAACCTGCTTCTTCTCCTCATTGCCGAGATCGGTCCAGGTCCTCCAGTTTTCATCTGCGTCCTTTAGCGGAATCCCAAGCTCATCAAAGAACGCAAAGCAAGCGTCCCTATTGCCCGTTATTCCGGGAAGATACGGGTCTGTCGCATATTCAAGCAGATAAGGCAGGGGTCTTGTGCTTATTCCAAAGAAGGTGAGGTCTCTTCGGACTGCTACATAACCCTCGGACTCTGCCAAGCGGACAATCGCCTTGTTGATCCCGCTGAAGCCCTTGCCATAGTAGTCCTGCAGGTCGCCTGTTGCGCCCACGACCGCTAGCTCACTTAGGTCAACGTTATCAGGTGAAACGACGTAGGCGACAAGAAATGCAGCACCCGCACCTGACAGGTCATAGCTACCTGCAACACCATGCTGACAAGGATTCACCTCTATGATACCGTTTCTCTCTACCGACGCGCTCTTCAGATCAGACGCTTCGTCGGGAATGTGGTGATCAAGGATTACGATACACTCGATGCTCGGAGTACCCTGCACATGTTCCTGAATTAGACCAATCTGACCAGAGCCCAAGTCGCTGAATATGACAAGGTCTGGTTGCACTTCTCTAGCCAAAACCCCGACCTCGACCACAGTTTCAGAGTTGAGCTGGTGAATGTTTCTCCAGACCACTTCCTTGCCAAGCCTCTTCAGCATACTGATGACGATTGACAGAGAAGTTATACCATCCGCATCGATGTGCGAGATCGCAAGAGCCTTCCTAGAATGCATGATTGCCCGAGAGGCCAAGTGAACCTGCTCTCGCAATGACTCAGGCTCGATAGGAAACGGTCTTGACATGGATGTGCGCTGACAGGTCTGTCCAGCCGCAATTTAAGCTGACTGCTCAGCAAAAGCGAGTTTCCCAACGCTGTGAACAATGTGCCGACATGATGGTCTGCGGCGTTCTTACACCTGTGGCCGGGCATCATGCGATAAGCGTGAGGACGGTACTAGGTCACATGCTCGCCAGATTCTTCATTTGCCCTTTGCCAGTTCGCGCTGCCATTCCCTCATGTCTTCGCGCAGTTTCTTCAGATCAGTTGGAGTGATTGGGTCTACCCGTCCGTAAGTTCTAAGTATGCGTGTCCACCGCTGTATCCTTACGACTAACGGTCCACCACCAGCTTTCTGTTCGAAGGTTTCTGCCGCGTCGTTAAGCTTCACGGCAACGTCGCTAGCGATTGCCCCTTCGTGTATCTGAGAGTCAAGTGTGTCTAGGACAGCCTGAAGTGAAGAAGACACAGTCCTCTCTTCGCCGGCTTTGCTGCCAACAGGACCAGCCAAGGCAACCTTTCTCATCATTTGTATGAGCTCGTCCAGTTTGCCGCTATTGGCTTCCACGGCGGAGGCCAACCCAGATACCCCCTCCTGTGTTTCGCCAAACTTCGAGATGACCTCTATCATCCTGTTGAGTATGGTTGTGAGCCGTTCTAATCCGCCGCTGATTTCGGTGAGCTTTGCCCTCACATACGTGTCCTGTTCGCTCATGCACATCCCTTCGGGTCTTCAAATGGGTGTTCCACAATGGGCTGAAGTAGCTTCGGTGGCTGCTCTCATTAAACTTTCCTATGCGAAATCACACTCTGGCCCTTTGCCACACGGAATCTGCCACAATGCCGCAACCCAATGCTATTATATCTTGCAGAATCAGCGAAGGTTAGAGCATCATCAGATACCCGTGTCGAAACAGAAGGAGGTTGCGGGTACTGCACATCATCAACTACAAGAAGCGAGAGGAACGCCCAGTTGAGCTGGTTGGCGCCGACAGAGCAACAGTACGATGGCTAGTCGACCACACGACAGGTGCAAAGACCTATGCTATGAGGTATTTCGAGATCAAGCCGGGAGGCCTGATCCCTCTGCATCACCACCCCGAAGAGCATGAGATTTTCGTTCTGAGTGGGCAGGCAAAAGTGCTCGGATCTGCCGAGGATGCAACCGCCCAGAAGGACGACGTGATATTCGTGGCGCCGAACGAGCCTCACGGCTATGACAACAAGCACAGCAAGGAAACCTTCCGATTTATCTGTGTGATTCCTCTTCTCAAGAGCGATTAGTCCAGCATGGTTCTTGCAGGTGTCACTAGCTGTGTGCGCGCAGGAAATGGACGACCCACTGATGACGGAATGGGGGAAAACTTGTGAAACTGGCGACCAAGAAACTCTGGCTGTTTGACGTTGACAATACTCTTGTCAGGGATATCGAGCATCCGATACCATTTCCTGATGCCATCCGACTCTGCCAAGAGCTGCAACAGAGGGGCAAAGCGATTGGGATACTGACCAATGTCGGGCGTCTCTCCTCAAGGCAGATCCAAAGCGCGGTCAATGGTGCGGGGTTTGGATTCGACCGAGATAAGACCTTCAGCGCTGGAGCAGCGGCTGCCGCCTTTATACACAACAGACGCCCTGGTGCTCGCTGCTTCGTGATAAGCGAAGGTGGAGCAACTGAGGATTTCATCGCAAGGGGACTGGACGTCACCAACAACCCGCCTGTGCAGTATGTGGCAGTCGGAGCAGACCGAGGGATGACTTTCGACAAGCTCAACTTCGCGACAAAAATGGTCAAACGGGGCGCGGGTCTTGTTTGCATAAGTGGCAGCAGAGACTATCCTGGAGTATACTTGGGGATGGAGGATACGTTCATTGGAGAACGCTCCATAGTTGCCGCAATCGAGGATGCAACAGGAACCAAGGCCACAATCGTCGGGAAACCTCTGCCGGAGATGTTTGTCGAATCGGCAAAGTCCTTGGGCTTTCGTGTTACTGATTGCGTAATGGTAGGAGACAACCCTGCATCCGACATAGCCGGTGGTAAGGCCGCAGGCATGTTAACCGTGCTTGTACGGAGAGACCCCGGGCAGATACTCGAATACGAGTCCCGCGGCCTTGACCAGACGCCAGACATCACAGTTGACAGCCTCGAGGAGATTATTGACAAGATGTAGTTCAGGCACACAGCCGCTGAGAGAACCTTCTCATTCGATGCCTTTGCGTCTGCCTGCTCTTACCGCTTCGGATTGTGACTTCTCATGAATCAGCATGCCAACCTGTTCGAACAGGTCAGCTACATTGGATCCGGTCTTTGCGCTTGTGGCGATGAATCGCGACCCGATACCAGTGGCGTATCTCTCTGCCATAGACTGGTCAATGACGTAGGGTTGCAGATCCGCCTTGTTACCAACGACAATGAGCGGCACACGGCGTCTGATGAACCTGACGGCCTCCTGAATCCAGTTGGGCAATGACTTGAACGTGTCAGCTCTTGTCAGGTCAAACATAATCACTAGTCCCATGGCGCCATCGTAGAAGTTTGGCCTAAGTTCCTTGAAGCTGTCATCACCAGCCAGATCCCAGATAAT
>PRDI01000054.1 GCA_003345595.1 Candidatus Thorarchaeota archaeon | reverse complement strand
TGAGGCAAGATATCCCAATCCAAGTGGTGGATATCGGAAGATTGAGCGATCCAGTTCCTCGTTGAAGTACGGATAAACAAGGGCTACTTCGGTCATGATTCACCCATCTGGAAATCTGTGCTATTCCTTGCGATTCCGACTCTCTGCAAGACTACTTTCAGACATTCACTTCCCACATTTATGGGCGGCGGTACGAACGCGTTCCTTCTTGGATGAGTTCCTTCAGAGAACCAAAACGAATCATGTACTGTATTTTCTTCGCTGATGGGCTTGCAGAGAGTATGATGCCGCTCCAAGAGATATCAGTGCCGATTATTTCCCTGCCACGGTATGCAATACAGGTCTCTGGAATGTCAACACGAAAGCCGGTTTCAATGGCCGGTGCATAGAGCATGGCCCATCTTGCATCCACCTTTGCCCAAGGGCTGATTTTGTCACCTTCAAGTCTGAGCCCGCTGCTGTCTATGTACTGGGTGAACGCATGGGCACCAAGTTCGTTTGAAACATACACACGCTGCAATCCTTTTCGGAATATATCGACAAGGTCCATCGCTACAGACACCCGTTTCTCTTGGACATCCAACAAGTAGGTCGCATGTGCACTTCCGCGAGTACGGACGCGTATGAATCGATGTTCTGGAGGTTTTGGCCTCCCTCGTTGCTCCATACCGAGTCGCTTCGTGGTTTGTACTATCAGTCTCCCTGGCCCTGCCTTGTATATGATGTTGAAAACCCGTGGGTGCACCCACGAAAAGGTGCCAACTCCTTCTTTCTTGTACATCCGTTCAATCAGGTCAAACTGGAAATGCTTCCACCAATCTCCCGTCGTAACCTCTCCTTCTCTTGCGACAGTCGATGATCCTGGAAAGTAGAAGTCACGAGCATACTGTAGTACGGGGAGTCCGAAACCAACCCCCTCTTCACAGAGGTCGGGACCCCCGTTTGTCCGACTCGGGATGAGGCCTTTCTGGACTGGTGAGGCTTTCCCATGATGAGGCCGCGAGTCAGTGTAGAGGTAATAGCGCAGAGAATTGCCAGTACGGGAGTCCTCTGGCATCGCAGATTTCCTCCTATACTTCATGGGCTGACAAAAGGCCCATTGACAAGCACTTGGTCCCAGTGACCCGAATGGTGCGACACGTCACGTGAGCATCCCTATTCCTTGTAGACCCCCTCACCTGTGACTAGACCCGTGAATACCTCTTCTAGGTTTGCCGCTTTAAACTTCATCTCCAGTTCGCTTGGTTTGCCCACTGCGACGAGCCGGCCGTTGTTCAGAATTCCCACCCTGTGACACAGCTCTGAGACCTCGTTCAGGTCGTGAGTAGTCAGGATAATGGTCTGCTTTCTCTCGGAACTGAGTTTCTTGAGGAGATTTCTGACAAGCCGCGCGCCAATCGTGTCTATGCCTGTCGTGGGCTCATCTAGGAAGACTATCTCGGGCTCAACTATCAGTGCTCTGGCCACCAATACCTTTCTCTTCATTCCACCGCTGAAACCCTTGACCTGGTAATCCTGCTTCTCGGTCAGTCCAACAATTTCCAGTAACGAGTCGGCGCGCCGCTGCAGTTCATCGTTTGGAATCCCGTAGAGCCCACCATAGTACACGAGGTTCTCACGGGCAGTCAGCCTCTCGTATGCTCCCGCCTCCTGAGGTAGCAATGCCACTCTAGGACGGATGTAGTCGATATTCTCTACGACATCCTTTCCGAGGACATAAGCCTTGCCAGAGGTTGGGGTCAGTAGTCCGACCAGCACCCGAATCAACGTGGTCTTTCCTGCGCCATTTGGACCGAGCAACCCAAAGACCTCTCCTCTGCCAATCTCAACGTTCACATCGTCTAGTGCGACAACCTCACGTCTTCTGCCCTTCTCGAATATCTTCGTGAGGTGTTCGGTACTGATGACTGTTTCCTCGGCCACACTTAGTCCTCCGTGGGTAATGCTGTTTCTACTCCTTATCATGCAACATTCTTGATTTCTGGAAAGGGTGGCTCACCTTTAATCTTCGAAAGCAGAAAATCATGTGCCTCGCCAATGCGTCTGTCATCTCCCTCTACGTAGAGAGTCACAGCCCCCTCGGCGCCGTTGACGCCTCCAGCGGCAATCGGTGTTGCGCTCACACCGAACAGAGCATCAAGCGCGTCCACTTCTGTGAACGGAATAGCTTCAGGGACCGCTATTGCGCCGACAGGCATGCCAATGGCATAATCCCAGTCTGTCATTCCGAACTGACGGCTGAAAGACTCGTATGGTACCGGGATACATTTTTCAAGACCGACAGGCATTACGATTGTCACGTTCTTTGCTGCTGCGGCACCTAGGAATGACCCGATTGAGCCGCCAGTCGGACTAGCCAGCAGTATGACGGGCACTAGGTTGATGTCCAGAGCATTGGCACTCTTGACGATCACGTCGCCTGCCTGAAGCTCTCCGAGGATGTCAACCACCTTCTTGCCGTTGATGTACTGCCCCTTGTGGAATATCGCGTCATATGAACGGGTCTCTCGCATTACGACAGAGATACCCTTCGGAACTACAACGCCTGCCACATGTTTGGTCTTGTCGTACGAACCGAGAATCTCCTCAACAAGGTAAGAGGATGTCGTGCCCAGAGTCACGCAGAGGTAGCCATTCTTCAGTGCGTTTTGGACTGCATCTGTGGCCAGCAGGCCTTTTGCGATTAGTCTCTTGCCCTCAGCAGGGGTCAGTGTCACAAGGAGCTTCTTCATAGTCACTCACTCCACAGTTCTGGCCAGGCGCATCGGCCACAGTGTGATCGATATGTCAGCGACGGAAACCGCCCTTTTAACAATCTCCCTTGATATGACTTCTTCATATCGAACCTGATTGCTGTCCACGAAGTCTATTACGGACGCTGGTCTGACATTGTCGCGGTGCCCATGAGAAAAGTCACACCACAGGTTCTCGGCCGCGCCGGCATTGGCGAAATCCTCCAGACTGCCGGCTCTTTCATAGAACATGGCTTTGACGACTTGCCCCCGGGCATGCATCTGCCGGCGCTTGTTGGCACAGTGCTTCACAACGTTCCATCGTCGGACTCGACTGTTGCTCATGCTGCCACAGCGCGGCTTGGTTCTTCACTTGTCGAATTCCCTCTTCAGGAGAAGCGAGCCATGATGTCCGAGGAGATACTCAAGCGCCTCGCCAGTTTTAGTTCAATCGTCGACATTGTGTTGGCCGCGTATGTGGACAGTGAAACCTTTGGAGCGGGTCGTGCGCTGACTGAGAGCTTCCCTGAATGGACTAACTCGCCGCTGCTGTCCCTACGGGACGACGTCTATGCTCATCAGTCGGCGCTGGGAGATCTTCTCGGACTCTCCACCAGAATGGGTGGTCTGGAGAACCGCCGAATTGCCGTGTCATGGGGTTTTGGTTCGGCATTTGGGCTGCCCACCACTGCGCACAGTCTAATCCTCACAGCACTCATTATGGGTGCGAATGTGCGAGTTGTTGCGCCTGACAAGTTCTTACTCCTAAGGCGAGTCATAAGGGAAGGGACCAAAGTTGCGAACTCGGCAGGCGGGCAGCTGGAAGAGGTGCGTGAGTTCGAGGGTTCCTTCCACGATGTCGACGCTGCCTTTGCCTTCAACTGGTGCAGACTGGACGACTTCAATCATCCTGAGAGGAATCCCCAGTATGCGTTAGAGTTCAAAGACTGGTACTTCACATCCGAAACACTGCCCAGCAGTTGCGTCTTCGCCACAGAACCACCATTGCAGACAGAATTGATGACGAGCAGGGAACTGCTGGAGGGTCCGACAAGTCTAGCAACTACTTGGCTTGGTCGGCAAGTAGCAGTTCTAGCTGCAACAATCGTCTGGATGGCTCGGAGAGCCGCAAGTGACGACCGTGTTGCGTTAGTCTAGCCGGATTCTTCATTACGAGAGGTCGCTGGATTTGCTTCGCAGACCTTTTATCAGGCCATTCCTCTGCCTTCCCAGAAGATGTGGCAGTTCCTCAGACCCGATTCTTCCAGGGTATGGAAGGACCCGGAAACACTCCGAAGACTAAGAAGATACCGGGGGATAATAGACAATCACAGGTGGGCGAAGTACCTCCTATGCAAAGACCTGGAGTGCACTCTGAGCCTTGACGCATCGACCCATGAGCTCTGGGAGCATCATGCTCTGCTATCGAAGAGGTTTGCAGAATACGTCAGAGGGATTGACCTAGGAAAGGTCAGGGTTTCACAGAACGACCTGCCAGAAACCAGCTTTCTGGACTTGAAGATCGAGATTGCTGGTAGGATTCTACAGAACTGCCATTTCTGCGAAAGGAGCTGCGGAGTCGACCGTACGAGCGGCAAGAGAGGTTGGTGTAAACTAGGGAAGGACTCACGTGTGTCCTCTGCTTTTCTCCACACAGGCGAGGAAGCGCCACTTGTTCCGAGCGGTACGATCTTCTTTGCATCTTGCTGCTTTGCTTGTGTGTTCTGCCAGAACCAAGACATTTCGACTGACCCAGAGTGCGGAAACGTAGTAAGGCCTAGTGAGCTGGCGGCGCTCGCAGAGTCGCTTCACCGTGAGGGTGCTCTAAACATCAACTACGTCGGTGGAGACCCCATCCCAAACACACACACGATTGTGTCTTCTATGCGGCATCAGACAGCCAATGTGACACAGTTGTGGAACTCCAACCTCTATTGCTCAGAAGACACGATGAGGCTTCTAACCCACGTAATCGACGTCTGGCTGCCTGACTTCAAGTATGGAAATGATGCGTGCGCTGAGCGACTGTCTGGCGCGAAGGACTATCTCAGAGTAGTATCAAGGAATCATTTGCTCGCCTACGACTCTGGCGAGGTGATCATCAGACACCTCGTACTACCCAACCACATCGAGTGCTGCTCAATCCCGATACTTGAGTGGGTGTCTAGGAACATGCCCGACTGCTTGGTCAACATCATGCAACAGTACCGACCTGAACACAAGGTCCGAACTCGACCGCAAGACTACCCGGACATCTCCAGAAGAGTGAGCAGTGAGGAGATGAAACGTGTTCTTGAGCGAGCGGACGAGCTTGGAATCTGCTGGAGCCCGGTGAGCTGAAAGACGCTGTCGGCTATAGAACGTCTGCTTGTGCATTGGTGCTACGTGAGCCGCTTCACAATGTTCTAAAGAGAACGTTCGAGAGCACATGTGGTCAGGAACATGTGTCTAGCAGTCCCCGGTCTGGTCAAGAGCATTGACGGCGAATACGCCGAG
>PRDI01000053.1 GCA_003345595.1 Candidatus Thorarchaeota archaeon | reverse complement strand
CCTCCTGCATCTGGTGGCAGAGGCTACGGTCGCAGACTCCACAGCCAAGATAACGCTTACTCTTTGGGACTCAGATATCGACGAGGTCACAAAGGGACGGACTTACATTCTCCGTGATGGGCGTGTTAGTCTCTATGATGAATCCATGACACTGACCCGCGGGTTCTCGGGTGAATTCATTCTGTCGCCTGAGCATCTGACAGAGGTAAACGATTGCGTCGACATGAGCCGACCATTTGCAGCGAAACCGACCAGCCGTGCTCGACAGAGATCGGAGAGGGGGCGCAATTTCGATGGAGTGGCGGGGAGAGAAGCCAGAGGATTCTGCTCGAAGAAGTCATTCTGATGGCACTGATTCATGGAAACCATCAAGGATGTGCCGAAGCAGTCCACAAAGTGTCGCATGAAGAGCTAAGAAGCCCTTTTGAGTAGACGACTCATCGTGGTTAGACTGTGGCTGACGATGAAGCTACAGATTGAAGGTCAATCAATACCGTACCCGATGCTGGTGCTCAGAGGAAGACTAAGGTTGTGCGGTCTCTCTCAGACAGACGCAGAGAAGATCATTGAACGGACCGTCAGCAGCTTTGGAGGAGCAGACCCGACTGACAATCAGATGACCGAGGCTTTACGGAATCGTCTGAAGCTCAAACGCTCTGTATTGGACGCTTTCGACTTGATCGTGGAGCGAGAGAGCCTGAGAAGCGCGAGTCCTCCTCTTCCGCCTACGGTCCTAGTGCTTGAAGGAGCGTCAGCCACGGGGAAGTCGATGCTCGGCATAGCGATGACCTACAGTCTCGTAGCAACTCGGGCCATCGGCACTGACACAGTACGTCAGGTACTCAGGACCGTCCATTCTCAGAAGGATCATCCAGAGCTCTTTTGCCACACCTATCAAGCACACAAGTATAAGCAAGCAGGACCCGAGGAGCTTGACCCGATCGTGAGAGGATACCTAGCGCAATGTGAACTCATCCAGCCCGTCGTGCGCAGGCTGGTCGAGAGAGTGCTGACTGAAGGCGCTGATGCGGTCGTGGAGGGTGTGCACGTGATACCGGGAGCCATGAGAGACCTCGGTCTGGGAGTTATCGAGGTTCTCGTTGATCCTCCGGCTGATACGCACAGAGCCATGTTCATGACCAAGTATGCGGCGGCGAAACTCAAGACTGTCACTGACGACCCCAGAGTGAGGGAGGCTGAGTTCGCTGCTACAAGAATGATTCAGGACTACTTGGTGGAACAGGCCCGAGGCACAGGCATCCACATTGTCGAACTTTCAGACTATGACCGTGCAGAGAAAGACATCTGCAACATCGTCATTCAGTCAGTGAGGGATATGATTAGAACCAGAGAGAATAAGTGAGCGCCCTGTGTGGCGAAGCACAGTCTGCAAGCGGTTATGACTCAGGCCTTGCAGCCGGTCATGTCAGCTGGGGAATCGCCAATGGCTTGGAAAACAGAATCCTTGAGAAGGTTGTTCAATCCCCAGTCCGTAGCTGTCATTGGCGCATCAGATAAGCCACAAAAACTTGGTTCTCTTGCATTGAAGGCCCTGACAGGATTCAGTGGCGACGTTCTTCCAGTGAACCCAAATCACAGTTCAATCGAAGGTCTCAGGTGCTTTCCGACAGTACAAGAGGCCCCGCTTCCTGTTGACCTAGCAGTGATTGCCCTTCAGGCGCCTCAAGTCCTAGGGGCAATTCAGGACTGCGTGCATGCAGGCGTGAAATCGGCCATCATCTTCTCTGCAGGGTTCAGAGAGCTAGGTCCCGAAGGAGAAGCCGTACAGGAAGAGGTGAAGAGAGCCGCAGACGAGGGTCATATAGCAGTGATTGGACCCAACTGCCTTGGAGCAGGCAACATCAACATTGGTCTCAATGCCACATTCTTTCCACACCCGGTCGAACTCAGGAGAGGGGAAGTTTCCCTCGTCAGCCAGAGTGGTGGCGTAGCTGGAGTCATGATATACGCTGCTTCAGATGCAGGGCTAGGCATAGCCAAGTTCGCGAGCATCGGGAATCGGGTAAACATAGACTTTCACGACATGTTGAGGTTTCTGAGTCAAGACGACGAAACCGGAGTGATCTGCCTGTTCGTCGAGGGGACCGAGTATGGCAGGCTGATGTATGAGGAGATGGCGCGAGTCACTTCGAGAAAGCCAGTTATTGTCTACAAGGTCGGGAAGACGCCCGCTTCGAGAAGAGCCGCCAAGAGTCACACAGGAAGTCTGGCAGGTCTTCACGAGCTCTATTCGGCTGCCGTCAAGCAGGCCGGTGCAGTCGAGGTTGAGAGCGTCGCCGAGATGATTGATAGTGCAAAGGTGTTTGAGTACACCGGCTCACGCAGTCCAAGCGAAGGTGTAGCCATCTTAACCCATACGCTCGGTCCAGCACTCATTGCGGCCCAGATACTCGAGGAGCAAGGTCTGAGTCTCCCTCTGCCAAGTGAGAAGACTGCCTTGGCCATAGAAGAGATGCTTTCGATGCCCGTTCATGTGCCCATATCGAACCCAGTAGATCTGCTAGCTCAGGGTTGGGCAGACCCTCGCATATTCGCGGGCGCTTTCAAGCTCATACTGCAGGAGGAGCAGTATGGTGCAGTGATGACTGTGTTCTCACCGAACTATCAGGAGGAGATTGGGGGAGGCATGCCAGTGCATGAGATGGTGGAAATGACCAGACAATCAGGCAAGACTGTCGTCGCGGTGCTCAACTCTCCGGAACTAAGAGCACCCCCGGGCAAAGCGGTTTTAGAGGACGGGGGAATACCAGTGTTTTCGAGTCCTGAGCGAGCCGCCCGTGCCCTAGCCAATGTGCTACACCGTCGTGCAACGGGCGGATGACCAAGTCAGGCGGCCCGTTTCCATGATGTCCGAATAGTGCACCTTCAGTAGCCAGGGCGTAGAGATAAGTGGTATGGGGTTGGAAACATATTTCTGCTGACCAGCGGAAGGACCCTGAGCACCTAAAGGCTTCATACCGAACAAGCGACGAACTGGGAACCACGATGAGCACATCCACACCCATGAAGCGGCAGTACTCCGAGCTCAAGAAGCAGTATCCTGACTGTCTACTGATGTTCCGGCTGGGCGATTTCTTCGAACTCTTCAATGAGGACGCGAAGACCGCAAGCCATGTTCTGGATATCGTGCTGACATCGCGGGGCGAAGGTGTGGACAAGTGGCCCATGTGCGGCGTCCCGTTCCATGCCGCAGAGGGCTACGTCGCGAAGCTACTGCAGGCTGGCTACACGGTCGCCATCGCAGAGCAAGTCGAGGACCCGGCCAAGGCGAAAGGCCTGGTCAAGCGCGATATAGTCAGGGTGATCACCCCGGGCACAGTACTTGAACCCTCAATGCTTCAAGAAACTGCGAACAACTTCCTTGTCGCCTTAGTGGAACACGAGGGTAAGGTAGGTCTCGCGGCAGTGGACGTTTCAACGGGGGAGTTCATCGCTACTCAGTTCGAGGGTACCATGACTGGCGAAAAGACGCTGAATGAACTGGCCCGGCTGACTCCAAGCGAGATTCTCATACCAGAGTCCGTTTCTAGGAAGGCCGAGAAGTCCGCCCTTGAAAACACGGGTGCAAGACTTACGCCCAGAAATGATCTTGACTTCTCTTCGTCGTCGGCAGACGAAAGACTAAGAGAGCAGTTTCATGTTTCAACCTTGGAGGGATACGGTCTCCGCGATTTGAAAGCCGCCATTGGCGCAGCGGGGGCGGTTCTCGCGTATGTCCAAGAGGTTCACAGGACGAACGCACCAACTCTCACAGGAATCAGGAGCTTCACTGTGGAAGACTTCATGGTTGTCGACAGCATAACACAGAGAAACCTCGAGCTCGTCAGAAATGCCCGTGATGGCACTCTCAGGGGCACTCTCCTTAGTGTGCTATCGGCCACAGTGACTTCTATGGGGAAGAGGAAGCTGAAACAATGGATGCTACAGCCTCTCAGAAACCCCCATGAGATTGAGATGAGACTGGACTCGGTCGACGAACTGGCTCGAAATGGTCTCGTCCGCCAAGGATTGATTGACAGCTTCAGACAGCTTGGAGACCTTGAGAGGATGACCAGCAGGATTGCGTTTGGCGCCGCCACCGCGAAAGACCTCGTCACTCTAAAGGATACTCTCGGCAGACTTCCTTCGGCGAAGAAGGCTCTCGAAGATTGTTCATCACAAGTGCTCAAGACTGCAGCAGAGTCAATCGATTTGCTCTCCGACCTCAGGGCCACTCTTCAATCGGCCGTGGTTGACGATCCTCCTGCCACCATACGCGAGGGCGGCATGATTTGCCAGGGGTATAGCAAGGAACTCGATGATCTGAAGGCGTCCATCTCATCCGATAAGAAGTGGATTGCCTCACTTCAGGAGAGGGAGCGCCGGCGTACAGGCATCCGAACACTCAAAGTGGGCTACAACAAGGTCTTCGGCTACTACATAGAGGTGAGCCACGCCAACCTGAGCATGATACCTGACGACTATGAGAGGAAGCAAACGCTCACGGGCGGGGAGAGGTTCATCACTCCTGAGCTAAAGGAAAAGGAAGCGTCGGTGTTGTCGTGCGAAGACAGAATCAACGAGCTCGAATATGAGATCTATGAGGGCTTGAGATCCAAGGTTCAGGTACATACAAGTGCCCTTCACCGTGATTCGGACGCGATTGCCGTGGTCGACGTCGTCGCTGCGCTTGCCGATGTCGCTGTGAAGCGGAGGTATGTCAGACCACGAATATCGACCAGCACGCGAATCAAAATCACTAACGGCCGCCACCCTGCTCTTGAGATGATGCTCGGACCCAACGAATTTGTGCCGAACAGTCTGGACATAGGTGAGGGTGGAACCACTCTGCTGATAGTGACTGGACCCAACATGGCGGGCAAGAGTACCTACATGAGACAGGCGGCACTCATCGTGCTGATGGCACAGATGGGCTCATTCGTGCCCGCTAAGGATGCCGACATAGGTCTCGTCGATAGGATCTTCACTCGTGTAGGTGCCTTCGATGACTTGACAGCTAGGCAAAGCACATTCATGGTCGAAATGATTGAAACTGCCAACATCCTGAACAATGCGACCGAAAAGAGCCTCGTCATCCTAGACGAAATCGGCAGGGGCACATCGACCTTCGATGGTATGGCATTGGCATGGGCAGTGGCAGAGCAAATTGTCATGATGAGAACGCGAACCCTGTTTGCCACGCACTTTCATCAGCTCACGGAAATGGCGAAGCTCTACCATGGTGTCAAGAATGTACACACACTTGCCAGAGAGTCAGGCGACGTAATCGTCTTTCTGCACAAGGTCGCAGAAGGGGGGACCGACCGAAGTTACGGAGTGCATGTTGCAGCTCTGGCAGGCGTACCGGAGCCCGTTGTAAAGAGGGCCAAGGAGATGCTCCTTCGCTTGGAGCGCGAGAATGTGGTTGAGTTGGGTTTCCGTGCTGATGCCAGCGGGGAAGCACTTCAGACCAGCCTAGAACCTCTGACCGTCGATGATCCGTTGATAGAACGAATACTCAACATGGACTTGGAGAGGACAACGCCATTGGATGCGTTGACGCGCCTGAAAGACATTCAGGAAGAGATTAGACAGCGTAAGACATAGTGCAATGATTCAAACAGATTCTCGAATCGATTCACCTAAGTACTAGAACCGAGTCACACTTTCGCAATCCGACCCCGATTCTGAGGTCACATGCTTGGACTCCACCGATCGACGTATCCTTCAGGAACTGGTAGCCAACTGTAGGATCACCTATCAGGAATTAGGCACCAAGCTCGGCATGACTGCCAACGCCGCCAAGAGCAGAGTGCAAAGGTTGATTGACGAAGGGGTCATCGAGGAGTTCTATGCCATCCTGTCCCTCGACGCCATTGAAGCGGAACCCTTCATCGCGCTCGTGAATGTGGACAAAGTGAATGACGAAGAGATGCTCATTCAGTATCTCGGCTCTAGTCCCATGATTCATTCTGTTAGACTGGACTCTTTGGGTGGTTGGGTGCTACACGGTGAGTACATAAAATCGAAGGGATTGGCAGAGCTATCATCATATCTCTGGAGCGTCGAAGGAGTCACCCGAGTCGATGTCCATCCGATGCCGTATGAGCCGCGTCCAACACTCGCACTAACACATCTCTTTCTTAGAGTGTTGAGAGTTCTGGCAGATGATGCTCGGGCGCCTACATCGGAGATTGCCAAGCAGACCGGTCTTACGGCCAGAAGAGTCAGACGTGCGGTTCAGGAAATGGTCAAGAGTGGCGCAGTCCGGTTGACGGCAAGGATCAACTATAATGCTGGCGGCAGCACAATGTTTGTGGTGCGTATGATTTGGGATCCAAAGGAAACGAATGCTGAGCAAATCACTAGATGGTTCGAAACACGGTTCCCACAAGTATTCTGGGGATCCGAGGTCTCTGCCTCTCGTCCTCTCATGTGGGTCATATTCATCTTGGACAGCATGGCACAGTCAGAGGAGATAGTACGCGCAACGAAGCTGATTCCTGCTGCGCGGGCTGACGGCACACTCGTTCCATATCGCCCCAGAACATTCCCCAGCTTGCGTCAGATCCTCTTGAATCGGATGTTTGTTGAAGCGGGCATTCCTCCTGTCGAAAGATGGCCGACCGAGGTCTAAGTGAGCCCGAGCAAGAGGGATCTTTTCCGAAACAGCCGTTTCGGCATTGGTCGAATGGAACCGTTTCGTGTCGCTTTTTCCGCACTTGCTGTTGTAGATGAGCCGATATCGGTTCTGAGTCCGTGCAGTATTAGGTTTCAATATGGTTATGGACATGCCAAAGAGTGCCCTGGTCGTTCTGGATTTCCTAACAAAGAGTGGACCATTGGCACCGCGGGAGATCAGCAGGAGGATTGCAGTCCCACTTCGCACCGTGACATTCGCGCTGACGATCCTCTATAGTGAGAAGGTCCTCAGGAAGGTCCCGAATCTTATGGATATGCGCTGCCCACTCTATGTAGTTGATCCGGAAAAGGCAAGGACGGTCTTCATGAAATACGGTCGTACCATGTACTGAGCTCGTCAATCTGGCATTGAACCATCACAAGCGCACAGGTGAAAGCAGTGAACATCGATGACATCATGCGTCACTATAGGGAAACCAGCGAGATGCCTGCAAGCTCCCTTGAGTTCAACGAAGATGGCGACTCAGTCACTACAATCCACGAGACATCATGGGTCAGAATACTCCTGACTAGAAAGCGCACTGATCCGAAAGGCGCGCTACTCGAGATCGAGATCTCGCCGCCCTCTTCAGGCCCAGGACCAGATAGCGACTCTCACAAGAAGGAGGAAACTGGTGAAACAGGAGAAGCAACAAGAAGAAGAATCCTCGACCTAGCAAAGCACGTCGAGTACATGCTTCGACTCCACGATGCAGGATTCATCTTAGACATGTTAGGAACCGAATGCACTTGGACAGCATATGGGATCTTCCGAAGCATGCCAAGCAGGTCTCTCTTTGAACTGATTGCACCACCATGATGCCATGCTGGTGTACTCGATAGGCAACCATATACCCATCGGCAAAAGGGACAGCGATGGCGTCAGCAGATAACGTGAATCTAACAGTGGGTCTGCTGTCGTCCTAGGCGGTGGCAACGGGAATCTTGCCAGATACGACTGAAAACCGCCATCTTCTGCTCAGCAGGGCGACCAGCCCGATGACCCCGACTCCAACAACAGCAGCGCCGAAGTAGAGTGTCGGGATGCCGAAGATTGTCGGTATGAACCCGTCGTCAGGGTCCTCAATCCTGATCCAGTATCCTGGTGCCGAAATCGTGTATCTTGCAGAACCAGTCCAGAAACTTGCATTCGCAGGATCGAAATTCGACAGCGTCTGGTTGAAATAGACGCACACCGCAGGCATGTCCACATAGAGACCCGTGTCGTTCGCCACAACTGTATAGGTGATTGTCCATGTGTCGCCGGGACCCAGAGCGCTTCTCTCCCAGTAGAACTCTCGTACGCCATCGAGACCAGGGCTCATGCCATCGAGAATTTTGATATCATGTGCTGTTGCATTGCCGCAGTTGCGCAGTTCTATCGAGAACTCAATGCTCTCTCCAATACTCACATTTCTGTTGAGTGTGTTCTTCGCAACAACTAGATACGGTCCACTCAGCTCAAGTGAATCCGGGTCTGATTCAAACTTCAGCGGGATATCGGCCACATCAAGAGCCAGCATGCTTCCAGTGTCTTTGTCTATGTTGACTGCGAACCCAAACCCCATACCCGCAGTCAATGGATAGTCTAGGTCCGCCATCAGATACGGAGTGACGTGTTCCTGCAAGTTTGTGCTGTTCAGCATTGCATGGAGCGCGTTTTCGATGCCGGGCAGATCGTCTTCTGCCATTGTGGTCCACAAGGTTTGAAGAACCATGTCCCAGTGCTCCTGTACAAAAGCCGCTACGGCCTCTTTGTCGCTCAGCTCTTGCGGCAGGTCAAGTCCTGCGAAGTCGTCCAACAACTGCTGAAAGTCATCACTGAAACCGTTGAGTAAGCTTTCCACTACGACCGGGTCCTGATAGTATTCGGGTTGGAGAAGTTCAAGTAGGTGATAGCTGTCGAAGCACCTCACGCAGGCCTCCACCAGCGCGCCCACTGGGTTGTCTGCGGCTAATGATGGGTCAACCTGTTCGGTCAAAGCATACGGAGTG
>PRDI01000052.1 GCA_003345595.1 Candidatus Thorarchaeota archaeon | reverse complement strand
CTCTCTCAATGCTGCGATACCCTTCACAACCGAAAACTCGTCGAGTTTCATCATCCCGATCTCCGCAGCTATGTAGTTGGGCCCATCAGAGATCAGGTAGAGAACCTTTCCTGTCTCGATGAGCTTGGAGATGGCAATGCCCTGTCGTTCTGACCAGCGCACGATTTCGTCCCCTTTTGACTCCAAGATGCCTATGTCATGTTGGAGCACGCTCTGGTCAGCCGTAGTGTGCTTTGCAGCCAGTGCGAGGAGGAAACTGAGTGCACTTGTGGTGGTAGATGAAGGGCTGATCTCATAGGACTTCAATCCAGAACTGGTGTGCCAGACTCTGTCTGCTAGCTGCGCCATCTTCCCCTGTGGATCATCTGTCAGAGCGATGGTCATTGCACCACCAGACTTGGCAGACTCAAGCGCCTCAAGTGTCGCCAGACTCCGGCCAGAAGCGCTCACTCCGATGACGACAGAGTCCCGGCTGACATGCAGTCTCTGCAGTTCGGGTGGCGACAGCGAGATTGCGTTGAATCCGGCCGTGAGAAGTGTCCACCTGCCATACTCGGCAACGGCGTATGAATCGCCGCATCCAAGAAGTATAATGAGTTGTCTGCCTGAAAGAGGCTTCAGGTCATCTTCTTTGACAGCCCTTATAGTAGCTGGTATTGATGATGCCTGTCCCCTGATCGCTCTATAGCAAGCATCTAGGAACTCGGTCATTGATCATTCCGCTCCTTGTCGAGTGTTCAGCTCGCTTCCTTATCTCAGTCACGATTGGACGCACCATGCCTATGATAGACCAGGCATGAACGAACATGACACTTAGAAGTAGTGGCGCCCCCGCCGGGATTTGAACCCGGGTTAGACGAGTGACAGTCGCCTATGCTAGACCGGACTACACTACAGGGGCACTCTCGACTCATCCGGCTCCAGACCCTGAATCCTCGAGTCGACTGGCTGGTCCGCCGGCATTTCTATTAAAGTTGTCGGAGTACAAATCGGTTCTCAGCCCCGCAGGAGGGTGTGTTGGACCACGGGGACCTGCCAGCGTAGTCCGAGTGCAGCGAACGATGAAATGCCCCTCCAAACACCACAACAAGTTCGTTACATGGAAATACTTTTATGGCCACAGAATTCCGATTCGCTGCTCAGGCAGAGCTGCTTCCCACTCATGCATGGCCATATGTGTCGTTCCAAATGAATCATGTTTTGCAGGATGACTCCATGCAGAGCATGTTCCATAGGGCACACAGGTGACTATCGGGGGCTAGTGGCGCAGCCAGGTAGCGCTGCAGGCTTTTAACCTGAAGGCCGCGGGTTCAAAGGACGCACACAATCCATGGCGTCTGAAAGTCCCGCCTAGCCCGCCATGGCCCTCATGATGGGTGGGGGTGGACCACTGCCAAGGCAAAACGAACGGGGCGTCTATTGCGGCGGGAGAACTCGGACTTCTGGGTTCATGCATAGGGAAGCAGTCACGCTGACAGTAGTGCCCCGGTTCTTCCAACAAGGTGTGGTGACAAGGTGGTCGTAGAAGAACGGGACAAGTACTGGCCGGTCATGCAGGCCTACTTCTCCGAGTTTGGCCTTGTAGGTCAACACTTGGACTCATTCAACAGGTTTGTTCGTGAAGAGCTGCAGGAGATTGTTGCCAGTGTCGGCAGGTTGAGCCCAAAGGTCGAGGACTACTTTGTTGACCTTGGTGTCATCACTGTCGAGCCACCGTCCATCAGGGAGGCAGACGGCAGCGAGCACCCACTCTTTCCGAACGAGGCGCGAATCAGGAACCTCACCTATGCGAGCAAGATGCACTTGGAGTGTACTCCAGTCCGCAAAGAGGGTTCTGTGACAACAAGAATGGAGACTCTCAGGATCTACATCGGTGACCTGCCTATCATGCTCAGAAGTGAGAAATGCCTCCTCCATGCTATGTCCAATGAGGAACTCATACGGCATGGAGAAGACCCCAAGGACCCTGGAGGGTACTTCATAATCAATGGGTCTGAACGCGTACTTGTCACACAGGAAGACTTGGCGCCAAACCGGATATTGATTGAGGAGGCCAGCAGGAGCTCAAGCTACACCCACATTGCGAAAGTCTTCTCAACTTCTCGCGGCTTCAGAGCACCGGTCACGATTGAGAGAAAGCGTACGGGAGAACTGAGGGTGTCTTTCCCATCTGTACCAGGCAAGATCCCGCTTGCCATTCTCATGAAGGCACTGGGTCTTGAGTCTGACAGAGACATAGCAGATGTGGTTTCAGATGACGAGGAAATCCGGAACGAGCTCATCGTCACGATCGAGCAATCTGCACCAATTAATGCCACACAGAATGAAGGTGAAACCTCCACTAGGATAAACGCATTGGACTTCATTGGCAAGCGTGTGGCTGTCGGACAGACCAAGGAGTACCGTCTTGCCCGAGCCGAGAAGGTGCTGGACAGGTATCTGTTGCCCCACATTGGCACGGAGGACAAGCACAGGCTTCAGAAGGCCTACTACCTCGGTGAGATGGTCGAGCGTCTGTTGGAGCTAGTCTTGAACAAACGTCAAGCGGATGACAAGGACCACTATGCAAACAAGCGTCTCAAGCTCTCAGGCGATCTCCTGATGTCTCTCTTTCGAGTAGCACTGTACTCCCTCACCCGTGACATCAAGTATCAGCTGGAACGTACAGCCGTACGGGGCCGCAAGCCGAACATTCGTACTGCCGTGAGGGCGGATGTCATCACGCAGAGGCTGAAGCACGCGCTTGCGACTGGCAACTGGGTTGGTGGAAAGGCTGGTGTTTCTCAGCTCCTTGACCGTACAAACTATATTTCATGTCTGTCTCACCTGCGGAGAGTAGTTTCACCCCTGTCGCGGTCACAACCCCACTTTGAGGCTCGAGACCTGCACTCGACACACTGGGGCAAGATATGTCCCAATGAAACCCCTGAAGGACCAAACTGTGGTCTGGTCAAGAACATCGCTATGATGGCATACATCTCAGTGGGCACAAATGAGGAGGCTGTGGAGAGAGCCCTGCTAAAGGCCGAGGTAGAACCCATAGAGCGACTGAAGGGTAGACGGGGCACAAAGGGTGCTGACATCTTTCTCAATGGTCGCCTTGTGGGCATTCATCCTGCTCCACAAGTCTTGGTCAAGACCATCCGTCAGAAGCGACGTACAGGAGAGATTGACCAAGAGGTCAATATCGCTTACTATGAGGACACACATGAAGTCCAAGTGAACAGCGATGCGGGTCGAGTCCGGCGTCCGGCGATTGTCATTGAGAATGGCCGAAGTCGCTTGACGGACGAGCACCTCAGGATGATAAGGGATGGTGAGTGGGGCTTCATGGACCTTCTAAGAAACGGCACGGTCGAGTTCCTCGACGCCGAAGAAGAAGAAAACACGCTCATAGCAATGTACGCTAGCGACATTGGTCCTCATACAACGCACCTTGAGATAGCGCCTCCGACTATACTGGGGATCTCCGCGGCGCTCATACCATTTCCAGAGAGAAACCAGTCACCACGTAATGTGTACATGGCTGGTATGGCAAAGCAGTCTGTTGGAGTGCCCGCGTCCAATTTCAAGTTCAGAGCCGACACCCGCGCACACTTCTTCCACTACCCACAGAAACCCCTAGTCAAGACACGGGCCATGGACCCCATCGGCTATGAGGAGCGTCCCGCAGGGCAGAACTTCGTTGTCGCGATACTGTCCTTTGAGGGGTACAACATTGAAGATGCGCTAATCATGAACAAGGCCTCTATCGAGAGGGGCCTTGGGCGAAGCACATTCGCACGTGTCTATGAGAGCGAAGAGCGCAAGTACCCCGGTGGACAGGAGGACAGGTTTGAGGTCCCTGACAGGAGCGTACGTGGATACAGAGCCTCAGAGTCGTATCGTAATCTGGGCGAGGATGGTATCATAGAGACCGAGGTCGAGGTACAGGGTGGAGATGTCCTCATAGGTCGAACTTCACCACCTAGGTTCCTTGAGGAGTACTCCGAGTTTGAAATCCAGTCGCCCAACAGAAGAGAAACGTCTGTAGCAGTCCGTCATGGCGAGTCTGGTGTTGTAGACGGTGTCATACTGACCGAGACAATCGATGGTAACAGACTCGTGAAGGTCAAGGTCAGAGACCTCAGAATTCCCGAACTTGGTGACAAGTATGCATCACGTCACGGACAGAAGGGTGTGATTGGATACGTGGCTCCTCAGCAAGACCTGCCGTTCACTGAGGATGGAGTAGTCCCAGACCTCGTGATCAACCCACACGCCATACCCAGTCGGATGACCATTGGCCAGATCCTCGAGATGATTGCTGGCAAGGCCGCGGCCGTGGTTGGCAGACAACAGGACGCGACGCCATTCTGTGGCGTGACTGAGGAGGAGCTCTTCGAGATGCTGAAGAGTCATGGTCTCCAGCACAATGGTCGTGAGGTCATGTACTCTGGGATCACAGGTGAGAAGCTCAAGACTGACGTGTTCATAGGTTGCATCATGTACCAGAAGCTGCATCACATGGTCGCTGACAAGATCCACGCCCGTGCGAGAGGTCCTGTCCAGATCCTGACCCGGCAGCCGACGGAAGGCCGTGCACGTGAGGGTGGTCTCAGGTTTGGTGAGATGGAACGCGATGTCCTCATTGGTCATGGTGCGGCCATGCTGCTCAAAGGCAGACTGCTCGATGAGTCCGACAAGAGCAACATGCTGGTATGCGAGAACTGCGGGCTGATAGGCGTCTACGACCGCAATAAGGACGTCTACTACTGTCCAATCTGCGGCAGCGGGGCGAAGATCAGCAGTGTGGTCGTGTCTTATGCATTCAAACTGTTGATACAAGAGATGATGTCATTGGGGCTTGCATGTAGGCTCAGACTGAAGGAGATGATCTAAGATGATGTCTGGTTTGACAACAAAGAAGGTCGACGAGATAGAGTTTGGTCTACTGTCCCCAGACGACATCCGTAAGATGTCTGTCGCTCAGATAGTGGTCGCTGACACATACGATGAGGACGGATACCCGATAGAGTCGGGCATAATGGACCCGCGCCTCGGTGTCATTGATCCCGGTCAGAGGTGCAAGACCTGCGGAAACCGTGTCGGGAACTGCCCCGGGCATTTTGGCCACATTGAACTCGCTCGACCTGTCATGCACGAGGGCTACTCAAAAGTCATTCACAAGGTCCTGAGGGCCGTGTGCAGGGAGTGCAATCGCATCCTAATCTCAGAAGATGAGATCAGGCACTTTGTCAGGTTGTTCAAGAAGTACCCCGATGCAGGCCAGAAGACAGTGAGCGTGTCCAAGGAGATTCTCAAGCGAGCCGCAAAAGCAAAGCAGTGTCCCCATTGTGGCGCAGAACAGCTCAAGCTGAAGCTCGAGAAGCCGACTTCTATTTACGAAGTGAGCGAGGCCGGATCAGTGCGGCTCACACCGATCGACATCAGAGGAAGACTGGAGAACGTTCCAGATGATGACTACATGCTTCTGGGGATAAACCCCCAAGCCGCAAGACTGGAATGGTCGATTCTGACAGTCTTGCCAGTCCCACCAGTCACTGTCCGACCAAGCATCACACTGGAGTCGGGCGTGCGGAGTGAGGACGACCTCAGTCACAAACTCATTGACATAATCCGTATCAACCAGAGGTTGCGTGAGAACCTAGACGCAGGCGCTCCTGCTCTGATAGTGGAGGACCTCTGGGAGCTGCTACAGTACCACATCACGACCTACTTTGACAACGGGGTCAGCGGCATTCCTCCTGCCAGACACAGGTCTGGTCGAGCCTTGAGGACACTGGCTCAGAGGCTGAAGGGAAAGGAGGGCCGGTTCCGGTCTAACCTGTCAGGTAAGCGTGTTGACTTCTCTGCTCGTACTGTGATCTCTCCTGACCCGAATCTCAGTATGAATGAGGTCGGTGTGCCTGAAGAGATCGCAAAAATACTCACGATCCCTCAACGAGTGACTGAGTGGAACATTGACGAGATGAAGGAGCTAGTGCTCCGCGGCCCAGACAGACACCCGGGCTGCAACTATCTCATCCGTACTGATGGAAGAAGAGTTGACTTGCGGTTCGTCAAGGACAGGACAATCATAGCTGACACAATCGAGTCGGGCTTCATCGTTGAACGCCACCTTGACAATGGGGACATAGTGCTGTTCAACAGGCAGCCATCACTGCACAGGATGTCAATCATGGCTCACGAAGTCAGAGTGATGCCCAATCGCACATTCAGGCTGAGTCTGTACGTCTGTCCACCCTACAATGCAGACTTTGACGGTGATGAGATGAACTTGCATGTCCCACAGTCCGAGGAAGCCCGGGCTGAGGCAAGGGTCCTTATGAGGGTCCAAGAGCAGATCCTGTCCCCAAGGTATGGAGGACCAATCATAGGCGCTCTTCAGGACTACATCTCTGCAGCATTCCTGTTGACGCGCAGGTCCAGTCTATACACACTGGACCAAGTGAACCAGCTAATGGCCACTTCAAAGTTCGCAGGCGAGTTGCCCGAGCCTGCAGTCAAGGCACCTGTCCAGTTGTGGACCGGGAAACAGATATTCAGTCTCTTCATCCCTCGTGACATCAACATGTCCTTCAAGGCCAACATCTGCAGAAAGTGCAAGACATGCAAGAAGGAGGACTGCGAGAATGACGCCTACGTTGTAATCAGGAACGGTCAGCTCCTCTTCGGGGTCATTGATGAGAAGGGGTTTGGTGCAGGCGAAGCAGACTCGTTGTTCCATCGCATAGTCAAGGACCAAGGTCCGACCACGGCAAGGGTGTTCTTAGACTCCGTAGGTCGGCTGCTGATCCGACTGATAACTGACAGGGGCTTCTCAATGGGCCTGAACGACATCACTCTGCCGCGTGAGGTGATGCAGAGGATCAAGGTCATACTTGAGGAGGCTGACACCAAGGTGAACCAGTTCATTGAAACCTACAAACGAGGCGAGCTGGAGGCGAACCCCGGTCAGACGCTACTTCAGACACTCGAGCAGAGGATTCGGGCAGTCCTCGCTGAGGCCCGTGACTCTGCAGGTGCAGTGGCTGGGGAGCATCTCGGCCTTGAGAACTCAGCAGTCATCATGGCACAGACTGGTGCGAGGGGGTCTCGACTCAACCTCTCTCAGATGGCTGCAGTCGTTGGACAGCAGGCTGTGCGAGGAGAGCGCATCGGCAGGGGCTACATGGGCAGAACGCTGCCACACTTTGAGCGCGGCGATCTCGGTGCTCGTGCTCGTGGGTTTGTGACCTCCAGCTACAAGAGTGGCCTTGATCCCATCGAATACTGGTTCCACGCAGCTGGGGGACGCGAGGGCTTAGTAGACACCGCAGTCAGAACCTCAACATCAGGTTACATGCAGCGAAGACTCATGACTGCACTGCAAGACCTGAAGGTCGAGAGCGATGGTACTGTGCGGACCGCTCCGGGACGCATAGTCCAGTTCAGATTCGGTGACGACGGTGTGGATCCGAGCAAGTCTGACCACGGACGTTCCGTCAACATAGACATGGCAGTCGAAAAGGTGGTCGGCAAGAAGACGGAGGAAGGGGGTGCTGATTGATGTCGAAGGCGGTACTAGAGAAGCACATAGAGAAACGTTTTGAGCAGATGAAAGAAGAACACAGGCTTCCTCCGAAGGTTCTCACTGAGCTCGAAGCGAAGATCAAGGGAGTGGAGAGTCTCACCAAGACGGACTTTGATGACATCTGTGACAGTGT
>PRDI01000051.1 GCA_003345595.1 Candidatus Thorarchaeota archaeon | reverse complement strand
TTACAATCATCTGGGCGTTCTCTTTCTTAGTGGTTTCTCCCGTGATGATTACTGCACCCGTGTCAACATTCGAGAGGTCATACCCCGCACGTGAATAGTCCTGCAGAAACAAGGTCCTCAGAGCCTCGAAGTCTATCTTGTTGAGGCCTACGAGGGGGGTCAGATGGATTGAACCTTCATGAATGACCTTGCGATGGGTGACCTCGAACTTCTCAGTGAGGCTCTTCGGGTTCTTCTCCAAAACAATCCTGCTAAAGACTAGATGTGATGTTGATGTCCCAATGTCCACCCCGACACTAGTGAGTTCCCTTCTGCTGGTTTTGACGTACATGCTTGTCCGACCGATGAGTCTGGGCCAGCGAACATGCACTCCACTTTAGGTTTGCTGTTCAGTCATATCAGTGTACGGACCGATTGAAGTCTTACGCTATCGTCGTTCAATGGAGTTATTCTCGATTCTGGATCGTATGCTGTCAGTCAGGAGGGACATCTCTCTTCGAGCCGCAGTCAGATGCTCGAACAGAATGTCTGTGGAATTTCCCGCGAGGACTAGCTGAGCTCTACACATTATAGCCTCTATTTGTTTTGACAGCTTCTCCATGCAATGGAGCTTGTAGTATTGGTTCCACTCCTCGTGTTTTGCAGGCGCACTAACAGTTACTAGCTGGTCCTGACGACGTTGCGTTAGCTCTCTCAGGAGTCTGCGCGTTTCATAGTCCATTTGACTCTGTCCTCCATACCTCTGTCAGTAAGCAATGAATCCGTGGAACGTGGGCTTTAGTCTTTTCCGTATTCGTTTTAGTCTATTGTGCAACCTTTTTGAGGTCACCATTCTCGAACCCACGTCAAGAAACAGCAGGAAGGCAGGCCATGTTCGAACTCGGCGCTTCATACTACTCAGGCTGCGCGATTCCCTTCGAACAGTTCCTTTCCTTTTCTAGGGATTTGGGAATCAAATACGTAGAGGTCCAGATGGAGCATCCATTCATACCAAGTGAGATAGGCCCTGGAGACCTCATGGATATTGAAGCGCTGTTCTCAAGCTTCAGAATCTCTCCTTTGATTCATGGTCCCATACATGACTCAAATCTCTCCAGTCTGAAGGAAAGTATGCGCCGGGCGTCGGTAGAGTTTGTCTTCGAATGTGTCGACTTTGCTCGAACCATCGGAGCACCTCACGTTGTCATCCATGCTGGGACGTGTCCATCTGATCAGATTCACTCGATGTTCGATCATGCTCTGGCGTCATTCAAGATGAGCCTTAGTTCAATCGCGGCATATGCGAGCGAGAGGGGAATTCGAATTGGCATCGAGAATGGGCCGGCGAGCAAGAACCGGAGCACTGTGTTGGTTCCCCAAGACCATCTAAAATTCGTGAAGGAATTCGAAGACCTCGGTGTCGCGGCAGTGCTGGATATCGGGCACGCTCATACTGCTGGCCTTGACCTAGCCGTATATGCAACGACCCTGGATAAGAGTCTCATTGAGCTGCATGTTCACGACAATTCGGGCGACTCGGATGACCATCTTCGACTTGGTGACGGGAATGTTCCCTTCAAACCATTCTTGAAGACTGTCGGAAGCCTAGGGTTTGTGGGTCCTGTCGTTCTCGAGCTCCATACGAAGGAGCATCTGGCCGATGGCGTAGCTTTTCTCAGGGCTCAGGAGAAACTCGTGACCGAACCTTCGCTTGTAGTACAGTGAGCCGATGGCGTTCATCGGAACTTGCGTTTGATACTACTTTGGCTCAGGTACACAACAATGGCGACATTGATCACGAATGAAACCCACGAGATACTGGGCAGCGCCACCAGTGAAAGAAGGATGTTGATTATTACAAATACGATGTCCACCCAGTATGCCCAGCTCATTAGCAACAAGAGGCCAAGACCCAACAGGATGTAGAAGATGCCTATCACTGTAGTAGACAAGGGTAGCGATAGCAGCCATGCGGCCACAACCAAGTCCACGAGAGGACCAAGGACCCCCAAGCCACCAAGAAGCATGAGTAGACCAACCAGCATGTTCAAAGCTGCAAGTACCGCTACGCCAAGTGGAGTCTTCGTCATGTTGTTGTCTCCGTACACTCGTGACTAGGTGTTTCTAGCAGGTCCTTTCTTATTTACTTGCCGTGGCCCATTGTCTTGATGCGCGCGTTTATAGGGCATTTGGAGTGCCGCCGTGTCCCAGCTGGCTGGTATCGCATATGGCAGTGCAGTACTCAAGGGACTATGTGTTCTTGATCCTGACAATGCTGTTCTGGGGTGGCTCTTGGGTGTCAGGCAAGTTAGTCGTAGATACTGCCCCGCCTTTCACCATTGGATTCTTTCGCTTCCTTATTGCTAGTGTGCTTCTGTTACCTGCGGCTGCAATCCTACGTCCGAAGCCAGCTCCGAGACTGGAGAGAAGGACAGTGGTGCTCTTCCTTCTGATGGGTCTTGTCGGTATCTTCGGTTACGGAGTCTTCTTCCTTGTCGGCATGAAGCTCACGACGGCGGCCCAAGGGGCGATTATTGCCGGCATTAACCCTGCCTCGGTCAGTCTGTGGGCTCACATAATTCACAAAGAGCGTCTTGACAGGAAATGGAGATACGTCGGTTTCGCCGTCAGCCTTCTTGGCATAGTCTTTGTCGTGGGAGTGCAGGCATTCGTTGAGTTTCAGCCGGCACATCTTCTCGGCAATCTACTAATCATTTGTGCCATGATGACCTGGGGGTTCTACACGTCGGTAGGCAAGTCGGCGATGAAGACCAGCTCGTCCATCGAAGCCACGGCTGGGAGTGTGGCTTTTGGCACTCTGCTCTTCTCAGTCGGCGCTACATACGAGCAGTTTTGGACACTCCCTGCTATGGTGGATCCTGTATTCTGGCTCAATATCCTGTTCCTCGCCGTGCCTGTCACGTTTCTGGCTTACGTGTTCTATTTCGTTGCGATAAAGGACATCGGTGCCACTCGGTCTGCCGTCTTCATCAATCTGGTACCCGTGTTCGGGGTTTCACTCTCTGTGCTTTTTCTTCGTGAAACCTTGTACTGGACGTTCGGACTGGGCCTACTGCTTGTGGTCGCAGGCATAGTGACAATCACTTTTCCCCTCAACAGTAGATCCCACATACACCCGGATGCGACAGCGCGGCTCGATTCTCCACCCGAGAGCGACGTGAGTCGTTAGGTGATTGTCCATAGATACGTGAGCAACAAGCATGCTTTTGAGTTAGAGTCGGCGTTGAGCTGGTCGTGATTACTCTTCAGGACATCCAATCGGCCCACGATAGGATTCGTCATGCTGTGACCAGAACACCGGTCATGACCTCCCATGCAGTGGATGAGATGGCCGGTTGCAGAGTGTTCTTCAAATGCGAGAACTTCCAGAAAGTCGGTGCATTCAAGTTCAGAGGAGCATACAACGCGGTATCCCAGCTCACCGAGGCTGAGAAGCAGCAAGGTGTCATCGCCCACTCTTCGGGAAACCATGCTCAGGCACTTGCACTGGCTTCATCCATGCTCGGTGTTAAGGCTGTCATCGTCATGCCACGCAACTCTTCCAAGGTTAAGATTGAGGCCACTCGGGGCTACGGTGCAGAAGTGGTATTCTGCGCGCCTACTCTAGAGTCAAGGACTACGACCACCCAGAAACTCATAGCTGAACACGGGTACGTCCTGATTCACCCCTACAATGATCCTCGCGTCATAGCGGGAGCTGGCACAGCGGCCCTTGAGCTAATCGAGGAGATTGGTTGCGTGGATTACCTCTTTGTTCCTGTGGGAGGGGGTGGGCTCCTCAGCGGCTCGTCAATTGCAGTCAAGGGTCGGTGCGGCAAGTCCAAGGTCATTGGAGTCGAACCAAAGAATGCAGATGATGCGTACCGCTCTTTCAGAGCGAAGAAGCTCCAGCCCAGTGTGGATCCGCAAACTATAGCCGATGGCCTAAGGACGTCGCTCGGAGAGACTGGTTTCAAGATAATCCTTCAGAATGTTGATGATATCATGACTGTGACCGAAGCCGAGATTATCGCCGCGATGCGAATTCTCTGGGAGCGCATGAAGCTGGTCGTGGAGCCGTCGGGTGCAGTGCCATTGGCCGGCGTGTTGGCTGCGCACGAGAGAGTAAGGGCAGCAAAGATTGGAGTGATACTTAGCGGAGGCAATGTCGACCTGGACGGCATGTTCAGAGAGTACGAACTCTCAATAGTCAAGTGATGATCGACTCACGATGAATATCGAAGATTCTTCGTTCTTCGATTGTTCTCTCGATTAGTATGTCTGGTCCTGCGGAATGATGAGAGCTTTCGGAAGCCAAATCCGAAACTCAGCACCCTGATGCGGATCGCCCTGAACACGATCTAGCACCCGTATCCGTCCACCGTACTTGTCCACAATTTGCCTCGATTGATGAAGTCCGACGCCGCCGAACCTTCTGTTCATATCGAAGAGAGTCACCTTCACCTTGTCGGGAATGCCTACGCCATTATCGGCGACAGAGACTTCGTATCCGTCGTCGTTTTCCCGGAGCGCAATCCAGATGTCTTTCAGGTCATTCGGATTGTGCTCAAATGCGTTTTCGACCACATTCCAGATTAGATGCTCAAGAAACTCATCTGACCTCACAGGTGCCTCACTGGTGAGCAACTCACTGTGGATTCGCACGTCCGGATGTGATTCTCGTATTGCGATAATGCACTTCTGGACTGCATCATGAAGGGACTGCACCGCTAGAGGAGCGGACAGCAAATCCTCAGTCGTCTTGACTTTGAGAATGAGACGAGCACACTTCTGGGCTGCCTCCACTGCTTCTTCAAGGAGCCTTGTGGTTATGACATCATCAGCCCGCTCTAGGAGAAGGGTTGTGCTGCCCAGTATTACCTGCAACTGGTTACGAATATCATGGGACATGACGTCGAGGTACAAGAGCGACCTGTCTTTTGTCGTGGTCAGTTGCCGTTCTACTCTCTTGAGGTCAGTAATGTCCCTTATGAAACCCACAACAGCAGTCACCATGCCTTTCTGGTCCCACACAGGTGAGAGTGTTGTGTCCTGCCAGAAGCCTCCATTGGGCAGCTGAACGAAATAGGTATCCCTGATTGATTCACCATGCGCAAAGACGTTCTGAACTTGAGCTAGCATTTGCTTTGCTTCCTGTGGAGATAGCAGATGGTCGAGCTCATAGTGGTCTTCTTGCTTGAGCTGTACACCATAACGTTTGATGAGGTCTGGCGGCGCCCACACTGAGAGATAGGCTGCGTCACTGCCAAAGACAATGACCATTGTTTCGTGAAGTGCAGACAGGATTCCGCGCAGCCGAGTTTCGCTCTGTCGCAGAGACTGATCAGCTTCGACGTGTGCGATTACTCCCGCAATCTGTGCCGCTATGCTCTCCAAGGCTTCGCGAGCTCTGTCGGGTACGCTATCCTGCGTGTGTGAAGCAAGATTCAGGGCTGCGACTATCAGCCCTTCGTGACGAAGTGGGATACTCGCGAATGCTTTGAGACCTTCACGCGCCACAGCCTTGTCAACCGGATGACTGGAGTCAGGATACTTCGTGTAGACGGGAACTCCCTGCATCACGAAGCGAGCTGGGGGTGTGTGGGGCTCAAAGTGCGATACCGGCTCTACGAACTCCGGAGAAAGACCCTTCTGGAACACAAGGTCCAGTGACAGGGTGTCCTTATTCACAATATAGAGGGCACCGCAGTCCATTCCCGAGATCTCCATGGCAGTTTCAACAAGAATCCTCATTGTTTCGTTGTGTTCGACGTCGGCACTCAGCTCCACACCGAGGTCTCGCTGAGCTCTTAGGACCGCCTCGGCCCGTTTTTGCTCAGTTATGTCGCGTATGACGGTGACATATCCGATGACTTCAGATTTCTCATTCTTGAGCGAGCCAGCTGAGTACTCAGCATTAAATGAACTTCCATCCTTGCGTCTCATGGGCATATCTGAAATCTGAGTGAAGCCTTGCTCGTCCAGTGTCTCTGCAATCTTCAAGCCGAGAACACGGGCGGAATAGTCGTCGGTCAACAGCATACGGAATGGCTTGCCGACCATCTCGTCATGCGAATACCCAAACATGCCGGCCGTCGAACGATTGCAGTCAAGGATCTTGGGCATCATTTCAGCAGTAATGATGAAGATCGAGTCTCTTTGGCTCTGAAATGTCTTTTCGAGTAGCTCCTTCGAGCTCCTGAATCCCTCTTCTGCAGCTCTCTGACTGGTGACATCTCGAACATATTCGATGACACCTGTCAACTTGCCGGTCTGGTAGTCATACAAGGGGAAGCTATAGAGGTCCAGCCACCCTCTGAATGCACCTCCTGGTCCTGTCAAGGGGACAGGTTCGTACGCCGGCTGGCCTGTTTCAAGGGCTCTCTTTGTCGGGCACTTGTCACACGGCGAAGACCTTCCGTGGTACGCCGCAAAGCATTTCGTTCCTACCAGCGGCATGGCGTGAGAGTACCACTTCTCCATCGTCGTATTGACTCTCATGATAGTCAAATCGGTGGCGAGAACACTGATGCCGTCCTGTATGCTCGCAAATACGCTTGAAAGAAAGCGCTCATTGTCCTGCAGTGCCTTCTCTGCTCGCCTTCGATGGCTTATGTCGGTGATGACAGCAAATGAGCCACTATGTCTTCCCTCGCTGTCAAGAATCGGAGCACCTGACACGATTGTCGGCACTCTGTACCCCCTCTTGGACAGCCATTCCAGTTCGTACTGCGAAGACTCGCCCTTCTTCCTTCGACCTATATTGTCCTCGACAATCCGCTTATTGGCATCGTCCATGAATGTGGTTATCTTCTTCTCAACCATCTCATCTACTGTGTATTCGAGCATCTCCGCAAAACGCTTGTTGACATACACAAAGTTGCCCAGAGCATCGATAACTCCCAAACCCTCGTTCATATACTCCACTATGTTCTGAAAGCTTCTTGCTTCTTCCCATAGCGAATCCTTCTTGTCAAGGGCGTGCTCGGGTCTGGGGCTTTCGGCCATTGACCTCCTCCGCATCTGCTTTTTCCGATAGGCTCGGCATTCTTCGTCGTTCGTTTGTGGAAATATAACCACATCTCGTATTGACGTGCGATAGAGGGAGCAGATATCCCCGATTTGCTGTGAGGCGCTGCTCATTCCAAGTATTGATGTGTCTTTTGTCCGCTCAATACGTTCGGCGTACTCTGAGGACCGTGCGAGTTCATTCAATTGCAGTCACCATCTCCCTAACATGCAAATCGAAACACCTCCGGTGCCTACGGGGCTGATTCCATGGACAGATGGATCATGCATGTTGACATGGACGCCTTTTTCGCGTCGGTTGAGCAGTTGAGAAACCACCCGGAACTACAGGGCAAACCTGTTTGCGTCGGTCACGATCCCAAAGGTGGATACGGCAGAGGGGTGGTTCGGTCTGCCTCATACGAGGCAAGAGCGTTCGGAATCAGATCGGGAATGCCCGTTTCGAAAGCCTTCAGGCTCTGCCCCGAAGCTGTGTTCCTGCCAGGTGAGTTCTCGGACTATGCACAGGCATCCAACGAGATAATGGGCATTTTGAGAGATTTCGCAGATGATCGACGACTTAACAGGGCCAGCATCGATGAGGGGTACCTCGAGGTGACGGCAAGAATCGCCGAACATGGTACTCCTGTTGAGTCTGCTCGCGAGGTTCAGGCCGCTGTACGTGAACAAACCAAGCTTCCTTGCTCGATAGGAGTAGCCTGTAACATGACGCTGGCAAAGGTCGCGACAGGGCGCAGCAAACCCAATGGAGTAACAGTTGTTCAACAGGGTGCGGACAAGGCCGCTTCTTTCCTGGCGCCTCTGACTGTGAGAGTAATCAGCGGCGTAGGTGAAAAGACAGCAGAGCGCCTCAGAGAATATGGAATCGAAACATTGGGCCAGATACAACGGATGTCTATCGCCGACCTATGGCCGATAATGGGACGGGGATCCTATTGGTTACATGAGAAGTCCCTTGGCATAGACGAGAGACCCCTTCTTGATTCGGGGCCGCATATAAGAGGGTCGATGGGAAAGGACCACACGTTTACCGAGGATGTAGAACCAACTGCCATCAGCTTACTGCATGAAACTATCAACGACATGTGTGTTCGGATTGGTGACAGGCTCAGAACTAAGGGTCTTCTATTCAGGACTCTGACCGTGAGAATTCGTTACGAGGACTACACAACTGTCCAGCACAGTAGGACGTTGCCTGTGGCCACGGACAGATGCGACATCTTAGACCGCACAGCGGCAGACATCTTTGACCGTAACAGGCTCCGTGACAGGTATGTGAGGCTTGTTGGAATCAGAGTCACTGGTCTGAGCGAGAGAGATGACCAAATGAGTCTTGCCCAGTTCCTGTAACGGGAGCATCCATCACGCAAACCCACTAGAGGTCGCTCTGCGGGATCTTGAGCCTGAATGTCGTTGTAGACGAGGGGTCGAGTGAAATACTCCACCCATGAGCATCCACTAGCTTCTTGACAATCGCGAGCCCCCTACCACCGCCCGACTTTGTAGAGAAGCCCGGGGCAAACAGCTTGGCTCTCACTTCTGGGAGTATAGCCCTGCCATCGTTGCGTATCAGGACGGAGGCACCGTCCTGAGAGTATTCCAGTCGCACCTCGACTTGGGTTGGTTCAGCGTGCTCAATCGCGTTCTGCAAGATATTCTGGAACACCTGTCGAGCCTTGAGCATATCGCATCTGACAACTGGCAACTTGTCCTTTGCTAACTTAACATCCTTGGGTAGTGTTTCCTTCGCGACCTCGGTGACCAGAGCGTCGAGGTCAACGCGCTCTTTCTTCCCAACCGCAAGACCTGCATCGGCTAGCGCAATGGAGCTAGCCAGCAAGGTCTCAATCTCTCTCACAGTTCTGGTAATCTCCTGCGAGTACTCGCCTGCGCCCATCTCCGCGCTGCCAACAAATGAAAGAATCCTCTGAAGACTGTTTCTCAGATCGTGTGCCATCATGTGCGCAAAGGTGCTGAGCTCTTCTTTCTCCTTTCTTAGCTGCGCCTCCGATTCCCTATGCCGTGTGATGTCGGTGGCCACAACAAGGACCTCGTTCTC
>PRDI01000050.1 GCA_003345595.1 Candidatus Thorarchaeota archaeon | reverse complement strand
TATGTCATTCTCAGGAATGGTTCCATTGAGTTGTAATCGCAAAGAGAAACCCTTGACGAATACTCCTCAGGGGTCCTTATTGTATCGAAGCCGTACTTTCTACCTAGGACTGTGTCCCTATGACGAGAGAGCACCGAGAGTAGCTTCTTCTCTGTCATCTCAATAGGATTGTTGAGGATGTATTCGATCTCCTTGGCCTTCCTCTTGGCCACTTCAGTAATCAGCTTCCTCATTATCGACATCTGCTCATGTTGCCTCCGAAACGCCTGGCCAAGAAATCCCAGTACGTTGGAGGGCATTCAAATAAGGGGAATCATAACCTGTTGGGAGCAGAGCCTGAAGTGATATGACTGCCATCCCGGGTTTTTAACCAGCTTTGACCATCTCCCCTGTTTTGAAAAGTCTTCATAGAACTCAAGTAGCGCTATTTACCGTTATGAAGCCACTTCTGAAAGTACCTATGGCCGAAAGCTTGCATATTCACGGTCCCAAGCTTTGTCCCACTGACATCGATTTCAAGCGGGAGGATCGATCTGCATGATTCTCTGGGCATGAGTCTTGACCTACCTTCTGAAATGTCCCCAATGTGAAATCCAGCACAGGCAGACAACCCCACGAACGCTCAAAGGTTCGCACGCCTTGAGCATGAAGCCTTTCTCCCTCCGCGAAAGCTGATGCAGGATGTCCTCTCACCTGCCTCAGTCATAGTGACAGTTCTTGGCACTGGCCATATCGAGACGGTGTTTTGAGTTCTCTAAGTGCACCTCGTGGATGCTATTCATCACATTACTCTGGGGGAGAGCCTATAGCTATCGCAAGTTCACTTTGCAGTCTTATGGTGTCTTCTTGACCGGTTAGAGAAAGTTCTTCGATAATCTGTGCGCGCAAATACGCGGTGCTCAAGATGATTGCCGAACTAGAGAAACAGCTCCTGTCATTATGTAGCCAGTATCGCACGGCCAATGGGACTATCGATGTAACGCTGCCTTTGCAGGTCGTCTTCAATAATGCGGATCGCAACGTTGTGAAAGCCCGTCTTCGTTACCAAGGACCCGGTTGCGGCTCATGGTTGGCAATGGTAGTAGGTCTGCGAAGCGACATCCTAGCCCCCTTCGCGAGGTTCGATAACGGAAGGGGTGGGCTGTACAAGCCATGTGACATCTTGAGTCTTGTTCCCTGTCTTTCACTCATGGTCGCCCACCAGAACAGCGGCCTAGCTGTGAGTGCTATCGCAAAGGGCGTTGCTACTCACCTGGTGTTGGTGTTTGAGGGGCAGCCCGATTCGAAATCAGATAGCATGAGATCACTCACGACGTCTGTCTGGGCCTTTATGAAAAGGTGGTCCGACTGGACTGAGGTCCTGTTGAGCACAATCAGACGCGACCCCTGTGTCGCTGAATGGGACTTCGATTGGCGTGAGTTCTTGGCAGGAGAATCAGGTTTCGTCAATATGCCTTGGTTCAAACCTATGACATACCCAAGCAGAGCACTTGCCCTTGAGAGAGTCGTAGTGACTTCTAAGTCGCTCATCACTTCTGTGCTGAACCAGACGCAGACAGAGGACCCAATAATCAAAAGCCTTGTCAGCTGGCTGGATGAGCTAACGCCGGTAGTCGAGGTTGCTGGAGGCCTGGAGAGCACCGAGGAGGTAGAGAGCCAGAGTGTTGTGTGAAGATGCTTCTGAAAGACTCAAGGCTGGCAGCAGTTGTATTCCTCATATCGCCTGGCTGGCAGGAGCTATTGCGGGTATCAACGTAGTCGGTCGACAGAAACAGGGCTGGGAATGGGACAACTTCATCGAAGATATCTATGAATCAGCGGATGATCTGGGGGGCATCGAGGCGGCTGAACCCGGAGCCTGCATGGTCGACGGCGACGGACAGTCTTTCTCATGCTATGATACACTTGGAGGATACATCAGTACTGCGGGCAGACTATGCCCTCAAGGTCTGAAGGTAGAGCTGCCCTCCGCCAGCGTGGAGTGTGTTGCAGGCCTTCTTCCGGGGTTCACGTTGGCGAGAATAAAGGGAGGATTCCTGCTTCCTCGGTGTGAGCTGGCGCCCTTCCTGAACCTTGTACCCGTGCGCGGGCCTATAGCTGACAGACTTGTGAAGGAGGGGATTCTGTGACCGAACTTGAGGCTGTAAGTGGTGTGGGTCCTGCCGCATCGAAGAGGCTCCGGGAAGTCCTTGTAACAACTGCTGAACTGTTGGCAGTTCAGAATCCGGTCGAACTGGCAACGAAGACGAAGCTTGGCGAGGGTACGACACTCAAGATCATACGAAGTGCAAGGCAGCTGGTCGGCCTGTGCGGTTTCAAGTCAGGTCTTGAAGTTGAGCAGGAGATGGCATCCAAGCCTCGCCTCAGCAGCGGTCTCAAAGAAATGAACAGACAGATGTTTGGCGGCATCGAGTGTGGCTCAATCGTTGAGTTCTACGGCCCCGCGCGAGGTGGCAAGACCCAATGGTGCTGCCAGCTCGCAGTCGTTGCCCAACTCCCTAGAGAGAAAGGAGGACTCGAAGGCCGCATCCTGTGGTTGGACACGGAGAACTCATTCAAACCCTGGGTCATACGAGCAAATGCAGTGAGATTCGGCCTAGACCCGGACGTAGCCCTAGGAAACATAGGCTTGGCTCACATAGTGATCAGCGAACAAATCACAGATGTATTCGAAAGCATACCCCAGCTATGTGCCGAGCAGGACTACAAGCTTGTTGTGATTGACTCATTAACGGGGCTCTTCAGAGCTGAGTACAAAGGACTCAACGCACTTACCACAAGACAACAGACCATGAATCAGCTGTTGAACCAGATGAGACGTATCGCAGCTGCCACAAACGCAGTATTCGTGTACACGAATCAAGTGATGAGTACGGTCAGCATCTATGGTGGAAATCCCAACGCCCCGGCCGGGGGCCATGTTATCTCGCACGCCTCGGATTACAGGTTCTACACAAGAAGGAAGTCAGGCGTGGTGAGGCTCGTCGAGCTTCAAGATAACGCTGGCATACCCGAGTTCAAAGTCGAAGTGATGATGGGTTGGGGCGGATTCTATATGGATACCGATGAGAAGAAGGAAACGGAGAGCAGGATTCTCGACTATTTCAAGATGAGAGGATGGAGCGCACAGAGTGGAGAGGAAGAGCAAGCTGCTTCAGAGAAGAGTGCGAGGAAGAAAAGGAAGAAAGCTGCTCATGCAGAAAAGGAATCCGAGGGTGATGTCAAGGAAGAGGTCGATGAAGAGGAGGAGCAGTGATGGGGGAGAGGAGATTGCTCCGCGTGTACAGATGCCCGAGATGCCGCAATGTAGGATATGCTCCAGTAGAGAACTTCCAAGACAGCTCTGTCTGCAGCTTATGTCAGGCCAAGATTCCCCATAGTTCCTCTACGAGGTACGCCGCAACAGTCGAAGAGGCCGAGTCCATGATCAGAGAGCTTGTTGTAGACTCCACGCAGAGAAGCCTGCCGGGCGGAGACCCAAGAAGCTACGGAGTGAGGAAAAGGGTGCTCAACATAGTTGAGGCCTTGGTGGATACAAACCGCGGCAGGCCCGTGAGCATAATGCGAATACTTCAGGAATGTTCGGACGCGGGCATTGATGAAGACAAAGCAAGTGCATTCATTGACGCAATGCTTTCGGACGGGTGCCTTGTGAACGACGGCTCCGAAATCACACTATCCGGGAGAAAGGGAACTTATGTCCGATACTGAAGCCGTGATTTCAGAGGTCTGGGTGCCCAAGACTCCTTCGACTGTGTTAAGCAGCTCGTTGATCAACTTGACCAACTTGCTGCTCAGAGAAACATCGCATAGAGTTGCTACGCTTCAGCGTAGTGACGGACCAGATCCTGAGCTATTCGTGGTGTCCAGGATCGACTGGCATGGCAGGGACTCGAAAGAACCGCTACTGTCGCAGTTGCCAAGACTCCTATCATTGCTGGAAACGCTCAGAGGAACAAGAGGAGTGCCAAGTGAGATACATTTGGACAGCAATGACGGAATCGTGGCCTACCTCCCCACAGGCATCAATGTATCAGGTCTCCCCAAGAACTCCAGGGATGCAGTCATGTTCCTGATGTCGTTGATCGAGGACACGGTTGCGCACATACTCTCGACAATGAAAGAAGTGGAAGACTGGTTCTGGGTAGCGGCGAGGCGGAAGGGCTTCAGTCCTGACATTGTCAAAAGAATGGCACTCGAGGAAGAGCACTATGACTCACCTGCACACATTCAGCGATTCAATGAGGTCATGGAGAGCTACTTCTCGATACGCTTCCGGATACACAGAAGCGAATCTATGCTGCATGTGGAGGAGGACCAATGACAGTCGCAGCGATGAACCCAATGCAGTTCTTCCCCTACAATCCCAGACCGTTTCAGGATCGAGCTGTGACTCTCGCTGCGCAGGTCTTCTCAAAGGGAGGAGTCGGATTCCTTTCTGCCGATTGCGGTGTTGGCAAGACTATCGCAGTATTGGCCGGGTATCTCGCGGCGCGTGCACATGATAGGACTTGCAGGCTGATGGTCCTCACGAGAACACATTCCCAATCCCGAGTCTTCGAAAACGAACTCGATGTCCTGAGGCAACGTTTTCCCTCCTTGACTGCAACAACTCTTCTCTCGAGAGTCCACACGTGCCCACTCAAAGAGCAGATACGTCCACTGAGCTCGATGGGCTTCATGAAGGCCTGTGTGTTGATGGTCAAGAGCGGCCAGTGCACCTGCTACTGGAATTTCTACAGGAAGCAAGAAGGCAGAACACAGGTGAGGGATCACGTGCGGAGCACCATATCTGAAATGCTGGGTTCAGGTGTTATCACTCGAGAGCGTGTCGAAAGCGTCGCAGGCACGGGAGATCTGTGCCCCTACGAACTGATGAGGCATTGCGCAAGGGATAGTCACATTGTCATTGGTCCATACAGCTATCTGTTTCGCTCGCGCGTACGGGATGCCACTCTCGGGTCTCTGGGAAACGCCCTCCCAGAAGTTGATGTTCTTGTTGACGAAGCTCACAACCTCCCTTCTCATATCCTTGATTCAGAAACCGCAAAGATAGGCTGGGAGGAACTCAGATGGCTTAGAGAGCATCGCGCAGAGATTGTGCGAGAAACATCTGCACCTTGGTTGGGGGACACTATAGAGTTTCTCTGGGAGACCATGATGGTAGCTCTTGACGACATGAAGGGGCGTTTAGAGAAACGTCTTGACAAGTGGGATGTGGCACCCAGATTCATCGAAGAAGCAGCACTGAAGCAGCTCACGGATGCCACCAACCCAATAATGGGCGACCCTGATGCAGCATCCTTGGCGGAAACGCCCATTGACAAGTTGCTGGAATTCCTACTCGCCGCGACGAGGGCCGCCAAGAGCGATGACTGGCATGCAATGATCAGGAAACGCAAGCAGCTACAGGAAGAGGAGAGCCGCTCTGATGCGGATTTATTCATTCGGCCCATGAACTCCGCTGGCCTGGCTGCACCGGTTTTGAGGGAAGCTCGCTCTGCTCTCCTCATGTCTGGCACTCTCAGACCCCTTGAGCACTACTCAAAGCTGCTGGGGGTTTCGAGCGCCCTTATGGAAGACTTGGCAAGCCCATATCCACGTGGGACACGGCTAGTTCTTGTCGACAAAGGAATCACCACGAAGTACCAAGACCGCAACGATGAGCTCTGGCGTACGATCGCGGCCACCGTTCAGAGAGTATTGGAGGTGATGCCTGCAAACAAGAGCGCATTGGTCGCATTTCCCAGTTATGCAATCATGCGTGAGGTTCTGAGTCATGACGTTCACACCGGTCACAGAAGACCTCTCATGGAGAGTCCAGAAGAGAGGATTGAAACAGTAGCCGAGGCGATTCAGAGCAGTCCCCATGCTGTCTTTTGCGTCTATGGTGGCAAGTTCAGTGAGGGTGTGGATCTAGCGCAGGGCGGCTCCAGCATGGTCGACCTTATCATAGGCGTGGGCATTCCGTTCACGCCGCCAAGTAGCTACCTGAAGGCGATGGAGCAATGGTTCGACAATAGATTCGGCCAAGGAATGGGGTACTACTATGCAAGTGTCATTCCATCTATAAGACAAGTCGCGCAGCTTCTAGGTCGTCTGAGGAGGTCGCCCGCTGACTGGGGGGTCGCGGTCCTTCTTGACAGACGATTCCTCAGGTATACTTCTGTATTCAGTGAAGATATGGTTTCAGACATGTGGCCATATGAGGGTTCAGAAGAGCTGAGATACGCAATCAGCAGATTCGTAAAGAGAAGGGAGGAGAATGGTATTGATGCACAATGAACCATTGTCTGATGGATGGATCATTGCCTCGGTTCTGCTAGCTATCTGGTTCCTTTCACTATTGGCTGGAAGCCAGCGGCTTGTTCAAGCGCAGCAAGCAGTAATCGGACTCCTGCTCACAACGGTCCTGATAGTCGTAGCTAAGCGGTCATCTGGGACGCCGATGATGCTGTGGAACGAGAGGTATGGAGTACTGGCCCTTGTCAGGACGTGGAAACTTGAGGCATTCGGAGCCAGACTTATGACTAGTGTGCCTCTTGGAATAGACCTGAGCCATGCTGCTTCCCGAGTGCTACAGGCAATGCACGCGAGGCTGTCTGAGAGTAAGAACGGCTCGGTGAGATTTCTTCTCTACAGACCCCTCGGGCAGGGGCCAACAATTATCGGCATGATGATTGTCAGGACCTGCCTCAGAGTCGGCAATGCCTCTGCGATAGCGCAGAAGCTGTCGAAAGACCTGTCTGCTGACGTGATGATACTTGAGAAGGCAATGAGGACTGCTTACCCCCACATTCCAATCGAGAACGCAGGGCTCAACGATATCATGAGGGCAGTCAAAGGAGGAATTGAACAGGATGAGCAGTCCTCAAAGTGATCGAACCGGCGTAGACCTGCCGAGAGGGGTCAAACCTCAGACGCTCATGGATGCACTACAGAAAGGACACGGCTACCAATGGATAGTCTTGTCCCGGAGTCCTGTGCTCATTGCCTACGGTGCACCTTCACATGGTGAAAACATGCCCGAGCTCTTGCTCACCAGTAACAGGACGCTCGTGATGGCTGGCGGAGGGCCTGTGTACGCAGAGCGGTTCAGGAGAGTTCTCGAGATCCTTCAGAGGCAAGACTTCAGCTGGTTTCCGGTTGAGGAGGAGGCAAAGCATGAGTAGACGACTTGTGCTGGGTCCCGAGCCCGCTTTCGACCCATTCAAGGACAGAGCTCGGCAAGGAGAGGGAGCGACCCCTAGCACAGAAATCAGGTGGGACAACAGGAAAGTCGGACACTCACTATCACTGGTTGCATTGGTTTCAACGGTGACAGTTGTTACGGGAATATGGTATCCCGACGTTGTGCTTGTTGGCACAGCGACCGTGCTCATCAGCATCATCATTGTGACCCGCACGATGGGGTCGTCAGGATCCAGACAATCAGTAAACGACCAATGGAAGAGCGTACGTACAGGTGATGTCGGGTTCTCACTTGTCGAGGGCTCAGTACAAGTGAGAGACGTAAGGGGACGGAAGTTTGCTGCTGCAATGAGACTGGACTCGGCAGGATCTGATCTTGTCGGAGACCTCGGTGCACTCATCAGAGCAATGGATGACTCGATGGGTCTGTTCGTGTCTGTTTCGATGAAGCCTGAGAAGATCGAGAACATCTTGCAGAAAGACCGATTATCAGATTCATTGGCCTCGTTCTTGGATAACCTCTCCAAGGATGCCGTCGGTGCTTATGCGGCAAGACGAGGCGGCATGTGGAGTACGGGCGTCCTAGCTGTTGGATATGGCAAGAGACCTGAGGATCTATCCGGATTCGAGTCAGCCATGAGAGCCGCTATACCGGAGCGCGAGTGGCAGAGAGTCAGTGCCAACGGCCTCTGTAACCGTTTCAGGAAGGTGGAGGTCGATCACGGTCTGACATCCTTCTATGCAGCTGGATCAGAGCTTTCTGAATGGCTAGTCCAGCTGCCAAGCGAACTCGCACCAGAGGTGGGCGCAAGCGTACCAGCCGAGTTTGTGTCTCCGATCAGATCAGACGAGGCAGATTACGCTCTTGGAGTGTCTATCAATCCTGAAACGCTAAGGTTGGGCCCATCGGTTGGACTCGCAGACAGCGATCTTGAACGAGGCTTGCTCATCTGTGGGGGAGGTCAGTCAGAGAGAAAAGAGCTGTTGAAGGTCATCATCGACAGGCTCCTCGATTCTGGCAAGCGCGTTCTCTTTGCTACTGGTGATCGCGAGGCCGTGGATATCGCAGCACTCTCAGAGCAAGGCATCAGCTTGGAGCTGGGCAGGAATCTAGTCCTGAACCCAATCGATCCAGACGGGGCTCCTCGAAGCGAATATGTTCCGCAACTACTGACAACACTTGAGGTACTTTGCGGCATGGACTTGCGAGGGGCAGTCGATCTTGAGATTGCGCTCAACAAGGCTGTGGCACTTGGTAATGCGACTGTCGCTGATGTTCACCTAGGAGATTCGTCTGACACTGAAAACACTCCAGACTCAAACATTCCTGTTGTAGAGGGCCACTCCAAGGTCTCTCTGATTGGGATCAACGCAATTCGCATGCTGCACCAAGGTTCAGGTGCAAGAGCATTCTACGGGTGTCAGACTGCGCCCATGAGTGTCCTCACAGAAGTGCCTCTTGCAGTCCTGCTTCTTTCCCTTGGGTCGCCTCCATTGGACAGATACGCATGGGATCTCCTATGCGTCAAGCTTGCTGGCCTCACTCATGATGAGAATCTGATCGTGATTCTCGATAGCCCAGACAACTTGAGAGTACGCAACAGGCAATACGGTAACCGAGATGTCTGGTCCGAAACACTGCTGCGAACGCTCAAGAGGAGGGGGCCGATTATTGTCGGCCTCGACCATCCTGCAGACATGTCATCCGGAGCTCTCGGAGTCCTCTCATCCTTTGTTTCGCTCAAGCTGAGAGAGGGAATGGACCTCAAGGTTGCGATAGATTTTCTGGGTCTCAGCGTGATTGCCACGGGTATTCACAGCAAGTCACGTCAGAGTATGCGGGAAACTTCCTTCCTCAGGGTAATGGAACCCGGAGTGGCGCTCATGATACGCGGTGGCTCGCAAACCTGCATGCCCGTCAAGCTCAGCCTTCCTCAGTCTGACATTCGTCCGCTGACCGAGGACGAGATGATTCGCAGACTCGCTCAAGTACTCCGAGCTGACACGGTAAAGTCACCCCACGGTCCCGACTCTCTTCTGGATTGTGTCGCAGGAGGAGAGAGAAACCTCGCATTGCGCGTTCTACGTCTACTCATGAAGTATGAGCCGCTGACCGAAGAGGCAGTCAAGAGGTTCATCGTTTCAAGCGGAGGAAGCGCAAGCGACGATGTCCAGGGTGTGATAACGCGACTTGAGAGGGCAGGTCTCATTCTTCGTGGACATGAACTCCATGCTGGCGTTTCATACACAAACTACAGGATCACGATGAAGGGCACAATGCTGCTCCGAGAGACAGAAACCAAGGAGGGCTCCAAAGATATCGGCGGTTTCTGATCTCTCAATACATGTTCATCAGATGCTGGACTCCATTGGAGTCACACCAAGAGGAGTCCAGAAATCTGCCATCGATAAGGGGTTGCTTGACGGAAAGAGCATCATGGTATGTAGTCCCACCGGGTCAGGCAAGACGCTTGTCGGGGAGATGGCACTCCTCAGGTCCGTGATAGCAGGGAAGAAGGGCCTATATCTAGTACCGTTGCGGGCGCTTGGTCTTCAAGTCTGGAATGGCCTTAGAGAACGGTACGAAAGTCACGGCATCAGGGTCGGACTTAGCACGGGCGATTACCAGAATGAAGGTAATGAACTGTCTGACCGCGACATCATCGTCACAACCTACGAAAGGGCAGACTCTCTGCTTCGGCACGGAGCCCCATGGCTTCTGGACGTGGGAACTGTAGTCATCGACGAGATTCAGAACCTCGGAGAGGTCCGGCGAGGAGCCCGGCTTGAGAGTGCAATCATCAGACTGAAACGCCTGATTCACGATCTTCAGCTGATTGCTCTCTCAGCCACCGTGGGAACACCATTGGATCTCTCAGAGTGGTTGCAGTGTGAGCTCATAGAATCTGATGAGAGACCCGTGCCACTTCACTGCAAAGTCCTGTCTACGAGCAACAAGGACAAGACTGTCAGAGAGCTCGTCTTGACAACCATACAGAGCAATGGACAAGCGATTGTATTTCAGAGGACTCGTCGAGAGGCGGAGGTGGAGTGTTTTCGGCTGGCTGCAGACGTGGGCCGACAGCTCACAGAGGGGGAGAAGGCTAGACTCGATAGCGAACTCGGGTCAGTGGAGAACTGGGGCGTAAGCTTACCGCCCGAACTCAGAACCGTTCTACACGACGGCACAGCTTTTCATCATGCTGGCCTTGGGCCCAACGCGCGCGGCCTCGTCGAGCATTTGTTCCAGACTGGAAGGGTTAGAGTAGTCTGTGCGACAACGACGCTCGCTGCAGGTATGGACCTCCCTGCAAGGACTGTCGTGGTCACGAACGTGAAGACACCTAAGGAACATGGACAACTGCTGAGTGCAAACCGGCTCCATCAAATGCTGGGCAGGGCCGGGAGACCAAACCATGACAAAGTGGGATTCGGAGTCGTTCTTACAGGGAGTGAGGGTGAGGCCGAAGAGGCTGAGAAGAGGTACTTCGACCAAGTAGAAGAATCTGGAAAGGTGTTACTTGTCCCAAGGTATGATAGGGTAAGAAGCGTGCTCAATACTCCTTCCTCCATGACAGAGCTACTACTAGTCGCGCTTGACGAACAGGGTGAGACTTCACTTGAGGAAGTTGAAGATAGTTTGCTGAACGATTCGTACCTCATTCACTGCGCTATGCAAGACGCAGAATCACCCATGAGACTGCTCAATCTAGGCGAAATCTCAGCCGAGGCGGCAATCGAACGACATGCCCTGCCGGAATCTGTTCGAGCGGCAAAACAGGGTTCATTCGGAGCAGTCGACATCCGGGAGAAAGGAGACAACGTGGTCGGCGCGATTGTCACTGACTGGGACGGCTCGCAGTATGCTTGTCGTTTCTCGTCACGCACTTCGTTCTCCGGATGTCTCGAGGGACCACAATGCTCCTGTGGCAGGTCTCTCGATGCGCATGGCATGTTGTGTTCACACCTTCTGCTGCTAGGAGCTTCAGCGGCCACAGAACTTGGTGCTATTGCAGATTACGTAATACCACTCTCTCTCAGTGAATCGAGCCCAGCCGGAATCCTTCTGAAGCTAGGTCTTGTCGAGGGAGGAACCGCCGGGAAGCTGAAGCCTACCAGGCTGGGTCGCCTCATCAACAGACTGTATCTCAGCATACCTACGGCTCGGGAGATGCTGGCTCTTTTGCCTCAAACGGAAGACAAGACCTCGCTTCTCTGGTTGTTGAGACACCTGGTCGGTATTGAGAGCGGTGGATCACTAGGGGAGTCCTATGACCAACTCATAGACGCTATCACATCGAACCGTGCACCAATCTCTGAATTGGCAAAGAGATCTGGTTTCCACGAAGGAGACATCAATGGGCTCATTGAAACCACAACTTGGTTGCTTCGTTCTATTCATGCAGTGGGTCGTCTAGGAGGACTGCTTCCAGTAGTGACGATAGCAGAGAACATGATACAGGCCTTGGACCTCGCCCGAGGTCATGGACCAACCGGTAGTGACAATGGAGGATATGAGCACAATGAGTCTGCCTGAGAAGAGAACAGAGATTCCGGCTGCCTCAGCTGGGGGGAGTCGGGTGCCAAAAGAACCATCGAAGGAACAGGACATCATTGGCGTCCTGCGCAGCACTCAACACCACACCTGCCAATACCCAAGTGGCATTACCGTGGGAGTACGGCTACAAGCAATCCCAGGTACAGGGGGTGTTCACCTTGCTGTCGTCTTTGTACTCGATATGCGCTCTTGCCGCTCTGGTAAGAGCGATCTTGGCCTGAAAGCCGAAGTGCTAGATGCCGTGACCAGGCCCTTGGCGAGGATACTTACCGATGTCGGGCTCGATGGACTTGTAAGAAAGAGAGCGATTGCCACACCTTGGGGACGTGTTCGACTGGAGCTCCTTCGTTCATTGAATGAGAAGGGAAGCTCCATGATGCACGAAACGAGAACAGTCTACGTTGTGGCCGAAGGTGTCCGTCCTCTTAATGATCTCGGCTGGCTAACAGACCAGAAAAGAATAGTGAGGCCGGAAGAGTTTTCGTTTGCATGCCAGAGTGATATGAGGTCCATAGTTCCAGACGTAAGGAGGGGAATAGCTGGCGACAAGTGGAGCGGACTTCAGAACGCAGTGGAGCGAGGATGGTACGGTGTTTTGTCCTCTGTCTTCTCCGTGGCTGGTGCGCTGACCTGTATTGAATTGGCCATTACCGGATCCGGTGGGCTTCTACTACCACTTCTGCTGACAGCCGCAGGGGGTATCGCTGGTGCCTTCCTCCTGGCAGTCTCAAGAAAGCAACTCCGACTCTTCGAATCCAAGGTGAAACATGAACGCTCGCATGTGTCTGCTTTGGGTGACTGGAGTAGAATATCGAAGGCGGTCTCAGAGAACGAGCAGGCATTGCGGCTTGTAGGGGATCTTCATTTCACAGTGACACCGCTAATGGCAGCCGCGGGAGAGGCCCTAGAGTCTGGCAATACGGATCATGCAGTGAGCTTGGCATGCTCTGTGCTCGACGAGTGTGTAAGGTTCGCCCCAGCTGAAGAGCCTGATGAAAGCACGCCAATCAGAACCTCAGACATGGGACTGGGGAGATTCCTCTGCCTACTGCGACACCTAGGGTCTGATGCGAATGAGGAGATGCTCGCTCTGATGTATGTAGGACTGACTGCACACTTGTCTAATCCCATGACATTCGGGGAGGCCGTGAGTCACATTGGTCTACTCAACAACTCACTCTATGATATCGGTGTCCTTCGTTTCGACGTCAAGAACGCGATTGACGACCTGATGAACATTAGGGCCATGTCTGAGACGGCGGAAAGGCTGGGCGAGATGCTGACACAGCCCGAAGAAGAAGAAACTGCAACTCCAGTCCCGGTCCTTGCGACGAGAGATGATGCTGTGCACACAATTGAGGGAATACCCTCTACAGCTCTTAGAGGACATGAGGCCACATCAGACTTCTTCGAGTCCATACGCAGGAACTCCCGGCCAGGTGAACCAGATCTAACATCAGCAACTCGCACCCTCACGTCTAGCGAGCACGACATGAGTTCCGATGCCGAAACAAGCGATAATCCTGATGGCTTCGAACCTCCCAAGCGAGCTGCAGACATCGTTAGTGCTAGAATCGCAGGGATGAGTGGACGCCCATCCGAGTCCTCGGCAGGTCCAGTTCCTGAGAGAGAAGTTTCTGTATCAGACCCGAAAGAGGCAGAGAGAATGTGGGGCCTTGATGATGCGGAAGAATGATGCCAGGTTAATGCACTCAATGGGCTTAGAGGGTCTAACCCACATTTGGGGTCCTGCTGGATCAGGCAAGACTCTTCTTGCAGTCGCCTTTGCGGCAGACGAGTCCGTAAGCTCCGCAGTAGAATGGATCAACACAGATGGCAAGATGTCGTTTGTGAAACATCTAAGGCGGAACGTCAAAGCATGTGGCGGCAAGATGTCCGCTGTGACAACCTTTGTCACTCTGGACTATGCCCAATCGCGCGACTGCGTCATGAATGTGGCAAGCCGGATCACACCACTCACGTCGCTGGTGGTCGTGGACCCGGTCACAAGAGTGATTGACATGGCCCGCCTCAACCCGACCTTATGGGGACAGGAACTCATCGAGGAAGTTCTGCCGACTCTTGCAGGAGTTGTCAGCAGCGGTGTGAAAGTAGTCGTCATTAGCGAGAACAGAGTCATCGACGGTGCCATCACCTGTCCTGTGCATCATGAGACCATCAAACAGTGGGTCGATCATGATCTTGCCGTGCGGAGGGACGCGATTGGTCCTTATTCCACAATCATCGGCACGAATCGCGCTGGTCTAGAGGTACCGCTGGGAAAGATCAAGCTACTCGAAACAGGGATTGTAGAAGTTTCGCTGTCAGCCTCAGTGAGGTGGTGACTTGATGTTCGGTGGATTCCTTTACAAGGCAGTCGGACTTGCTGTCACTATTGCTCTGGCCCTGGCTGGGGGATCTCAATTGCTCGCATCAGTTGTGAGTATCGTCCTAGCCACCAGGAATGGTAACTCAGTGCCCTTCGTCATGGTTGCATCGGTTGCGTTCATACTATCATGGCTGACGCGGCGATGCCATAGGCGACGGAAAGTCCCTTCGCCGCTCGTCATCGTTGCATTCGGTGCAGTTGGCTATGTGGTCGCAGTTTCATTCCTGGTAGTTTTACCGTGGGGAATCCATTGGTCGTTTGCGGCTGCGGCCGCAACCGCTGCAGTATATTCCCTAGTGACAGATTCGTTGCCCATTGCATCGAAAGCTCCGCTCCTGAAAACACGCTCAACCTCTCTCCGTATAGGGATCATGTCAGGTAGAATCAAGCCCTCGACGGCAGTGCATTGGTCCGAGCTATTGCAGAGCATGTTCAGAGTCATCATTGTTCCGCATCAGGCACGTAATTCAGTCGTACAGCTACTGCGAGACAGACCCCTTCTGCCGGTATCATTGACATGCTTGAACCAGTGTTGTGCTCTAGTTGTATCCACGAACTCGGATTCGCATCAACCCGAGCAGGTCAATGCTGCACTCAGTGAAGCCAAAATCGAAGGCACGAAACCAGCTTCTCCACTGTTAGCAGAAGCTGTGCTCATGCTACCTCTGGTCGATGAGAACTACGGATTACACATACGAGACTATCGAATAGCCGCAGGCGAGGCAACCGTGACCCACCTCCTATCACTCTGGCCGGAGAGGATGACTGTTGTACCCACCAAGAAGGGCCTCAGGGTGATCGTGCCGGAGTCCGCAGTGCCCGGCATAGAAGTCGAAGCAATACCGATGGGTTTCGAAGTGGATACCGTGCTTTTCCGCGACTACTCAGTCGTTCGGGGTGTTGGGATTGATGTACCAAAGACCGCTTGATGAGATTGAACTGGATGAGGGACCACGTTTCTCACTACTGCCGCGAGCATTGGATGCAGTCTTGGGCAGACTGCTCATCCCGCAACAGATCAGCTTACTACACGGAACTGGTCGAGGCCCCTTGACCGCACTTGCTCACTTGGCAGCCGTGTGTGCAGCAAAGAAGAAGACTGGGCGGTCTTTCTTTCTAGATGCGGCAAGCAACTACAGCCCGGCGCTTGCTAGGACTCTGTGTGGAAGTTCTGATGCGCCTGAAGTCCTCGGCCGAATTGCAGTTGGCCGGCTTCTGAGTTTATCGGACCTTAGACAAGCCGCATCAGATTTAGCAGCAATGACCGACGTCCGGATCGTCGTCATTGATAGCTTGACCTCTGTGCTCAACATGAGCGGGGGTCCTTCCAGTGCGGGAAGACAGCGAGAACTATTCCGAACCTTCCAGGAATTGAGGGCTATGGTCAACAAGACCGGGACGCACGTACTTATGACTGACCACTCATCACTTGACTGGACATCAGGCCAACCATCCCCTATAGGCGGCAACATCGTAGCTCACAATGTAGACTCTGTTGTCAGGATCGGCAGACTGGATGCTCGTGACGACCTTGTCAGCATATTCGTTGAACGCTGTACACTGACCCAGCCGCCCAAAGGAGTGATCATCAGCATCACCTCCAAAGGCATCCGGGGTTTCAAGTGAGGCTGCAGTGATGGGTGTCAAGAACTTCAACGTGCTTCCTTGGGTCTGGGCCTCCGCGGACGAGATTCGCGGAAAGATAGCAATCGACATGCCAAACTACATGACACGGAGAATGTCGGTCATCGAGAAAACCCGCAAGAGAAAGGAAGGAGTTCCTCTAGGGCATCTCCGTATTGGACTTGGCCTCATCACGATGACACTACGGACAGGCATACTCCCCGTAATGATATTCGACGGCCCGCCTGAAACCCTCAAGAGAGCACCTAACCCAGATTTGATTAGGACAGCACATGACCTGTATCTCAGCTTCCAGCGAAGTGGCGACCGGCTCGACATTGATGTATCCTCCAACCTTACCCAGAGTCCTGCACTCAGGATGTACTTCGCACTGGAACACGTTAGAGACCTAGCAGGCGCAGTGGGGATTCCCACATGCACAGCTCCCTCTGAAGCCGAGATGCTGGCCGCCGCATTGTGTCGAGAGTCACTAGTTCGAACTGTAGTTTCGACCGATGCTGATGCTCTGCTGTTCGGTAGCCCTCATATGACGGGACAGATGCTTCTATCGCGAGGAAGGGTATTCCGAGCGACTCTTGGCGATCTTGAAACCACACTTGGTCTTCGACTTGACCAAATCAGAGACCTTGCGGTCATGTGTGGGTGCGATTTCCATAACGAGGGACTCAGAGGCGTTGGACCAAGACGAGGTGCGGTCTTGCTCAAAAGACACGGCAACTTGGATAGTGTGCTCAGAGCACATGGCTGTGGCCCGATAGAAAGGGAGCAGTTTATGCGAGCAAGAGAGATCTTCGACGAGGTGTGCCGTATCTCACTCCGAGGAGTCGACCTGACCATTCGACCCCCAATCGCTTCCAGAATAATCGACACCCTCATACCGGCAATCGGCAGCGACCAGAGCCAGTCTGTTGCAGAACGAACCGTGAAAGCATGGCGCGAGTTCAGAAATGTACAATCCACACTGGAACAATGGGTCTGATCTCATCTCCAAATATCACAACCATGGATCAGCCCATGCTTTGGTGCGCGAGTCGTAAATGCGGTTGAGCACAGTCATATAGTACGATCTACACGACTCAATGCCTGCAACGACATACTCACAGTCCATCTCCTTCAGCTTTTCTTCGATTATCGCTCTGGCAGTGTCGCTCTTGAGCGCAGGAACTCGCACCACAGCAGCGGCCTGACCGGCCGGTCTGCTTGTCAGGAGTCTGCAATATGGGAATGCCCTCGTAATCCATGTCGCGAGTGAGTCCGCTCTCCTGCTGGTCATCTTCCTCGTGGCCACCAGCAGGCCCTCTGGGAGCGCGCAATACTCAAGTGTTGGATGATAGAGAAGAGTCAGCAGACCGCTCTCAAGTACTCTTGGGAGGGCATGTCGCAGTGTGCTCTGGGAGAAGTGAATCGATCTCATCATCCAATTCCTCGCAGGTCGCATCCCTCTGAAGGCCCAAAGTACACCTAGCGCCTGCAGATCGCGCGGCCTTGGCACCAGTATCTTTCCGCTTGCCGAAACAGAGGACCTCATCAGGCAATGAGGTGAGAGTCTTGGGGGAATCTTTGGCTCATACCAAGGTTCTTTCCACACTGATCGCATCGCGTCATACAAATCAAGACGCACAGAAACAAGTTCGGAGTCGACGACGACGTCGAAGATGCTTGCTGGATCAGCTGCTTCATTCGGGCCTGGTGAGTCTATGGGCTCAATGTGGAGAGATGCACTCTGAAACATCGTGTCGCGAAGCAGATACTTGGCGGCAAGGCCTCGTGATTTTGGCACACCTCTTTCTCTTGTGGATATGACAACGCGGTATCTCAGCCCCAAAAGACTGACTGAAGGTATGTACCTCTCTGTTAGAAGGGTTTCCAAGAGAGCCAGTGCCAGGTGAGCATTCCACCCGCTCGCACCTGTCGCCTCAATGATCTCCCTAGCAGTCGGCTTGCCGGGAATCTGGCAGTCGGCGAGATATGTACAGACAGCTATGGTTGGCCCATAATCGAGTGCGTTAATCTTCTCGCGAAGCCTGTTCAACATAGGTTCGATTTGACTTGCGGCTGGACCATCAGGCCTTAGCGTCAGGACGCCCCATAAGGTTTCGCGGGATCTCAGCGACAGCAGTTCTGCCCCAATCCTGTTTCTCAGCTCGCTAATGGTATCTACGTCGGCCTGCTCTTTCGACTTAGGGGACAACATGGCTATCCAATCATCGATTGTGCGATTGGTGAGGAGCATATCTCTCGGTATCTTCTCTCGGAGTGTTTCCCTAGCCCGCTCGAGTAGTCCTATGATCGACTTAACCTCGCGATCACCAGTCATGTCGCCGAGAAGACTTGTCAGCAGCTCTGACTTCAGTTTCTCAATGCTCATTCGCCATAGGACCTTCATCCAGTCCGGTCTCGTCTTGAGTGCTCGACTAATGCAATGAAGCGTGATGAGGGCGGCGCTTGCCGAGTCGATACCAGAGAGATACGGCTGCCACTCCACGAAGCGGGGCCACTTCCCAACAATCACCCGAGACAGGGTGTAGACAAGTGACTCTCTCATACCTTCCTCAACATTGTCCGGTATGATAGATTCGATTTGGCTTCTGAGAGATACACCAGTCACCTTAATGGGACGTTCCCAAACACCGATTTCCTCAGACGCTTCGCTGAGACCCAAAGCAGCATCTATCCTTCCTTGCGGAATAGGCGAATCCGGGATCTCAGATCCTCCTGACTTCGGCTCTGAGAGAGCCTTGTCACATACCCCGTTTCCGGCAGAAACATTCCGTATGATCTGTCTGATCAACGTGACGTCGTCTGTCTCTCGCCCCTTTCCAAGCCAGTCAGCTGTAACAAGAGCTTTCTTGGACATGGTGGCCACCATGAATGCTTCTGCATACTTATGAATTTATTGCACTGAGCAGCAGTTATGAGGCACATGGATGCCACGTCAGGCGCAAGGAAGTCTCATAACCATATTTAGCATAGGGCGCATCATTTGTCTGCTACAATGACGGTTTCGCAGCCTGATATTATCCCTCTCGTTCCTTAGACAAACTAATCTATGTTTGACAATAGGTACTCCATACCGATTCAGATCACGTAACACGCTGGGAACGATAGTGCAATCAGACATTGTAATCGTACTGCTGGCGAGCCTTCAGCTCTCGTTGAGAATAACACCTCTAGTGATAGTAGCAGCCACTCTTGTGAGGAGTGTCCTGCTGCTCACAGGCAGGAAGCGCGCATTTCACACATGGACACGTAATACCCTACTCTCTGTGCTGACTATTGTGTTCGCACCAGGCATGATTGTGAACACTTTGATCCGCTATGTCGTCTGTGCCCTCTTCAAAATCGATATAGAAGGAGTGGGCGGAGGTAGTACCTATGCGGAGTTCAACCTCTTCCTCGAGGTCGGAAAGCCGCCACACGTAGCCATTCTCCTCAGCGCACTGTTTGCCAGTTCGGTCTTGTCTGTCTTCGTGTCCCTCTCGCTTCTCTTCATACCGTTTGTGCTCCTCATGGGTGTACCGATAGTAATGCTATGTTGGTACGTGGCAATGAGTGTACTACTCAATAGCTGCATCCGCAGCGGCGATATCATACTACTCGGAGAATCTCTCAAGAAACACGGGGAACGCGGGGTATTGGAGCTGGTGTTCGTGATTGCAGCACTTGCTCTCTTCTACACTCAAATCGTAGGGGTGGTAATGTGAAGCAAGACGCAGGAACTCATTCAGCCACCAGTAGCGACAGTCTAGAACAATGTTCAGAGACTGTTCTCGGTCGCGATGCTGCGCTTCTCTCTAGAGCGAAGAAGGAGGTTAGGCAGTGATAGAGGCACGTCGTCTGGCAATGGTCTTTGTCATACTCGCCACCTGCGGTTCTGCTCTCTGCTGGTTTCCCACCAGCCCCCTAGAAGCCAAAGAAGCGACAACTGGCATCTTGGAGTCAACACCGCTGTCGAATGCAAGAGCGCAGCATGATGTTGCATCCGGCCCCGGCACACGTGTCAACCCAACACCATACCTCGTCATCGAAATGCTGGGGGCGTCAATTCCGGCAAGGGCAGCAGAGTGGAGTCGGTTTCTGAACAATTCAGGAGTCGCTAGTCACACCTCAACTGTTGACGAGATCCTCGCCCACGATGCTATCATAGAGAACGCCCCAGTCGTAATCCTTGATGCAAGTACTGGAGCTGATAACGGGTCTCTGCTTCCAGACCTGTTCATCCAGACGCTTATCGCGTATGATTCATGTCTCATACTAACTGGACGTGCGGCATGGGTTCTTCATCGGCTTAAGGGCACGAGCGAACCACATCTGGTGGCACCAGTCTCGCAACACCTACTCGTCTCATACGACTATGAGTCTGCGCCCTTCATGAGAAGTCCAGTCTCTCTCAACGTTTCCGCCCGCCTCACGAGCGAGCCAACAACCCTAATTCCTGTGGACGCAGTTCAGGGAGAACTCTCCCGGATAGTCGAACTGACTGGGCGCGATTCCCCAGCACATCTTTCGGCATTGCGTTACGATTCATACCCGCTAGATGTCTTCCTGTACGGACCAGAGAACCCAACCGACCTAACTGACCAAGGTCGGGGGCTCTTTGTCAACGTCGTTGCCTATGCAAGTTCTCTCAAGGAAAGCTCAACATCACAAACGATAGGCAGACTACAGGTCCCTGAGAACAACCAGTTCGCTGGTGGACTTTGCTACCTTCACGAACCTACAATGAAGGCCGCATATTATGCGGTTCAATCAGTCAGGTCGGCTACGAATCAATCGGTATGGTATGAGTGGCGATCGCAACACATTGTGTTCATTGATCATTTCCTGGACAGTCTCTATGTTGACTATGGGATTGAAGCAGGTTTCGCCAGCTCGGTCAGTGAAGGTTCGGTCAGTATTCAGAGCACAGCACAGGGACTCTGGCTGGTCTCGATAATGGACCTCGCGACGACGTACAACGTGACCGAACTCGCGAGTTATCTGAGCATACGCCAAGACCCGGCAGGAGGATTCGGCAATCATATAACAAGCACACACCTTGTTCTTGAGGCTCTGGCATCCGCTGGTTGTGTCGCATGCATCGATGTAAGCACTCTTGAGTCATGGCTCCGGGCATGTGTCATAGATGCGGCGGATACGCCGGATCCTGATCTCTGGGGTGGTGTAGGAGAGAAACCCGATAGCACTGCCGCAAGGAACTCCTATGCAACGCAGTACATTACATCACTGCAAGCCATTGGCAAGACCCATCACGATCCCCTGAAGCTCACTAGCTGGATACTCACTCGAACGTCGAACGAGGACGGATCCTATGACGAAATCCTGACTGGTGCAGGGGAACTTGTTACAGGTACCACATCTGCGCTGACCACGATGGCTGTCATGGGCACTCTAGACCCGGGGCGCAAGGCGACGGGCCTGGCCTGGTTGGCTTCCAACCAGCTCGAGTCTGGTGGTTTCGGTTTGACAGTCGCAGCATCGGACTCTGTGGCCAAGTCCTCCCCCACATCCTGTGCAGCTCGCTGCCTGAACGCTCTTGGAGAGCAGTCAGGTGCGATGGCTGCCGGCATAATCAACTATGTCAGTCTGACAAAAACTCCCGTAGGCTTCGAGGCGATGGAGCCTATCCCGTCCCTCACTTGGAGTCATTGGCTCTCAGTGGCATCTAGGATGTCGCATGCACAGGGATCTGTTAATTATGTCCTTGCAAGGGGGTATGCTGACTCTCTGGTTGGATGGCTGCAGTATCCGAGTAGCGTCACCGCAGTGACTGCGCTCGAGTACGGACCCACCCAGTACAGGATGCAGAGCGTGTGGACTCAGTACTTTGGAGTCGCCATGTCATCTGCGCTCGGCGCCCAGTTGACATCGGGTGTCGTGTCATCCACTGTGTCGTATCTTGCTCAATCTCAAAGCAGCACGGGGCACTTCAAGGCAGCGACAACGGCCGGCACCGCCCATATGCAGTACACCGCCGCTGCGGTTGAGGCGTTCTATCTGCTGGACTCGCTTGATGCGGTGCCTTACAGAGCGAGCCTGGAGTCATCCGTCGCTGCCAGCTATGCGTCCGGGTACTGGTCCACAACAGGATGGACCTTGAGGCCGTTCGCTGGCCAGCAATCAGCGATTGACTGGCTGTCCACGCGGACCGCTATCAGACTGGGCGTGCTGAGCAGCGAGATGGCTCAGGAACTGGCGGCGACGATTGAATCAAGGATACAGTACAACGATCTCTGGGCGCTCAGCAGAGATGTTGCAACTCTTGCTCTTCTAAACGCGTCAGGTTTCTCGGCCAACTTGAACGTTGTCAACGCAGACATGGTCCTCAATTCGCTTGGAGCGCAACCTTTGTCATCGGGTTGGGCCAACTCGACTGAACTCTGGCAGCCAGTGTACACTGCAGGCGTGTTTGAGATGGTCTCAACGCTCGGTCTGCGCACTCGTGTGCGGAGTTCGTCAATCAACACAATTGAAGCAACAGCATTTGACACCGTCGAGGCTGGCAGAAGCCTTAGCGTAGGCGTCTCAATAGTTTCACAGTCCAGCACGCATACTGTGCTCGCACAGACCTTCGAAGCATGGTGGCTCTTCGAGAATGTCGCGAACGAGGACACAATTACTGTGCCTGTGCCCGACAGCGAACATGCTCTGGGTCACTGGAACATCTCCGTGATTATCTGCGACTTCGGTTCTTCGAGGGGATTCGACTGTGTTCCTGTCAAGGTGTCTGGAGTGCTTCAGGGCCACTTGAACTTGGAAACAATAACAGTGCTGGCAGGACAACTCCTCAATGGCACTCTGGACTGGGCCTTGGACACGGGCCAGCCAGTCGGACAGTCTCAGATTACACTCACACTTGGCGACCCGCCCGACTACCAGCAATGGGAGTATGTGAGTGAGTCACCATTCGCGTTCTCTATCCCGACGAGTGGAGTCACAACAAGGACACACAACCTAACTGTGACTGTATCAAGACTCTATTGTTCGAATCTCGTGCTGCAAGACAGAATCACCATATACGAGCCCGTTTCTACCCGTCTTACAGCCCCTGAACTTGTCAGTGGGAATGTATCGGAAGTCATTGGTATAGACTGGACGCTTCAATACACTGTCAATGATACCAGAATAGAATTCCAACAAGTCACCCTCATTGTCCTGAGTGCGACCGGGGAGGTCATTCACCAAAGCACGACATCGTGCAATCCCTCGTATTGGACTCCGCAGCGCCGAGGCAACTTCACATACTCACTTCTCTTCCGAGGAAACGGCAGTCTTATGGAATCAGACGCTAATGGCGTCATTCGAGTGTATGAGAACACAGTCTTGGATTGGATGAGTCCTGCAGTCCAAGACCAGTACAGCAGCGTGAGCGTCGCATGCAGACTGTCCACAGCATCAGGAGATTCACTCTCAGGTTACTCCGTGCACATTACAGTAATGACTCCATCACTCAACATACTGATGGACACGGTACTCACTACGAATTCCACGGGACACATCTCGGTGACGATAATGCTCGCCGACAATGGAGCCTATATGCTGGACGCAGAGTTCTACACATCCCGGATGCTTCTTCAGTCATTCGCAAGAGCAGGATTGATGTCATGGTCCAAGACTGACATCACGGTCGGAGGCATCGGTCATGAAACCTTGGTGGGAAACACATGGAACCTCTGGGTACGCGTGACAGACTCCAAAGGAACAGCTGTCGGTAATAGGCAAGTCTTCCTTATGCTCACTTTCGTTCCTTCCACAATCATACTACAAGAAATCTTGTACACAAACTCCACTGGTTATGTGTCCCTCCAGTGGTCGGGCAGCACTGCAGGATTATATACGTTAGCGGCAGTCTGCGATTCGACTCCGTCCAGAGGATCTGCATCTGCTTCGTTTGAATTCGAACTCAGAGTCCCACTGACACTCACTATATCGACGATCGGGAGTCTACGAGTGAACGAAGTCGGCTGGATCGTGATTGTTGTTTCAGATCACCTAGGAAGAAACGTGTCAGGCCTCATTCTCACTCTGACAGTGAGAAACAGCTGGGGTGCACTCGACCTGGAAACCAGTGGTGTGACTGATGATGGGTCCATGCGGATTCTCTGGACGCCGGTCACGAGGGGCGACAACACGATCTTGGCAGCCTGCGCTCGTCAAGACTGGTATGAGTCAGCTGACTCAACAATAGAGGTCAGAGTCGTCGAGTCGGCGCATCTGGAGGTCGAACTGCCTCTCGAAAGAGAAGCTCCTGATGTCTTCATAGTCACTATAGGAGTAAATGGACAGAACCAATCGGCTCTCATTGGAGTCACGCTGACAGTAGTTGCCTCGTTAGACGGAGAACCTATACTCACGACAACTAACACAACTTCTGTTGATGGAACCCTTGTAATCAGGCTTGTCGTTTCCAGACCAGGGTATCTTCTGGTCAATGCCACACTCCCTGCTCAGGAGTGGCTTCTTCAAACATCGACCGTGGTGGAACGTACGGTCCTTGGCAGGACCATAATGGATCTCATGACCCCTGGTCAGCCTGTTATGCAGGGTTCAGCAGTGGGTGTCGTCGTTACACTATCAGACTACGCAGGGAATCCGATTCTCGGCGGCGAGATAGCAGTGACATTGAGTGCGGCAGACGGTTCAGTCCTTGTCTACTCTCTGAAGACCACTGGCTCCGCCGGCAAGTGCACCTTGGTGTACGACTTCAACTCCATTGGCGACTTTGTGATCAATGCAACGTTTCTGGGAGATGGGCTCAACGGGCACGTGAGCCGGTCAGAGCCTCAAAGGGTCTACACAGTAACAGACCCAGTCCTGCAACATCCAGTTTTGTCATTAGCCGGAGAGGCGCTATGCGTCAACCTGAGTCTGTTCGATTCTCAAGGCAATCATGTTCCAGGCCGCGTTCTCCTCTTTTCAGTTGAACAGAACGGCACAGTGATCTTCGAAGATCAGGTGAGGAGTGATTATATTCCCTTGTCTGTCTGTGTGACTCCTCTTGTCCGCGGGCTCGTCACATTGAAACTGATGCATCCCGGTGATGTCTATTACTATGCGAGCTCTGTCACGGGTCAAGTTTCAATCATGGAGGTCGCCAGCGGAAGAACAACTCTTGCACCGCAACAGGTCAGTCTATTCGACAATGTGACCCTAGTCTACGTGTTGTTATCATCGGGTCAAGTTCGTGACATATCAGTGCGTTTCGTCGTCTTGGGTGTCGACCTTGTGCCTGTGTGGAGCATAGAAACTCTGACTAATGGGTCAGGTGTCGCTCGAACAGTCTACACGGCGAGTCACGCCCACGGCATATTGACCCTGCAAGTCGGGCCGACTCCGGACGAGTATCTCTTACGCTGCGACACGCAAGAGCAATTCACAGTCACGACGGGATGCCAAGTCGCGGTCAGTTTCACACCGGCACCTGCATGCTCCAATCGTCTTGCCAACATCACAATTGCATTGAGTGATCAATTGGGAAGACCAATCGATTCAGTCAATGTCGTGGTGAAACTCTATGATCCCTTTGGGCAACAGGTTAGACTGGGTGCCCTTTCATCTTCAATCACAGTACCGATCTACGGCGGAATTGCTGTAGTGCCCTTCAAACCCGATCTAGCAGGTCTATACACCGTTGAGATTTCGTGCGCCGGGTCGGTGTCTGTTCGCCCCTTCTCCGACTCGAGCATTCACACAGTCTACACCATCACAATACTTGAGACAACTGTCAAAGACCGTCAGCTGCAAGTTGGCGGAACTCTAATCGTTGTCGCATTGCTTCTTGATGATGGAGGTGTGCCCCTCTCAGGAAGAGCTCTGGAGATGCTACTAGATGGACCGGGCAGCAGTGCGATCGGTCCCATTCAGGCCCAGAGCAATACGACGGGCTATGTGACTTGGAGTGTGACTATCGAACAGCTGGGGGTCTGGAACCTGGAAGTCAGATTCAGGGGCATTGGAGTCTACTTGCCAGTCAGCACAACGACCCAAATCGACGTAATGCTTGGGACCACTCTGACTATCGAGTTGACGAACTCTGATGACATCGTGGCAGTGAGAAACCCAGCCTGTCTTCTCCTTCTGCTATGTGACTCACAGAGCACACCCATGGAAGGATTCAGCATGAAGTTCGAGATCTATCATCAGATTGGCGGACTCATGTCAGTCGGTAATGTCATTCAAACCGGCCAAGGACCCGTATGGCTCAACGTTACTCTCTCAAGAATGGGCAACTTCACAGTTGTTGTCAGCTTCTTGGGTACCACGCACTATCTCCCAACTGAGAGTGCTGTGGCATTATGGGCCACAGGAATAACAGGCCTGAGCATCGAATGTCCCGACCACATTGACAGAGCGGACAATACTGTAATCGCGCTTCATGTTCTCGATGAATGTAGGTTGAGCCTGCCCATCGACGTCTTGAGTCCATCTCTCAGTTTGAGAGGCCCCGAAGGCACTGTCAAGCTGATCGATCGGATTTCCATCAATGGATCTCTCCTGAGCATATCCTTGAGAGGCCTCAGTGTTGGCCGCTATTCATTAAACGCGTCCGTCGTTGACTCTCGGCTGTGGCTCGGCTGCAATGCCTCTGTAGTGTTCTATGTGACAGCCAAAACGAATATCAGTGTCACCAGCCAGTCGCTATCAGGCATCATAGGGCGAACACACATTGTCGAGTTTATTGTCATCGACTCTCTTGGCGAAGTGACCACCGGGCTCCTCGCATACGTCAGCCTCTATGCTCCCGATGGAAGAGAGGTCTACGGAAGCCCCCTCACAAATCGGACCGCTGTCGCAGTGGTTGGAGGAGGCATCCATGTAGAGTGGGTTCCCTCACAGACAGGCAACTACTCGCTCGGTCTTGTTGTGGAAGGCAGCACATACTTCAATTGGACAGCCGCTGTGATTGTGACACTGACAAGGTACGAAACGTGGATAGAGCTGAATGCTCCAAGCCCTGTCAACTGTGATGACGTGGTTCAATTGTCGATTACTCTGACCCGTCAGGCAGGAAGAGTCAGTGGCACCAATGTGTCAATTATCTTCACAATGAACAGTACCTTTGAGTCAACAGAGGTCGTCACAACAGACAGTAGGGGCACCGCTCGTCTGACCTTGAAAGGGCTGTTCGCCGGCAATTATACAATCCTGGCTTCCTACAATGGCTCGCATCTTCTAGCACCTTGCACAGTGACAGCCAACTTGGTGCTGGTCCCTGTCGTAACCATTCAGTTCCGAGAAGAACCCGCATTGTACCAGGGACTTGGCGGCTCCGTGACAGTGATCTCGACAGTCATCGGTGTGACAGCGGAATGGCGAGGAATTCTCAATATCACGCTCTTCGCACCCAGCAATAGAACCATGGATACATGGGTTTCCGTGGTTTCAGACCATGGAGAGGTAGAGCTAGGATTCCTGCCGGTCGAAGAAGGTACGTACAGGCTTAAGGTCACACTCTCTGGTCTTCCAATCGTCATGTCACATACCGAGCCCTTAGTATTCTATGCCAGGAACGCCATCATGCTGATACAGACGGACGCAGGCACAACATATGTCGTCGCGGAAACAGGGATTGTGTCGATTCTTGGACTTGCAGTCAGAAGGAAACTGAGAAGCCTGATACAGACAATGCCGATTGACTGGGAGGAATAGACGAAGGTCAGACACAGCGAACAGCGAGATTCGTAATTAGGGCGATGTTCTTTGTTGACTCAACATTGCAGAAACATCATCATCCCAAGTTCCATCAGGTCTGAGAAGTCGCCGGTATAGACTGCGCATGTAGCCAGTGTAGGAAATCACCCTTGAGCATGAGAGACGCACCTCACTGTCTGACGCTGCTTCCAGCATTGAGGCCGTAAGTTCGTGGACTTTCATCTCAGGGATTCGTAACATAGCTAGACAAATCCCGCCGTCGTCAGCCATCTCGACCAGCGTCGACGGAGCATGTAAGAGTAGTGACCGAGCCAGACTGCAAACGCGGTCCGCGGGGCCTTGAGCCATTGCAAACACCGTGGCGACTCCTTCCAGTACCGTACCATACTGCAATCGTACCACTCCACGATCCCTGAGCGAAGTCAGAGTGGCCTGGAACACTTTTCGGTCAAGGCCTACGTAAGACCAATACCTGTTACTCTCGCTTAGTGTCAAGTACATGTCACCGGAAACAGCATCCAGAGCTTTCGACTCGGTTCCAGTCACAGGCTGAATAGTGGACTCAGCCGAACCGCCGAAATCCCTTGTAAGCAGCTGCATCGATCCATGTCTGTCAAGCGAATCAACGATTCGCTTTGTCGACACTACCCATTGCCTTCTCCTCTCGTCAAACAGCCTCAGATTGGTGGCTCGCGTTGACCACTTCGACTCAATCAGTCTGATTCTCTGTCTTCGGACTCGCTCCACTGCCGTCTGCGGCATCACCATGAGATCCACATGAGGATAGATACCACCCGAACCCTCTAAACGAGCTGACCATGCAAGGTGTTTGTGGGGCCACCCATGGGCCCGTCCCACATAGACGATATGGTGTAATCCAATCGGTTCCGGATTCACGTAGGTTCTGAGCAAGAGACCGTGTGACAGTATGGCGAGCCTGTCACCCCAAGCCTTCGCACTACTGTGTGCTTCGGACTTTGACACAGGCAGTTTCGTCACCACGGCCCCCGAATCATTCAGTTTCTTGGCGAATTGGATCGGTCTGTTCCTCCAGTCAGGAAACTGTTCTGCGAGTTTGTACCAAATCATCATCGAGGCGGACGTTCCTGCGGCCACAGGAGGTGCTCTCCGAGGCATCTTCAAATGGCCATTCGCCGCGAGGTTGAAGACCTTGACATAAGGAGGACTGCTGACGCCATCCAGAATACAACGAAAGTGCCCTGCGCAGAGCCGCCACAGCAGTGACATAGAAGAGAGTTTCTGAAGGAACTCCACGGGATCTCTATTGGGTGTCCCACTTCTCGTGACCCAAGCCAGAAACACCATAAGCTCTTCTCTCACGTTGGGAGGAAAGGATGAGGGAACCAGCTGATCCATGAATTCTCGCATCGTTTCTCCTCTGTGAAGTCCGGGGATCGCAACGCCTTCCGTAAGTGCCGCTATGCGCTTCCAGGACGGCGGAAGACCATCCAAGACTTTCAAGGCCTGAAGTCGTGCAAGGTCGGGACTGCTGGGGGCGACAGCGCGCTCTGTTTCCTGGTCTATCTCCCAGTCTTCTCTTACTCCTATGACCCATATCTCATGAGAGTGTATCTCATGTGATTCATAGATGGATCCAGTTTCGGAATCGAATATGGTCAGCCAGAACAAATCAGAACCTTCGACCGTCTGAACCGCGAAGACTGCGTCAATCCCGTCACGAACGAGCCTACTCTTCCAATGATAAGTGGAAGGAGGATAGATATCCTCAACTGCGCGCACAATGCACGGGCTGTACTGCCGCCGAGCAATCAGGACGGGGTTCAATCTAATCATAGCCATCTTCGGAAGTGGGTTTGCTTCGGGCACACTTGGCTTCCTTATGATGACCCTCTCATGAAGCCCATATCTTGCGTTTTGATCTGGCCACTGGACCAACTGGCCAGAACCAAGCTTCAGTGTGGGACCTTCTGGAGTCCATGTCAGAACGCCGCTTGCGTACCCTCTAGGCACCAGCGGCACATCCACATGAAGTCTGATGGGTCCTATGCACCCCTGCTTCGTGTTCATTATGGTCACGAAACAGGCAGAGTACACCGCTATTTTCGTCTTGTGAATGCAATCGGCTGCAGAGAAACTGAAATGCCGAGATACGCGCAAACGGAAGCTGAAGTGCCTCAAGATACTACAGAGGAAACACCTATTTGACGAAGAAAGGCAAAACCCGAATTCGACTCATACATCTTTGTCGACCCATTGTCGTCAGGCAGAGTGCATGTCAGCGTTCAACGGTGACAGGGCACTCTACCTGATCGTACTCTGGCCCCTCTAGAATAGCCAGGGCTCGTTTGGAGGGTCTGCGGGGAATAGTTGTTCTGTATTCATATTGGTTGTTCACCGAGAACATGTGAAAACGAAAGCCGATGCACCCGTTATGACGCTGGTGTCCGAACCGAACCTCAAAGAACGTAGATTCCCATCATCCTGTCTAAGACAATGCACGGCCTTAAATCCGGCCCCACGTGATGCATTGTGGGGAGAGCGGCCGTCTGACATAGGCATGCAGTCTTCGAGGGGCTGAAGAAAGATTGCCAAGGTAAGGCAAGCCTAATGTGGGACCTGCACTTTGAACGACTCATGCATATCCGTACAACGTACTTTGATCAAGTGTCATCTGAACACACGTCGGAAGTAGTATCTATCGTGCGTGAGTTTCTGGAGAGCAATCCGGGTATTGACTACGTCTTAGTGGCTACCACCAAGGGAGACACCGGTATAGCAGTCGCACAGGCACTAAAGGGAAAGAAAGTAGTCGCTGTGTCCCATCAAGCCGGCTTCGCCGCTCCAAATGAGAACGAACTCGGAGAGGACAAGAGAAAACAGATTGAGCGTCTAGGCGGCCAAGTGCTCACTACAACTCATGCTTTCGCAGGAGTCGCCAGAGGTATAAGAAAAGCTCTGGGCACCTGGGAAATCAGCGAACTGCTCGCTGTCGCCTATCGGACCTTCGGCCAAGGAACAAAGGTCTGCGCTGAGATTGCCATGATGGCTGCGGATGCGGGTCTCGTTCCAACAGACAATGATGTCATCTGTATAGGAGGCACTGGCAGAGGGGCGGACACAGCATGGATCGTACGCCCTGTCAACACAAGCAGCTTCCCTGACCTCAAGATGAGAGCGTGCCTATGCAAGCCGGCTCAGTTCTAACTGAAGACTTCTTCGAAACGCCGAAGGTATTCCTGTTGCTCCTTTGTGAGACTCTTCGGCACGTTGATGTTGACGCGGACGAGCTGGTCACCCTTCCTGCCATCCGCCGCATGAACACCTTTCTCTCTGAGACGGAATAGGCTGCCCGACTCCGTGCCCTTTCCAACTTTCATTTTACTGACACCGTACATGGTCGGCACTTCGACCTCGCCGCCGAGGACTGCAATATGAAAGGGGATGCTCATTTCCGAATATATATGGAGACCGCGTCGCTTGAACTTGTGGTCGGCTTCGACCGCATATACGACAATGAGATCCCCATACGGCCCACCCCTCTGCCCAGAGTTTCCGCCTCCTCGTATGCGTTGGTACATTCCGTCCTCCACTCCTGCAGGCGCAGGTATCTTGATCTCTCTTCTCTCTTTCATGACACCAGAGCCTCGGCACTTGGAACATGGAAACCCTATAGACTCGCCTCTGCCTCCACATGTGGGACACGTTTGGGCTATCGTCATGAATCCTCCCATGGACCGGACCACCTGACCGCGTCCGCCGCACGTTTTGCACCGGATGGGACTTGAGCCAGGCTTGGCGCCCGAGCCTCCACATGTGTCACATTTCACAAGTCGCTGGAATGCAATCTCCTTCTCGGAGCCAAAGAAGGCCTCTTCGAATGTCAGCTTGATTGTGACCCGAAGATTGTCACCAGGTGGAGGGCCTGCGCGTCCCCCACCACCCATATCGCCGAATCCAAAACCTGAGAAGTCCCGAAATATCTGACTGAAAATGTCTCCAAATCCGGATTCCGCGTCCCAGCGTATTCCACTGGCGTCTGCTGTGCCATACCTATCATAGTTCGCACGTTTGTCAGAGTCGCTTAGGACCTCGTAGGCCTCGTTGATCTTTTTGAACTTCTCCTCAGCGGCCTTGTCACCCGGATGCAGGTCAGGATGATACTCTTTAGCCAAATGCCTGTATGCCTTCTTGATTTCCTCTTCGGAAGCGGACCTGCTCACTCCTAGGACGGCATAGTAGTCATCAGGCTCGGACGTCGATGGTCACCTTCGCTAATACGACTAGCTTCCTAAATCCTCAAAGTCCACGTCGACGGCCTCTTCGTCCTCGTCGGAGGGCTTCTTGCTCGGTGGAGGCTTCGGCTTCTTCGGACGCCTACCGCCTGCGCCGCCGGTTGGAGCTCCGTAACTTGGTCCTTCAGGTCCTTGAGGACCAGGTCCGGCGGGTCCGCCGGGTCCACCAGCAGCATAGAGCTTCTCGCTAATCTTGAAGATAACCTGTTGCAGAGCCTCGGTTTCGGCCTTTATCTTCTCGAAGTCATCAGCTCCCATTGCCTTCTTCAGCGCCTCGGACTTGGTCTGGAATTCCTTCTTCAGCTCATCAGGGATCTTGTCGGCGAAATCCTTCAGTAGTTTCTCGCCTTGGTAGATCATCTGGTCAGCGTTGTTCTTAGCTTCGACCTGCGTCTTCCGCTTCATGTCCTCCTGCGAGTACCTATCCGCGTCCTTCACCATCCTCTGGACCTCACTGTCAGAGAGATTGGTCGTCGCCGTAATCGTAATTGACTGCTTGTTCCCGGTGGCAAGATCCTTGGCGGTTACATGCGTTATTCCATTAGCATCGATGTCGAACGCCACTTCAATCTGAGGAGTACCTCGAGGGGCGGGAGGAATGCCCACCAGCTGGAACGTACCCAGAGTCATGTTGTCTCTCGCCATGGGTCGTTCGCCTTGCACAACGTGTATCTCGACGGCAGTTTGGCCGTCTGCCGCGGTAGTGAACACTCTGCTCTTCCTAGTGGGGACGGTTGTGTTGCGCTCAATCAACGGAGTGGCCACACCACCAAGGGTTTCCACACTCAGGGTGAGCGGGGTCACATCTAGCAGAAGGATGTCCTTGACCTCACCTGTAAGCACACCAGCCTGTGCCGCTGCACCCATCGCAACGCACTCATCAGGGTTGATTGTCTTGTCGCCCTGTTTCCCAAACATATCTCTAATGACCTTCTGAACTTGCGGCATGCGAGTGGCGCCGCCCACAAGCAGAATCTTGTCAATCCGCTCAGGCTCAAGCTTGGCGTCAGACAGGGCCCGCTGGATCGGTCCGATCGTTGCTTGTATGAGGTCGTCAGTGAGCTGCTCGAACTTGGACCGGGTCAGTTCAATGTTGATGTTCTTTGGCCCGGAGGAGTCCGCTGTGATGTAAGGCAGGTTGACAGTTGTCTGCATGACAGTGCTGAGCTCAATCTTTGCTTGCTCAGATGCATCTCGGATACGCTGCACTGCAGATAGGTCCTTGGAGAGGTCAATACCGTTCTGTCTCTTGAACTCTGAAACCACCCAGTCGATGACTCTCTGATCGAAATCATCCCCACCCAAGTGTGTGTTGCCGTTTGTCGAGAGGACCTCGTAGACATTCTCGCCTATGTCCAGAATCGACACATCGAACGTGCCACCACCTAGGTCATACACGAGCACCTTCATTTCCTTGCCCTTGTCCAGGCCATACGCGAGTGCCGATGCAGTCGGCTCGTTGATAATCCTTAGAACCTCAAGCCCTGCAATCTTGCCTGCATCCTTGGTCGCTTGTCTCTGACTATCGTTGAAATAGGCCGGTGTGGTAATCACGGCCTGTGTGATCTTCTCCCCCAAGAACGCCTCCGCATCGGCTTTGACCTTCCGAAGAATCATTGCGGAGATCTCCTGTGGACTGTATTCCTTGTCACCGATCTTCACTTTGTAGTCTTGGCCCATCTTGCGCTTGATTGACCTCACTGTACGGTCTGGCATGGACACAGACTGTCTCTTAGCCAGTTCTCCAACGACTACCTCGCCTTTCGGTGTTATACCCACCACAGAAGGCGTGAGATTCCTGCCTTCTGCATTCGGAATCATTGTGGGCTTGCCGCCCTCAACATAAGCGATACGTGTGTTAGTAGTTCCAAGATCTATACCAACTACCTTAGCCATGTCTAGTTGCCTCCATTGTCCACATGAGTGTCGCTACCTGCGGCATCCATATCTTCCTCAGGCGTTCTTTCGTGCCGGTTAACGCACACCAGTGCAGGCCGGAGCACCTTCTCCCTAAGCATGTAACCTCTTTGGAATTCCTCTACTACCATGTTATCTGGTTTTGCCGGATCATTCGTGCGATGGACCGCATGCTGATAGTAGGGATCGAAGGGCTTGCCAACAGCATCAATCGGCTGTACTCCTTCATGTGCAAGAAGTTTCAGCACGTTCTCCTGTATCCCCGCCAGCCCATTCTTGGCAGCCTCCGGGTCCTTTGTGAAGTCCACCTCTAGTGCACGCTCGAGGTCATCGTTTATTTCGAGGACCCGCAACAGAATGCCTTCGCTGGCATACTTAGTGAACTCGGCGTATCTGCTCTCAGTTCGTTTCCTGTAGTTATCGAACTCAGCTTGCACTCGCTGCAGCCTCTGAAAGAAATCCTCAGCTCTCAGCTTCTCGGTTTCGAGAGCATCTTCGGTGACGACGTCGAAAGCTGACGCATCACTGCTGTCGCTGCTCCGCTCCGAGGCTGCTCCCATCTCCGGATCTCTCTTACCTTTCTTGCGCATAGGAGCCACTCTGCCCATCTATAGACAGGTCTGCCTAACCGACTGTACAGAAGATTCCCGAGACCTGAACTCGGTGGGGGTGCTGAGATTGAGGAACTGAACCCCTAGGTGACTCTTCAGCGCAGAGTCAGCTTTCAGAAGAAAAAGCTTTCGTCATGGCATGAACACCCAGCGGAACCATTCCGCACACCCTTGCGTGCGGAAAGCATGAGAAAGTGGCGCCAGCCGTGGCGTACACAGGAAGTGACTCCTACCGAAAACGACATCTTACCGGATGCTAGCCCGCCTAGGTGTGCCCGTACGAAGCAGCATCCGGATGGCGACAGAACTAGTCGCTAGAGCCACTAGAATCTCAGCTCTTACTGGAGCAGGAATAAGTGTTGACTCCGGCATACCCGACTTCCGTTCTGAGGGTGGGCTATGGAGGAAATACGACCCTCATGAGTATGCCACGTATGACAGCTTCCTCAAGAACCCCGCACTGTTCTGGACTATGGGGCGAGAGCTTGCAGCAGTACTGCTGGCGGCCAGACCAAACGCTGCTCACAAGTCGCTCGCGAAGCTTGAAGAAGAAGGGAGATTGAAGGGTGTAATAACGCAGAACATAGACAACCTTCACCAAGCCGCAGGCAGCAAGAACGTGATTGAGCTACACGGTAACTACCTTAGGACATACTGCATAGAATGTGGAAAGCTCTATGTTGGCGAAACCGTGCACAGGCGTGTCGCAAACGGAGAGATACCCCCCCGGTGCGACGAATGCCATGGAGTTCTCAAATCAGAGGCAGTCCTGTTCGGTGAACCCCTCCCCCAAGACGCCATGATGAAGGCAGTGAGTCTGTGCCGCAGCACGGATCTGATGCTAGTGATTGGAACAAGCCTTGAGATCTACCCAGCAGCTTATCTACCCGAACTGGCAAAGAAGTCAGGGGCGAAAGTTGTACTAGTAACGCTTGACGAAACGCCTATTCCGGCTGATATCGTAATAAGAGGGCGGGCTACCGAAGTCGTTCCCAAGGTGATCGGGCTATAGACAGCAGTCATTCGTCCTGTGCCATCTCGTCGAATCCGAGTAAACAAGGCACTGCATCAGTACAGCGTGAAATCCTTAAACGACCGACAGTACCGACATACAAGATGAAGGAACTATCTTGGACTCTGGCAAGCATGGGCCAGCTCTCAGTTTTGATGGAGGCAAGCTCACCAAAACCAGGTAATGTCAACAGACTGAGAAGATTCTCTGACACGGGCTACCGCCATTTCGTTGCTAGCGCATGCCTAGTCGGTAGGGGGCTGTATGCTGGAGCACAAGTGGGAGTCAGACTGGCCAAAGGCCAGATGGGTTTTGAGAGAGTCAGAATCGGTCGGGTGATTCTGAAGTGTGCAGATGACGTCTTCACGGGGCTGAGCAGAAGGAACACAATCCTCGGAACTATACTCCTCCAAGCTCCGCTTGTCGTCGCCCTAGCTGCCACTGTCCAGTCGGATGGCAGCTTCACTCTCAAGACTGCAAAGACGTGGATTGAACCGATTCTGAGAAACACATCTGTAGAGGACACCATAGACGTCTATCGAGCATTTCACCTTGCACGGCCCGGTGGAAGCATGAACAAGGAAGGCCCGGCTTGGACCGAGAAACAAGACAGGTATGACATCGACAACCCCGAAGTGTATCACAACATCAGAAAGGATCGGATAACGCTCTATGATCTGTTCCGTGCTTCTGCAGACGTTGATGTCATAAGCAGGGAATGGGCAGAACACTTCAGACTCACACTCAACGAGGTGTTTCCCCATCTCGATTCTCTCAGTCATGGACTTGAGGACATTGAGGAGGCCATAGTCGAAACCTTCCTTTGGCTGCTTTCGAGGCGGCCAGACGGGCTAATAGCCAAGAAGGCGGGCACCGAGAAGGCAGAGCAGGTGAGAACCATGGCAAAGAGAGTTCTGGATGAAAAGGGCGGCGAATCTCGCCCGGGAGAGCTGCTCCGGCAATTTGACAAGATGCTCAGAAAGGACGGCAATAGACTGAATCCTGGAACGACGGCAGACCTGGTTTCGGCGGCCACATTCTGCAAGCTGGTCAGCATCATTTACCCATGAAAACAGCAAGACAAGCAAGTAGTACGATCCGAGAATTCACGCCTATATTCCCCTGTTGGGCGTAGCTCTGACCAGAAGTGATATCGTCGGAGTCTCGAACACCTGCACTAGAATGTGAAAGTGCTCGACAGGCATGTAGCAGTTTCACACCAGAACCTGGCGGAAAACATGCTCGTATCGTATCCTGAGCTCTTTAGCGCGCTCAACGTCAGCAATGTAGAAGGGCTGTCGCATGTCATGTAGGTTCGGAATCTTGCGGCATAGCCTCTGTCCCATGAGCTTCCTCAGGGCGAATGACACAGTCCGAGGCGCTAGGTCCACCTTCTGACTGATTCCCTTAGGTGTCATCGGTCCTTCGTGTGTAAGACGGTCAAGGACGATTATCGCGCTTCGCGGTAGTTCCATCGTGAAACTCGTCTTGTTCACCTCGGCTGCATCTGAACGGACTCAGATGCAAACCCGTTATATGGCTTTTTCCCAGTCAAATATAAGGCATCTCTTCTCCGCAGTTAGAAGGAAGGTATCCATCGTGGTGCGAACTGGTCCTGAAGTGGCTTGGAAGACGGCCGACTAACTTCACACAGCATCATTGAAGAGAGGGTACAGACGATAGATGGACCAGCGCAGCGAAAGAGAAGTGGCATCGATGACCGACAGTGTGTTCGTGACAAGGCTGATACCAGATGAGGGATTAGACATAATCAAGAGGAACTTTAGAACTTCGGTCTGGAGTGCAGACATGCCGCCGTCCTCTGAGGAAATGGTCGCACGCGCCAAGCGGTGTTCAGCTCTCGTCAGCCTGCTCTCAGACAAGATTGATGAGTCGGTCATCGGCTCGTTACCGAAACTGAGGGTAATAGCTCAATACGCCGTGGGCTTCGACAACATAGATGTCACAACTGCGACCAAAAGAGGAGTGATTGTGACGAACACCCCTGGAGTGCTGACTGAGACCACCGCAGACCTAGCTTGGGCATTGATCATGGCTGCATCGAGAAGAATTGCAGAGGCTGATCGATATGTTCGCGCAGGTCTATGGCATGTTGCATGGGGACCAATGCTGATGCTCGGCATTGACATCTACTCAGCGACGCTTGGGATAGTGGGCATGGGAAGGATAGGAGCGGCAGTAGCACAGCGGGCTAAAGGATTCGGAATGAGGATACTATACTCTGACACACAGGAAAACGATTTCACGAGAAGTGTTGAGAAGGAAACCGGAGCTGCCAGAACTGACTTTGCGAGTCTATTGAGGGAGTCAGATATTATTACAGTGCACGTTCCTTTGACGAACGAAACGAAGAACATGATTGGTGCCGAAGAGTTCGCAAGCATGAAGAAGGGAGCCGTGTTCGTAAACACTTCGCGCGGTGCCGTCGTTGACGAGAATGCACTTGTGAGTGCCCTCTCTTCAGGCCGACTTCACGCGGCCGGGCTTGATGTTTTCGCAACCGAGCCGTTGCCATCCACGAGTCCCCTTCTGAGGCTCCCTAACGTCGTCCTCGTGCCACACATAGGCAGCGCCAGCTTCGCGACCAGATCGAAAATGGCAGTCATGTGTGCAGAGAACCTAGTCCTCGCGTTAAGAGGAAACAGACCACCCAACATCGTGAACCCCGAAGTCTTGATTCACAGATAGCGCAGTGGCGCGTATGATGGCTGCACTGTCCAGCTGAAGTCGTCTAGACAACCGAATAGCACCGTGAATGGACACAAGCAGACACTCGCACCGATGAGAGCATCAATTTCCATGTTGTCAAACATGGTGAGGCCTGTACTCACGGGCACACTGAACAGTAAGACGAAACCCGATACCGTGCGTGTAGGCCGAAAAAAAGAGGGGTATGGGGACATTTCTGTCCCCATATGTTGTACTAGACTACTTCTTCCTGACTAGGAACAGGATCAGTATGACCACGACACCGACACCGATGCCGCCGAACAAACCGATCAAGAGCGGATCGATCGTTGGCACCACCGTTGTTGTTGTCGTTGTTGTGGTTGTTGTCGTTGTCGACGTGGTAGTTGTGGTTGTGACGTCACCAGCTGAGAAGGTTCCACTGTAGATGGTGTCAGTCAGACCCATCCAGTAGTAGCCCGGAGCTGCAACGCCCACATTGGGGTCATTGTCGTACACAACGACTCTGATCTTGTAGGTGTTCCTTGCCAAGAACCCTGCTGAGCTCCAAGTGTAGTTGGTTGCTGTTAGGTTGACAGCAAGGAGCTGGTAGGACAATCCACCGTCAGAGGAGAACGCGATCTCGTAGTAGAGATCGTCACCTGCGTTCCTGTCTGTGGCGTTCCATGTGATGGTCTTGACCACTCCCGCTCCTGCAACAGCGATACCAGTCAACTTAGGAGCGAAGAAGTTCTCAAACCGAAGGTTGCCCAACTCCACTTCGAACGCCATGTTCGTCGGGGTAGTTGCGGAAATCTTCACTGAGAAGGTCCCGTTCTTCAGGAACTGGTATGTGTCGTAGGTCACGGTGCGGCCAGTGTGGCTGTGATTCACGCCAACCCGGGTGTCGACTGTCGCAGTGTAGGTACCTGTCTGTCCATCATAGTCGAAGATACCTATCATTATGGATCCGGATTGGGCAGCTGTGAAGTGGCCATGCTCAGGCTTGGCGCCAGAGGCCATGACGGCTCCCATCAGGTTGTTGGCGTAGGTCCAGGTCGAGTTGTCCGTGCCAGCCCACCACATCATGATGTCACAGTCACCGTTCGAGAAGCCCACTGTCACACCGACATTGTCACCCGCTACGATTCCGTCAATCCTGCACCAAGCGAAGTTGGCGAGAACGACAGGTCCCGAGAACGGGTCGTAGCTAGATGGTGGAACCACAAGTGGTCCAGTCTTAGTGACGTACAGGCCTGACAGGAAGGAGATAGTGACACCATTGACCTCATACTCAGGCATGTTGGTCAAAGCAAACACTGGGTATGTCCCATTCAGCACAACGTGATCGCCCACAAGAGTGGCAGGTGGGGTGACGGCAGCTGGTGTTGGCGAATCATTGGCCGTCCACGAGAACTGTAGTTCGCTTGGGATGCCAGGAATGGTCGTGTACCACATGATCTGAATGGTGTATTCTACTGGCAGTCCTGCTGTACCGTTCAAAGCTTGCGGGTACATCAACATGTAGAAGTAACCTGTGTTGACAGTTGGCAGGGTTGCAATCAGAGCTGTGGTCGTGGATGTTGACATTGCACCCTCAACGACTAGCGAGTTGTTTCTCGTGTACAGAGCAACGTACATGTCATTGCCCTTGCCAGCCCAGATGACACGGATACCTAGGTACTTTGCGGTCGCGTGGGTGTTCTGGATTACGTAGCTCCTGTAATCCCACACGCCTGTGTCAAAGCCCATGCATCCGTACATCGCACTGTCGTACGGGCTGAGTTCAGCACCGTGGCCTTGAACGATCGTGTTGACGACAGTCTCAGCAGCTGCGATGTCAGCCACAACGTTGTAGCTGTAGGGTATGCGCAGATCTCCGCTGTTGACGGATATGAAACCTTGGTGGATACCAGCCTCGGCATTGCTTGGCACTGTCAGAGTGAAGTTGTATGTGTAGACGTCGTCCGTCACAATGCCAATCTCAGCGGCAGTCGCTTCCTCCCAGAAGATCACGGTGCAGACGAAATTGTGCCCAGGATTGGTGATCTTCACGTCGTGGGTCGGGTCGTGGATGATGAGTGTCATGTTGCCGTCGAGAGCAGCAGCCAAACTAGCGTCGTTGGTCGCGAATGGCATCATGTTGGTGTTGCTCGGGTTCTGTGCGCTTGTCAGACGTGTCAGCTCATCGCCCAGATCGGCTGTGACATTCCAGAGGTTAGGCTTGAGATCGTTCGGGTCGTTGTCCGTCCAGTCGTACAGGAACATCCATGGCTCATTGCCAGAGACTTGCGTCGCATTGAACGACACTCCGACTGTCACGTAGGTGTATGCCGAGAAAGCAGCGTCATAGACTGCGGGTGTGAGCATGTCGCGCAGGTTGTAGAAGCCGTACATCTCGGTTCCCTTCATGACAGTGTCGTTGTACGCGAAGGTGACACCAGTGAAGCTGTGCGTTTCAGCCTCTCTCATGTAGAGTGCTGTTGTAGTCCATGCGGGGGAGGTAACCACCGGCCCTGCTAGAAGCTCAAATATCGTCTGGTGTACGGTCACGACATCGTCGGGCAGGACAGCTCCAAAGTAGATGGCACCATCTGCCACAATTGCGTCGCTAAGCTTCGTGATAGTCTGGTTCACTGTCGCACCAATGCCTGGAATAATGCCCCAATAGCTCCACGCCTCGTCCACTAGGTGAGCATTGGTGTGGTAAGAGTCATAGTTCCAGCTCCAAACACCCACATCGTTCTTGGCAAAGTCACATGCTGCGTTTGCGTCGATTCTGCCGAAGCCCTGTGTGGCTGGGTCATAACCCATGTCCTCAGCTGTGTTCTGGATGATGGTCTTGACATCCATGGGATCCCAGGTGAATGGCCTAGCTTCAAGAGCCTCGATCAGAAGTGCAGCACAACCTGCTGCAACTGGTGCTGACTGGCTTGTGCCTGAGAACAGCGTGTAGTTCGCAGAACTCGAACCGGGTCTCCACTGAGGTACCCAGTAGGGTGCCCACAGGGGTGTTGCTGAGAATGCAGCGGCACCCGGCGCTAGCACATCAGGCTTCGGATAGCCATCGAAGTCTGGACCCTTGCTTGTGAAACTCGCTATGCCTTCAATGTCCTGGTCTGGACCATACAGGTACTGAAGCCACTTGTTGCTTGTAGAAGCGGCCACGGTCAGAACGGCGGTGGCAGCACCCGGCGGGCCAATTGTCATGAATCCCTCACCCTCGTTGCCAGCTGAGAAGACGTGAAGTACGCCAGGATAGCTGGAACTGAGGTACTGAGGAGTCGACAAGATCTCCCAAGTGAATGTCAGGTAGTTGAACTGGCTAGACGGTTCAGTGATCCAACCCCAAGAGTTGGTCACGAGGTCAGCACGGTGGTTGCCTGTGTAGTAGAACGCGTCTGTTGTCTGGTTGTAGTCAAAGCCACACATCCAGAGGTATGAGCCGTAATCGGCACCACTGGTGATTGCCTTCGCAGACATGATCTTTGCACCAGGGGCGATACCCTTCATCTTGAACGTGGTCTTATTGTTCACATCGTAGTAGTTGTAGATTCCAGCAGCCGCAACATGTGCCGCGGTTGCAGTCCCGTGAGTTCCGGCATCAAAGTAGACGGCGATTGCGTCACCATCTGTCCTGAAGCCGTGGAACACAGTCTGTTTTGGCAGTACGACTGCACCCATTGCGCCTGTGGCGTTTGTCGTAGAATCGTACACCCAGCACAAGGAGCCGATTGTGTAGTCATCGATCCCGTCACCTGTGTAGTCATGTGCGATGTTCGGGTTGGAGAGTGTGTAGACCTCCTGAGCTATATCATCAGTGAAGTCGTTGTCAAGCACAGCCAGAATCTTGTCTCTGGTGCTTTGATAGCCGAAGTTCCAAGTATTATACCTCCAGCCACCGTTGAAGAAGTTGCTCCATACCCAGGCACCGTCCCAGTCAATCGCGGTTGTCCACTGATGGGTTATTGTATCATTGTACACAAGGACTGGAGTAAACAGTCTTGCAGAGCCACCAGCGATCGTTGGCCTTGACTGCAGGGCAAAGCCCCAGTGATAGTCACCGACAATCGCGCTCGGAGCGGGAACCTTAACAGGCTTCCAAATCCGCGCCGCGAAGAACGTACGTGCCGCCGTTGTCGCCGTTGCGTTGGAACCGCTGGTGCTATAGACATAGTACTGTGGTGACAGTATGTTTAGAGCCATGTAGTTGCATAGTGGGTCAATATCAAGCGAGATATTGAGGTAAGTTCCAGTTGCATTCGTGAATGTCAGGACGTTTCCGTCCTCGAGCCACTTGGTGGCATTCGCGACGTTCGTGGTGTTACCATGCATGTTTGTGTAGATGACACCCTGTCCTGTCGGGTCATAGCTGTCCGTGCTGTATGCAGCCTGAAGATCGGGCTGTCCGAAGTCAGCACCAGTGTCAACATGGCCGACAAGAACACCAGCTCCTGTGTAGAGACTGGCCACTGCACCGGTAGCACCGACCACGTCGCGAAGCTCAGTCATGTCGAGACCGGGTTCCTCCACAGGAGCCACAGGTGTGACAATGCCTTCGTTCACGGAGATCGGAGCCTTGTCAGCACTGACTGTGCTGACACCGTCTATTGCAAGCAGTAGATCTAGGGCAGCTGCGTCAGGCAGGACTGCCTTTACAACCTTGAATAGCTCAAGGTTTACCCACCAGTTCAGGTCGACGACCTGTCTGATGCTCTCGATGTCCACCCAGGGAGCACCGAATATCAGTACACTCGGCTTTCCACCCACAGCCACAACCCTTGTGTCTAGCGCTTCACCGCTTTGCCAAGCAGTGAGGAGTGCATCGACCTCAGGTGTGAAGCCAGGTTGATTGACTTGCTCGTAGAAGTCCTCAATCTGCTCCACTTCTTCGGGTGTGAACGCCGGAGGAGTACTGACCTCTGTTCGCGTCACCGGTGCCATGGGCAAGAAGAACATGGATAGGCCCATGGTAACAGCGAGAAACAGAGCGAGATACATCCTCTTATTGTTCATGTTTTCCTTCACACCTCACAACTCTGAAGCAGAGAACCGAAACGCACCTGTCGAACCCAGCAGCTAGCAAGGCTCTTGTGCGTCGCATACCTCGATGTCTGAGGAAAACATCTGTAGGAACCCTCAGACAGGTCTCCTCAATACGCGTTCTCTATCGTCGTGTGATTGGTAACCATCGCGTCAGGCGCTGTTAATAAGCGTTATGTCTAGCCGGACGTTAAGGGGTGTCGTTATCACATCGACGCACATCTTACCTTCCAAGATCGCAGGCACACTGCAGGTGAGAACTCTCCGCCGGCAATCACGAGGCTCTTGACATTTTCTTGATGAAATCGAGCACTTCATGGATCATCATAATGGCACCAATCATCTCAATCTTGGGCTCCTCGCTCACCTTGCCCGGCGCTGGTCTGGAGATCCTTCCAACAGCTCTGCCGAGGCCTTCGATGAGTGCGGTCAAGACCTTCTTTGCCTGTGGGTCCATCTTGCTCGTCTCTACCTGCGACATCAGCTGTGCCATGTCCGATATCACGCTGTCAGCCACCTCGGTTGCTGTTTCGGCACGCCTAGAATAACTCTCTAGCCTTGCTTCAGTCGTCTTGAGCTTAGCTTCGAGTGTCTTCGCGAGTGCTGGCTCAACGACCGGAGCTCCCGCCGGCGCCGCTTTCGACGAAGTTTCCACCATTCGCTTCAGACTCGCTAGCTCCGATTGAAGTACCCCAATCGTCTGGTCCTTCTGAGAAAGAGTCGCAAGTAGCTCGTCTTCCTTGCCTTCAGCGGACTCAGTCGCCGCTGCTGCGGCCTTCAGCTTGTCCTCAAGACTGGTGTATGATTCTTTTCCTTCGCCGACTTGAGTCTTCAGAGTCGTGAGCTCCGTCTGAAGCGCAGTCAAGACCACTTCTTTTTCAGAAACAAACTCCTTGAGTCTCTTGTTCTCTGCCTCCAGGTTCTGGCTCTTCGACTTGAACTCTTTGGCTCCTTCCTTTGCCTCTTTCAGTTCCTCGTTCAAACGCACAAAGTCCGGGTTCGGAGGCATGATCAGCGAATGTGCCAGAGCAGCAAACACTAGGCCAATAATCAGTACGTACAGAACGCCTATGCCTATCGAGCCAAACAGGATATCGCTTATGCCCTGCACCACACCAACAAAAGCCCACCATGATCCGAACGGTTGTGAGTTCAACCAGCCTGAGCCAAAACCCGCGTATAGCACGATTATGAACGAAACAGCAAGGCATGCCCATCCTGACAGCCAATAGATGTTTCTTCGCAGTGCCTCACGGGGCAAGTATCGCTGGAATAGAAGGAGCATAGTTCCGATGAAGATCAGAGGCAGTACGTAAGGGAGGACTGCCACAAGGTCACTCATGGGAGACTGAAAGTCGATCTTTGACGTGAAGCTCGCCGCTAGGCTCGCGCTGGTCAATGCATAGCCTCCATTCGCTCTGTAGCATAACCAATGAGCCTAGCCATAAATCTGTTCCTCGTGAGTATGATGTGGGCGGCTTTGCATCAGGGTTGGCCACACACAACTAGGAGGTGAGGCGGGAAGCCAGTGGTCAGCTCACTCTCGCCAGAGCTTCGCCTTATACTCTTCGTGCTCTTCTATGGCCACCTCAAGGGACTTCACGAGCCTAGAGGCCTCATCAAGTGACAACAGGAAGGCGCCTTTGACATCCTTCTCCTCGCCTATTGAGAGTCTCACCCTTCCATCATTGACCCATCCCTCAGGACTCTTCTCTGGCAGCTGGAGCTGTATCTCCATCCAAGTCCTCTTAGTCTGACCCGATTGGCGGTCGTCATAGAAATGCTTGATCTGTAGACGCCTCTCGTACACAGGCGGCTTTGAACTCATGTCTGCTTACTCCTTAGTTCTAGCGGGACTTCGCGTCCAACATATCTATTGCACAGTTCAAGATATCTCTTCGTCCCTCGGTATCACCGAGTCCACAAGAGTTGCTCTCCCATGGTGCGAATCCCGCACTCAAGAAAACGCTTATTTGAGTCGCATTGATGCAGCGTGTAGAAGGGCCGGCATAGATGTCAGTGAATCGAGCGACCGTTTCAAGGTGTTTCGTGCTCCTTGTTCTTCTGCTTACAGCACTAGTGCAGGTGACTCCCGTAGTGGAAGGCACAGCAGTCCATGATAGAGTGACGACCAAGGTCACCGATGCATTGGCGCATGCGGCAGCGTCATCTCAATCTGGAGAGCTGATTCCGGTAGTCGCCTACTTCGATGATGGCACCGGCGCCGAGGAAATGCTCAACGCAATTCAGGACATAGCATCGGAAGGATACACTGTTCGACATGCATTCCACTTGATCCCGGTTGTTTCCTTGTTGGCCACATCGGATGCAGTAAAGGCACTTGCCCAAAGCGACGTCATAAGGACACTAGGCCTCGATACAAAAAGATCAGCAATGCCTCTGACATTGCCATCGTCTGAGGAACCGGTCTGGGCACGCCTTGACTACGAAAGTCCTCAGGAAGTCCTGAGCGCAGACGACCTGTGGTCGCAGGGCTACAATGGCACAGGCGTCACTGTGGCTGTGATTGACAGTGGTGTACAGTCAACACACCCAGATCTTCAAGGAAGGCTGATTGGCTTCCGGGACTTTGTCAATGGTCTGAATGACATGGACCCTTCTGATGGCATTACTTCATATGATGACAATGGCCATGGCACAGCAACTGCATGGCTGGTGGCAGGTACAGGTGTCGCAAGCGCAGGTCTGCTGAAGGGCATGGCTCCGGGAGCAGATCTGCTGATCGTCAAGGTGCTCGATGATACCGGTTCTGCTACGGACTCGGCAATCGCAACAGGAATAGAGTTCGCCGTTGACAACGGTGCTGACATAATCAGCATGAGCATCGGCGGGTCATGGACAGACACAGGAATCTCAGACCCGTCGATCATCGCTTCACACGCAGCAGTCGAAGAAGGTGTTGTGGTGGTCGTTGCGGCTGGCAATGACGGCCCTGCTCCATTCTCAATCAACGCACCTGGAGTGGTTGAGGATGTGATAACTGTTGGCGCGTCTGCAGGCAGCCTTGCCGTGACTGACTTCAGTAGTAGAGGACCAGTAGAAAGAACACATCTCCAGCCCATTGGCTTGCATGCTAAACCGGACATCGTGGCCCCAGGTCTACGGGTCGTTTCTGGTCGTGCAGCGTCGGCATCCACAACTGAGTATCCATTCTACAACTACACGCAGTATGGCGGCAACTACGCCGAGTGGTCAGGCACCTCCGCATCAGCCCCTCAAATAGCTGGGATTCTTGCCTTACTTATGGATAAGTATGCTGTCATCACACCAATCGAGATGAAGGCCTTTCTCATGGCTGGCGCCACTGACCTCGGTGAAGACCCTATGGCTCAGGGGTGGGGACTCGCGAATGTGAGCAAGTCTTCTGAGCTGATAGCGAATTCGTCAGGCATCATCACGTTGATGACACCACGGGCGTTCCCTACACTCCCAGGAACCAGTAGCGTCTTCATCATTGGCGATGTGCGAGAGGAGCAGCGCGTTGGTGTGCTTTCGACGACCAACCTAGGGCACGTGACAATTGCTGTTACGGGAAATGCGAGTGACCTCGTTAACACAAGCGTGGTAGAGCTCGACGTAGGCACAGGATACTCATATTTCGGCATCAATCTTGACATTCCAGAAGACCTGCCGATTTCCGGTGTAGGCCGCTACATCGGACAGATTTCGCTAATATCTGGAAACGTCACTGTGGCTAGCATGAAACTGGATCTTTCAATCACATCGTATGGCGGCGGGCTTCTTTCTGACCAAGCGCACCAATCGACCGCTGACCCTGACGATCCATCTTACTACAGATACTTCACCCAGTACCTTCGGGAGCAGGGCATTCGTGTATCAGTGTTTGGCAGTCCGGGAGGCGATGGAACCATTGACAAGGGTGCCCTGTCCAGTGCAGAGATATTCATGATAATGGACACTGAGATCACCTACGCCCAATCAGAGATTGATGCCATCCACAACTTCGTGGTCGAAGGTGGAACCCTTCTCATGTTCTCGGAATTCTACAATCAGACCTCTGGTGCGGCGTCCTTCGCTATCGACTCGTACAACGAGATTCTTGCGCCATACGGTATTGAATGCGAGAGCATCGGAATCGGCGTCGGTCCTAATGGCCTTGGTCTAGTCTACGGCACAGACTACGGTGGCAGTGTGGAGATCAGCCCAATCACCGACGGGGTCAGGAATCTCTACATTCTTGCCGGTAGTACACTGAAGGTGGAGCCTTCAGTGGCCGGGGCACAGGGGCTACTGTGGATAGATGAGGCCAAGACTCATGCCATAGTCGCCACGGCCGAGTACGGTCTTGGAAAGGTCATAGTTGTTTCGGACGGCTCAATACTGTATGATGATGTCCTCTACGACGCAGATCGTGCTGGAGCCGATAATCTGAAGCTTCAGGAGAACATTGCCAAGGTGATAGTACCGGTCATCCCGAGAGTCTATGACGTCTTGTTTAGCCATGGCCGCATTGGTGAAACCGCGAACATCACTGCGTATGTCTTCGATGAAGACCTCGCAAACGTGGAAATCACAGTCCGAAGCTCGGATGGCACCAACACGACCGGCGTTGTGACTGAATCTCTGGGATACAAGTTTCAGATGGCATTCACACTCACTTCAGGCGGCTTCTACGACATCATTGTGGTCGCCCGGGACGGTAGCGGCAACATGAGACTATATGAGAAGATGGTTCTTGTACCAGTCGACGCTGCCGATGATGTTTTGGTGCAAGCTGTCGTCATCGGTCTTCTGGCCATCGTGGTTGTGGGGATTATCTATGTGGGAGCCCTGAAGATAGGTTCGGGCAAGAAAGCAAGTCGCAGGCCCGACGAAGAGTGGGAGGTTCCAGTTGGTGATGGCGGTCCACCGCCGGTCATCGAATAGGGCCAAAGGTCCTCTCGAGCACTTCCTTCGCGCGCTCATGTCTGAACGTCAGTAGTGGCTTCTCTTCAAGTGTGGTTCCGGATTGCACTCTTTCCATGATCTGGTATCCTACGACAGCACCCATCCTTGCGGCCATCACCTGCCCGCCCACAAGTCTACCGTCCGGCCCTGTTATGAGAGCGACTTTCATGTACTCATGCCCATCATCAAGATAATGTGCCTTCACTTCCAAGCCAAGATCCGAGGCGGTGACTGATGAATGACCTACACAGACGATATCGGTTCCAAACAGCCGATCGTATTGGAAACGAAGTGAAACATCCGGATACTCTTTGTCTCGTCCAACAGCATAAGCAGCGGCTTGGCGACCTGCTCGTGCCGCTGCACTCCCTACTGGCATGAGAACGGGCTTGCCTGTCAGCGAATCTGGCATCTCCACACAGTCTCCGACTGCATATACGCCGGGGGTCGAGGTTTCCAGTTTCGAGTTGACGGTCACTCCACCTAAGCTGCCGATGGCGAGACCCAGGCTCCCAGCCAGATCAACATTGGGTGTGACGCCGGTCATGAATGTGACTGCATCGGCCTTGATCTCCTCGCCGTCAATCACGATCCCTGTCACACTCTTGTTACCCTTGATTGCCTTCGGAGCAGATCCGATATGAAGATGTATGTCCTTGGGTATTCGTCGTCTTAGCTCCTCGCTCAGAGGCTCTTCAAGTAGCCTGCGCATCAGCCGAGACCTCACGACAACGTGAACTTCCTTTCCCAGCTGATACAGTCGCTCGGCGGTTTCGAGCCCACTGAACCCTGCACCGACAATCACAACGGAGTCAATCGATTTCAGCACGCGTCCTATTCTTCGGGTATCGGCCAAGGTCTTGATCGTGTAGATTCTTGACAACTTCACCCCGGGTATGTCAGGTAAAACCGGTCTGCCTCCGGTAGCCAAGATGAGTCTGTCAAATTGAAGACTGCTGATACTGCCATCACGTTCTTTCACTCGAAGTTTCCCTGACTTGAGGTCACCCCCTATCACGGAAACACCCTTGCTGACTTCGATTCCCTTCTTAACGAGAGAACGAGAAGACCAGTCAGATATGAACAGGTCCTTGGTGTCAGGAAACTCCAAAGCCAAAGCAGACCCGGGTCGACGGTGCGACTCGACCGTTTCCTCGGTCAATATCCGTACCTCAGCGTCAGGTGCCAGCATCTTTGCCGCATAAGCGGCGGCCATGCCCCCCGGTCCAGAACCAACAACAATCAGCTTCATTGTCCTGCCTCCTTGCTGAATCTGCCTCTGAGCCGCCGCAGGACGACAACTGCAATCACAGCGAGCACAATCCCTGCGGCAATGAGGATGAGCAGTGAATTGTCAGTGACGGCCAGTAGTACTGCGAATTGCACCTCTGTTCTGACACCAGATTGATCAATGGCAATCGCATATACGCTATAGTTGCCTGCCGCCAAGCCCGAGGGCGTGAGATAAATGGGATAGGTACCATCGGCACCGTCCAGCGTGAAGTTCAGCCAGTACCCGTACTCAGACTTGAGTCCCAGAATGACAGATTCAGCATTCAGGTATCCTTCGAGGATCAACTCCCCTGTGATTATCGGGGTGATGAGCGGACCGACTCTGACAACTGTCTGATAAAGTACTGCACCAGTAAACTGGAGAGCTGTTGCCGCACCTGAGGACAACATAATGGGAGCCAAGAACAGACGGGCTTCTTCATCACTGACATTGAGCAGAAGACTAGTGACATGTCTGACCCCAGCCTCATCTGTGTCGACTGTCAGGTTGAGAAACGTAGAGTTTTGCTTAATCCCAGACTCGAGTATTGACATGCCGCCATCCACATGGCTCCAACCTACTGCTAGCAATGAAGCGGGTGTATCTCTGTCAGATATGGTCACGTCCACTTGCCAGATATCATTGATGTGATTCAATGTCAAGCTACTGACTATGGGTCGCCATTGATTTTCAAGATTCGCAAAGCCAGTCGAATCCGCAATCGGAAGGGTCTGGTTGCCTGTGCTCACGTCCAGGCGCCCGCGGGCAGGCGGGTCTGCCTGATCTACCGTCAGAAAGGCAGTGTTCGACACATTCCAGTACTGTGCCACTAGCGTAGAGAGTTGATACTTCCCGTCAGACCACTCGTAGACAAGCGCCTGTCCCCCGGTGACGTTGGCCAGTATGTCGGCACCGTTCTTGCCAGACGTCAGATTAGAATCCGTGTCCCACGCGACGCTCAAAACGTCTGGCCCGAATCGAGGCTCACCAAGAAGGCTAATGGCAAGCGCGACTACATCGGTTCGTTGATACACTCTCACAGAGATTATGTCTAAGCCCGCATCAAGGCTTGCGTTCTCGGGATTCTCGACAATCGGAGCGATCCCCGCCCAGTCAGATAGATTCGTGCCCGGGCCCATGGGCATCTCAAGCACGTGCCTCACGGACAACACTGAATCACACAGGCCATAGCCCCAGTCACCTAGGGGCGGCGAATAGTGAGCGGAGTAGCCGCCCGCCCCCTGCAGCAGGGCTGTCAGCAGCCGTGCACCAGTTGCACGTCCGCTTGCTTGGAAGATCAATGCCAACAAACCTGCTACGTGGGGCGACGCCATGCTCGTGCCATCCTTCGAAGTCCATAGTGTGTTGATGTACTTAGAAGCTGCGAGTATACCGGTGCCGGGTGCCGTCACTTCAGGTTTTGGTACACCATCAATCCGAGGACCTATGCTTGAAGATGAGCTGACTGAGTGGCTTCCTTCATTATACCAAGACACAACCACTCCGTTGTCGGCGGTTCCCGGCGAGCTGATTGTCCTTGTGTTATCTTGTTGGCTCGTGAACCGAAGATACGTCCCACTCCAGCTGTTGTCCCATGCGTATGTGTCAACCCACACTGCTTCACCAGAGGGGTTGGCCATGCTGACGCTCCAAGTTCCCGACGTCCAGTTATGGCTGCTTGCCCCTAGCTGCACAAGCAGTCTGTTCGTCCCGCGGATGCTTGCGTCTGCAAACACGTAGGCATTCAGGTCTTGTGAAGAGACAGGAAATCCCGGACCCAAGATGCTCTCGAAAGATCCCAAGTCGATTGGGTCGCCTGCTGGAGGGGTGAGAACCACATGTTCGTCCATATCCGAACTGCGCCATAGGAAACTGATGAACGAGTACAGAGGGGGAGAAGAAACGGAAAGCGTGGCGCCAGCAGAACTGCCAGACTGCACCTGGAATCTCGCATGTTTGCTCTGGTACCCAAGGTTGCCTGCAGCGAGAGTGCAGAGCGTCTTGTTCTTCAGAAAGGCCTCGGATACTGCTAAGTCCTCAAGATCTGTGCCATCCAGGAACCCGAGGTAGCTCGAGAATGACATGTTGATTATGCTAGCACCATGCAGTATCGCAAAATGGATACCATCCAGAATGTCTTCAGAGTTCAGCGGGCTCTTGATGATGATTAGGTCTGCGTCAGGCGCGACACCCAACATCGAAGTGAAACCGATTTGGCCTCCAGCTATGATTGACGCCACGTGTGTTCCGTGGCCATTAGAGTCAGAGTCTCCGACGCTGAGGGCGAGGGTTGTTAGGTTTGTATCACGCATGTAGACAAGACCAGTCGCTTGGTCATAGAGGATAGCCACTTTGGATTCTCCGAGCACGACCACATCCTCGGAGGGGAGAGTGATGATGCCGTCGTCGTTGGCATCAATGCCACCTAACCATCTGTCTCCCGCGCCATAATCGAATACGCCATTGTCTAGGACATCGATGTACATGTACTCGTTGGCTACATCGATGGTCGACGGATTCTGTTTGTCAATATGATTGATTGGTCCTTCCCCTGGATCAACCACTGTGTCGTTGTCCAAGTCCGCGTAGTACTTGCCACCGGAGTCAATCACGCTGACAGGTCCTGACGACTTCCTCCAGAAACTTGGATGAAGCCAGTTGGCACCGGTGTCAATCACTGCGACAGTAGCCCCACTTCCCACAATGGGAGTCCCGTTCAGACTCATGTTCTCCCAGACCGTTGGAGCACCTATAGCGGGGACCGAAGAAGTGACCGACGTAAAGAATTTCTTGCCGCCTGATGATGCACGCACCAAACCCATCTCTCTCAAAGAATCCAGTGAATCGACGCCGGTCACTAGGGCAGAGTAGACCCTACCGACATGCACCACGGAAGTGCCTCGCCTCAGAAACTGCAAGCCCATTGATTCCGCCATCGCAATCTCTTGTGACGACAGCTCGGCCTGGAACTCCATCAAGGCACTGCAGTTGGTTGACTCTCCGACGCCGGCCACTCTCGACTGCAGATTCATCAACAGGTCGGAGTCGACATAGGGGCGAAGCCGATCTTCCCCAATGGCCGAGTTCAGACTAGTAGCAGGTGGGATGACCAGTAGTGTTGATGTTAGAAGAATCGCAATGACTAGGTATCGGGTGTACATGACTCTACCTCAGGCTGCTTCTGCTGTTCTCAGCACGTACTTGATATTCTTTTGCCTGAGCGACTGATGTGCCTATGTACGGCGTAGGGGTTATGTCGCGTAGACGAAGCCTACTCCTTTGCGATGACATCAACATCCCTGAAGACAATCTCAGGGCCAATGGTTCCAGCCAGGTACCTTGGAGTCTTGGCGACCTCCACCGCACTGCCCAGAAGACTGTAGATGTTGCCTGCCATCATGAGGCCGTGTGCTGTACCGACCATCCTGCCATCCTCGATGAGAATTGCAGGATTACCGACTACGCTGAAGTCACCTGACTCTGGGTTGGAGCTGTGAGCACCCTGAACATCGCGTATCAGATACCCGTGTTTCATCTCAGAGATGATGTCAGATATCTCTCTCTTCCCCGGGCTGACCACTAGATTAGTGGTTGCTATGTCAACCAGACCTTGCCGCATGTCGCGTCTCGCGTTCCCGGTGCTCTTGACGCCCTTTCGATTTGCCCAGTACGTGTCCCATAGGAAAGATCGAAGAACGCCTTTCTCAATCAATGAAGTCCTCTGATGCGGGACGCCTTCATCGTCGGCCACGGTTGTGTTGACCCCCCTTGGAGTTGTGCCATCATCGTATATCGTCAGGATGTCCGAAGCTATACGATCTCCTATCTTGTCTGCTATCTTTGACTTGCCTCGGGCGACGTTGTCACCGCGAACAGACTCAAGCAATGTGTAGCGGAGAAGCTGACTGTATGCAGATGGATCAAGAATGACTGTCTGCTTGCCTGTACTGCCCTTGGCAGTCTTCTTGCAGACGCGAATCATCGACGCGACTTCATCAACTACTCGAGGCACATCGACTTGTAAGCTTCTCTGGATATCATACGAAATGATCAGGGGCGTCGTCGTAGACTCTGTTTGCGCAACGCCGATAAGGGCGAGGCTTCCAAGTGTGCCTCTCTCCGAGATGGCGATACCGCTGCTGTTGACACAAGCTCTATTAGTGACTTGGACGCCGGCGTTTCCGAACGCTAGCATGAGACCCTCCTCAGCTGCCTTCGCTCGCGTCACGGCATCAGCCAACAGCTCTACGACCCAAGAAGGTTCGCACTTCGTTACCGACTCATGCCAAAGACCCTTAATCACCTTGTGTTTTGCAGGCTCAGGAAGAGCCGACCAGTCCTTGTCCTCAGTCGTAGCTCTGGCGGCACTCACCGCGAGCTTCACGGCCTGATCCAGCGCGTCCATCGTAGGAATGTTCGTGAAGGCGCAGCCCATCCTCTTGCCATAGTACAACCTAATGGCAAACTCAGTGCTCACCCTCTTGTTTACGCTACTCACCTGCGCCAACTCGACGTCTGCATCGAGATTGGAGTTCGCTTGTGACTGAACCTCGATAGCGTCTGCACCCATCTTCTGGCCCATCGTGACCGCATGCTGACAAAGATCAATCAGGTCTCTTTCGGTTTCCATATCGTCAGTCCTCCTAGGTCTTGCCTCCAAAAGTGATTCCTCCCCCTGCAAACCTGATATCGGGTCCCCCACTCGCCACGAAAGCCTCTTGACCCTTCCCGCATCTTCCTAGCTCGAAAGGAAACTCCTTCTTTGATATCATCTCAATCTTCATGAGAGAGTCAGTGGCAATCCCTGATATCGAGAGGTCTGTTACGGGGCGTCCCAGCTTGCCGTTGACTATCTCGTACACCTCTTGAAGCCCGACTTGAAAGCTCGCATTCGTCTGGGCTTGACCACCTCGAAAATCGGCACAATAGTAGCCGAAGTCGATGCCTTCGAACATCTCATCGGGTTCAGCGTCGCCCCTCTCGAAGAAAGTGTTTCTCATCCTGATGATTGGCGGATAGAGATATGACTCTGCGCGTGCATTGCCAGTTGGTCTGAGACCTGTCTTGGCGGCATACTCTCGGTTGGTCATCAGTTCCGTAAGCACAGAGTCCTTGATTATGGCGACTCTCGTTGATGAAGTACCCTCATCATCATATTTGGCTGTACCCAAACCACCCGGGATTGTACCATCATCCGTCATATACACACCTTCCGAGGCCACCACCTGATTCAGTTTCCCGTTGAACGCACTATTGGTCGTCAAATCAGCCTCTGACAAGTGGCCAAGCGCTTCGTGTGCGAGCACTCCAATCACTCTCGGTCCAAGAATACACGGAAAAGAGCCCGCCTTGGCTTGGACCCCCTCCAGCTGCAGCTTCGCTCTTTTGGCGGCTGCGAGCCCAATCGCTTCAGGAGTGGCTACGCGCTCCATGTACTCCCAGCCCTCATGTGTGGATGCGTCTTCGTACCTCGCTGCACTGAGGCGAGCGCCCTCCTTGGCGGTCACCCACGGATACACCCATACCAGCAAGTCTCTAGACTGAATCCTTGTCCCTTCGGACGTAACAACGTACTTGGTGCCTGATGCTGTCCGGACCTTCACAGTGACCGCCACCATTCGGCGATCGAAGCCCTGGACGACTTTCGTGATGTCCTGCATGTACTTGATCTTCTCCTCAATCGGAACCTGTCGCGGGTCGCGTTTGACCTTGATGTCAATAGTATCCTCGTGAGGCTTTGTTTCGGCCAGTCGAATCTGGTCGCTTCGAGTCTTTGCGGCTGCCCGGGCCATCATGAATGCGTCTCTAACTGCTTGGTCAAGGGCATCCATGTTTCCCGTTGAAACGAAACCCCAAGCTCCGTCCATTAGCACCCTGATGGCCACACCACGCTCGATCCTCTGCGTTAGAGCATTTACCCTTAGGTCATCCATCTGTATGTACTCCACGAAGCCCGTTTCTCCGCGGAGTTCAACGTATGTTGCACCTAGGTCACGGCCCACTTCGACCGCCTTGTCCAGTATGTCGAACAACAGTGCATCATCCTCAGTAAGAGTGAATCATGAGAGGTTGCGTCTACATATGCTCTAATAATCTTGTGATAGCCGTAAGCCAACGTACTCCAACTTCGCCTCTAGCACCAAAAGAGCCAAAACGTATGGGGAACACTGCGCGGATGAGTAGGACTGTGATTGGCATGGAGGTCCCACCTGAGTTCAAGCACTTGCTCGGCCCGAGCACACCTTCATGGGACAGCATCATCAGTGCAGCCGATCGTCGTACCTCAAAGGGTAGCACGCCCTTTGCCGCGTTCACGGATACTGCCATAGAGGCCGCCCGGAAAGAAAGCATGAAGAGCGATCCCAAGAACGAGATAATAATACTGGGCTTGGAAGCTTGTCTGACAAGAGGCCGGTTTCCAGAGGCTCTGTTTCTGTCGTCCGAAACTCAGTCAGTCCCAGTGCTGAGCCTCCGTGCAATCGCCTTGTTTGTGCTCTCAGACGTGGAGGGCCTGAGAGCAATAGTGAAGCTAATGACAACTCTTGTCGATCTCAGATCACCCGCCTCGGATCTCGTGCGAGTCAGCACAGTGAGAGTCCTTGAGGCGGCAGCAGCGAGAGATGCGAGCGTTATAACATGTGCCATGGAGTTTGATAGCCTCCTGGAGAGTCATCCGGAGCAGGTTGAAGAGCCGCTCACCGAAACCATGTTCACACTCTACGTTGTCGGCACCCTTCTGAGGGATGTGGGCCAGCCAGCAAGGGCATCGAGAATCGCAGATACCCTTGAGGGAATGGCAAAGAGCAGGAATCACCGGATGTTCTTGGCACTTGTCGAGAACCTGAGAGGCAACATCAGCAATTTTCAGGGCGATTACGTCGATGCAGAGAAGCACTACCTCCGGGTCAGGGAAATCAGTGATGAGCTATCTTTCAATCTGGGCCTTGGGATGGCTCTGAACAACCTGGGAACCTTGAAACTCAACTGCCTCAGGCTTGAAGAGGCCTTGCAGTACTTCGAAGCAGCTCTGCAGAGAATGGATATGGATTCTGCAAAGGTTGTCACTCTGTCTAATCTTGGAGAGATCACGACCATTCTTGGCCGCTATGATGAAGCCGAGAAACATCTTAGACAGGCAGTAAGGCTTGAGGAGAAGAGCCATGGAGGACCAATCGAAGCTTACACCTGGCTCTCGGTGATGTTATCGAGGACTGGCAGACTAAAGGAAGCGAACGGCGTGCTACAAGAGGCAAGCCGGATTGCACAGGCGTCGGAGAAGCCCCTACAGAAATGTGCCTTCCTTCATGCCTCGGGAATCTATCACGCTGCAAGACATGAGTTCGATGAAGCCATAACTGCCTTCGAGGAAGTCCTGAACATAGCAAGGAAGAATACGATTCTCGAAATGCTTGTTCGTGCTGAGCTGGAACTGGCCAAGGCGCACCTCGAGGCATACCGGACATATCAGGATTCGCAGAAGCTTGTTGATGCAACCTACCACTTGGGCAACCTGATCCAAATCGCTCAGGAGCAGGAGTTGCAGTCACTACACGGAGAAGCGATTCTTTTGCGTAGTGACGTCCTGATGCTAGCTGGACGTGCATCTGAAGCCACAGGAGAGCTGCGGCGCGCCGCCAGCATCGCGACGTTGGCAGGTGACACTCGACTGGAGAAAGAAGTGAAGACAAGACTAGACAGTGTTCTTGCTTCCACGGCGCGAGCAGGTTCTGGCTTACAGCCTGAGATCGCCAAGTCATTGGACAGGCTCTCGGGCTTCAAACCAGCGGGTCGCGTCAAAGAGATCGCTAGGCCTGTTCTTCATGCAGTCATTGCACTCAATCGTTATTCTGGAATCCCTGAATACGCCCACTACTTCGATCTGAGATTCGAGATGGACAGCACTCTTGTGAGTGGTTTCCTATCTGCCATCAATACGTTCGCCCGGAGTCTGATGGGCGACAGAGGACTTCTGCGTTCGATTGACCACGAGGGCTTCACCATAATGGTCGAGCACACGGCCTCCAGAATAGTCACACTCATCGTCGACAGAGAATCGCTTGATATGCGTTACAGGCTGCGTGAGTTCGCTCGGAGGCTTGAGGGGAGTTTTCCATCAGCCGCTACCGGGGTAGGAAGCCTCTCCGAAGACCATCAAGCGGCAGACGGTCTCGCTGAGGATGTATTCGGTGAAGGCATCCCTCCAGCGGACTAGGAGATTGCCGCTGTGGAGTCAGAAACGACAAAGCGAAGACAGGAAATGTAAGTGATGTCAACAGACAGAGTGCTTGAGATTCTGAGGATTGGAGAGAATAGGGAAACCGAGTTCAAGAAACGGCTGACTAGGGCAGACCTGAAGCCCGACAGACTCCAGAAACTCGTGACACGGATAAGATACATGACATGTGAGGATCCTTTTGAGGGGAGGCTGCTTGTAGGTATAGAAGATGTCAAGGGCAGTGAATGGAGAATCGATGGCCTGAGCGAGGAGGGAATAGAACTAGCAGAAGAAGTGCTATCGGAGATCTGCAAGGAAGCGGGAGTCGACATCGTCGAGAAGGATCGAGTTGAAACCGCAAAGGGCTACGTGGGATCGTATCTGCTAAAGAGGATTCCCGCACCCGAAATCAAAGAAACGTGTTCGATCAACATTGCAGGAAGAGTGAGTTCGGGCAAATCTACTCTGGTGGGCTGCCTTGTCACTGGAGCTGTCGATGATGGCAGTGGGAAGGCAAGATCCTTTCTGCTCAAGCACCCTCAGGAAATCACCAGAGGGCAGACAGCCGACATACATCTGGCCTTCATGGGGTTTGCTCAAGATGGCAGAGCTGTACACCTTGAAAACCCACTCGACAAGGAAGAGGCCGGCCGAGCACTTGACCAGTCGGCAAGGATTGTGACCTTCTTTGACGCGCCAGGTCACATGGAGCACAGCAAGACGATGATACGTAGCATTCTCGGAGGCGATGCCGCCTACGGACTTGTGCTGGTTCCCATTCCGGATGAAGCCCGCCTCATACAGAGTGAGCAGATAGGAGGAGGCCGAGCGCGTCTGGACGATATAACCCGGGAGCATCTCATTCTCATGTCGAGCAGGGGTGCGCCTCTCATGGTCATACTCTCTAAAGCGGACAAGGCAAGCCGGGAAGACTTGGCCCTAGTAGACAATCTGGTTCGTGAGACTCTAAAGGAAATAGGAAAGATACCAGTCAACGTTAGGAGCAGTGACGAAGTTCCGCCTGTGGTCAAAGAAATCGGGAATGGAGTAATCGTGCCTGTGCTGCAATTCGCGGCGACCGACTTATCGTCGATGGCCCTCCTTATAGAGGTGCTAAGGCTGCTCCCTGTGAGCACCAGGAGCGGCGATCCCAGCGGTCCGGCACGTGCCTATGTGGACAAGGTCTACCGCGGCATAAGAGGAACGAATGTAGTAGTGACTGGTACGGTGATGTCGGGGGTGTTCAAAACTGGGCAGACTGTTGTCATTGGCCCTGGCCAGAATGAGGGAATGAGTGAAGGGCGCCTCTTCAGCATAGAGATGTTCAACAAGCGCGTATTCGCGGCGAAGTCTGGAGACCCTTTTGGGTTCGATATTAAGGAGGTTGACAAACACCAAGTTCGTCGAGGACAGATTGTCACTGACCCAGGTGGCACCATCGGTAGCTGTAGAATCTTTGAAGCGAACATT
>PRDI01000049.1 GCA_003345595.1 Candidatus Thorarchaeota archaeon | reverse complement strand
GAGCAAGTCTACAGATGATCGGAGATACTTGTCTAGGAGCGAATCATAGACTGTCACATTGACAGCTCCATCCTTGCGCGGCTCGACTCGTGTCACTCGTCCTCGTATGAACTCGACCCCGGCATCTCTTGACTCACGGTAGTAGCGTTCATGCCTATCATAGGTTCGGATGTCCATGTAGACGACCGAAACACGCGAATGCTGCCTTTCGGTCGCTATGATGTTTGCATGTTTCAGTGCGAAGACGCAACAGACCTTGGAGCAGTACGGGTGGTGCTCCTCATCCCTGCTACCCACGCACTGGACCATCATCACCTGCTTCACTCCAGCACCATCCGAAGGACGCAATAGCACTCCACCAGACTTGCCATTCGGATCGAGCATCTGAGCAAGCTCCAGCTGTGTGATGACATTGGGAATCCGGCCGTAGCCGTACTCCTGCATGTCGATTGGCTTCATCTCATGATAGCCAGTAGCGATTACGATGTCTGATGCCCCAATAGTTTCCTCGCTGGGCTGCGCATCGAGTTTGATTGCCTTGGTCGGACAGTCTTCCTCAGCCTTTCTTGTGCCATCATCAGCCATTGAGGAATCATAGGTCACAGCCTGTGGCTGACATTGTGGAGAGAGTAAGTGAAACGCTTTTGAGCGCTCTGAACATAGTCCGCACAGGGTACACTTTCGGGGGTCTACATACGTTGGGCTGACAGCAATCCTGACTTTGAAATCCCCAGGGCCCCCAGCGATCTCTTTCACTTCGGCACCCATCTTGATCTCAATATTAGGCTGATCGACCATTGCACTTCTGTAGAAACACTTGCGAATCCCAGGCCGCCAACGATTGCCTTCAAAGCAGTAGAAACAGTCATCCGTGGGGAAAGCCTTGTAGAGGTCTAGTGCGTTGCCGCCCATAGACGAGGCACGCTCTACAAGGACACTTCTGATACCTGAGTCGGCCAGTTCGACAGCCGCGGTCATTCCTGCAACACCGGCACCAATGATTAGGACCGTGTCAGACACGCTTGCTCTCACCTCAGCCTTTCAGGTGACCAAGTATTGAGTCTGCAGCGACACGGTTCATCCGTAGTCCAACTGCGTCCTCACCGATTCCAAGTGCCAACGCTAGTATCTGAGGATAGAGCAGAACAGGTAGGTCGTACACCTCTCCATAAGACTCCTTGAGGCCAAGCTGTTGAAGGTCTAGTTGATTGCCACACGCAGGGCATACAACTGTTGCATACTCCGCACCGGCCTCCTTCATGGATCGTATTTTGTCCCTCGCGAGCCTGATTGCCAGAGGCTCATTGACAGGAAGGATAGTCGCACCACAACACTGCTTCCACAAAGGATACTCAACTACCTTTGCGCCGGTTGCCCTTACTAGCTCCTCAAGCATCTCGGGCTTGAACTCGGTCACATCAGCGGGACGAAGAAGGTGACAGCCATAGTGAATCGCGATCCCGACTCCGTCGAGGGGCTTGGTGATCTTGCGGCGTATCTCGTCAGGACCTATGTCGGTGTAGATGGCTTCCACCAAGTGGCGGACCTTGATTGTGCCCTTGAACTCAAGGTCGTGCTTTCTCAGCTCCTTATTCACACGAGCTCTGTCTTCCGAGTCGTGTTTCAGGTGATGCTGAACGTCTTTCAAGGACCCAAAGCACCCGTTGCAGGGCGTCAGTATGTCGTGACCATTCTTCTCAGCGATAGCAAGAGTACGACCGTTGACAACCAGCCAACCGAAATAGTCAATGGCCCTCAGGTTTGGACTCCCACAACATGCGACATCAGGCATGTACTCGAACTCCATACCCAATGCCTCAGCCACCTTCATCATCGCAGCTTCATAGTTAGGGTAGTTCGCAGGAACGCTGCAGCCCATGTAGAGGTTGTAGACAGGCACCCTATTCACCACCCTTGACAAGCCTGCCAGTTCGGGTTTCCTTCAGGATTGCCCTTATGCCGTCAGTTGACAACCCGGGCACTGCGGCTTCCAGTCCCAAGTCCTCGCGTTCCCAGTCCGAGGTAACAACATACAGCTGCCCCTTGTCAATCAACTCCTTCGCGATTGCAAGGACCTTCTCTGGCACCTTGCCCGATTCAGCCGCCAAGTTCTTGCAGTCAAAGAAGATGTCTGTGATACGCACCTTCTGCGGGCAGCGTTCTTGGCACTGAAAACATGTCAGGCACTCCCATATCTCCTTGCCCGACAGGACCTCTTCACGCATTCCTAAGAGAATCATCCGAATCAGTTGATGAGGCTTGTACGTCCACTGGTTGGCAATCGGACATGCTGCTGTACAGGTGGAGCAGGCAAAGCAAGCAGACAGCTCCTCTCCGTCAGGCATGCTCTTTATGTCGTCTCTGAACTTCGCATCGAGCAATGACATATCGATTGGATCAACCAAGGTCATCGGCTTGCCAGAGGTCTGCTTTGATTCTGCCATGAGAGAGTCACCAACAGCTCTTTCGGCTGTTCGGGCGGATGCGAGAGCGAAATTCCAGCCCGTATTAAAAGCTTCACCAACAGCTCATAGGCCAGTCAAGAGAACCGGATAGCCATGCACAAAGCTATGCGATTTCTGCAAACTAACAGGTATTCCAGCAATGAGTATGAGTAGAAGGTCTGTAGGTTACAGAGAAATGGGGAAGTGTAACAACGGCCTACAGGCTAGATAATCTTGGATGCTCTTCACCATGGGCTCTCGCGCCCAAGACTGTCCAATTACAATCGACGGGTCACTCTGTGAATCCCTTTCTGTATACCCAGAATAGGATTGCGAGCGAACCTGCAATCATGGACAACTCGTAGGCGAAAATGGTGAGAAGACTCTGTGTGTTGAAGGGGGAGATAGTGGTGCCCATTAGCGAGAAGAACACACACAGTGCCGCGCCTATAGGCACAATCCGTGGTCGTTTCTGCGGCATAGCCCCTTCTATGGCATGTGGCCTTCTTATGGGTTTCGTGCAGACTCGATGATTGAAGCCAGACCAGACTTCATGGTATCACAGATGTCAAGGCTGGCCTGTCGCATCTGGGACGCAAGACGGATCACGTAGCCTTTCAGTTGCTCCGTGTCGGCTTGCATACGCTCGATTGGGGGATTCTTCCCTTCGGATAGAAGCCGAAAGATGCCGGTGAGAGCAACCTGAAACTTGTCATGCATCTGCTCAATCTCTTCACGAGCAAGGGCAATCCGAGCCGAGAGACTGATAATCTGCTCAATCAGGTTGTCGTCTTCCATCTTAGTCATGACCCTTCTTCTTGTCTATCGCCACTCTCGCAACTGTACCGTCACGAAGCCAAGTTCTTGCATTCTCCACAGGTATCATGGCATTATCACCTGCCTTAAACGGACCATATGTTTCTTCATCTAGGCCAACGAATGCGGTTTCGACAGGACGTAAGAACACAACGCTAACGTATTCGACCCTCTCAGAGCTTGACGTTACCTCTGTCATAGTTCTGCTTGCCTGTGGACTATCCTTGTCATGCATCTTGCCTTCAGGCAGGGGTGCCCCTGCGAGGACACTCTTTGTAGATTCCAGATGACCCTCTACGGCACGAAGTACCCTGTTGAAGTACTCTTCTTCGGCGAATGTCATGGTCCCAAGAGGCCGACGTTGTGAGAGAGCTGCATTCAGAATCTTCTTCTTGCGTAGCATGAGAAGGTCATTCAGCATGAACTCCAGATTCTGCACCTCTTGCATCAGAAGGTCGGTCTGCAGAATTTCGTTCGCAGGAATCTCTGCTAGAGATAGCCGCGTCTTGGATAAGTAGGTCGCCATTCTGCTCAAGCGCAGGTCCTCCAAGTCCTGAAGCTCACTGTTCTCTATCTCAGCCTGCCAAGACTTGCTGATCTCGTCATAACCCGTATCACTCAATCGTCGCCACACCCTTACACAACATGAAAACTGCGGCCGCCATTGGCAGTTCCACAGTCTCGTCCTGATACGGACCGTACTCTGTTTCTCCAATTCTGAACGAAGGGACCTTCGCTGTGCCACCACTGACCTTGACCTTCAGCGATCCCTCCGTGAGGCCTATGGCATCTCTGAATGGGTCAAAGTCATCAATCTGGTCGCGAGTAAGTGGGGTTACAGTGAAGCCAGTCTTCCCATTCAGAGTACCTATCAATCGTATTACCCTGTGCACGTCGTGTGTGACTGGCACGTCTATCTTTCCGCCATAAGAAGCGACTGCCTGAGCAGCAATCTCCTGCCAAGACTTGGACCCGACACCCACCACCTTTCCGCTCAAGATGGGTGGCTTCCTCAAAAGGCCCTCGATTGCCGCAGCCCTCTGTTTGCGCAGCGGCTCTATCCATCGTTCCTTGCCAGCGTAGGAATCAATGTTCCTGATGAATTCCACAATAGCAGCAGTGATCTTTCGAGGCCAACCAGGGACTTCGCCCGAAGGAAGCGGCATCGAGATCTTAGTAATGAACTTCTCGCTGTTGAACCCAACGCCGTTTATGTAATGGACTATCTCAACTCGTCCGTCAGACGTCAGTTTGTAGACTCTGGGGTCTCTGACACGGACGTGATACCCACGATGGCCGCTGTAGTTCAGCTGGATGGAACTACGATCGATGCCAAAATCGTTCACAAGGAATTCATCATAGAGCTTCAGTGTGTATCTTTTGGCATCACCAAGACACCTATCGCACACCCACTTCCGCGTGCTGAAACCCCACAGTTGTGTGCTGACTCTTTCACTGCCACACTTGGGACAGCGCATCTCTGGTGGTGCTTCCCTTCCTTCTTCGTGGCATTTGTCGCAACTCCACTTTCGGAGGCCACCACACTTGGGGCAGGTTTCGGGAGGATTGCCAGTCCCGATCTCGTGACACTCAGGGTTGTTACATCTCCAAGCGTCGTGAATACTGGAGCATGGAGAGTCTAGGTGGTCGGCATCAATGTCGAATACAAGCTCTGCACCCTGCCACCCCTTCTCATCCATGCTCCTGGCGACAGGGGTGTTGTAGAACGCGGCAGAGTGATAGACACTGTGAGGAGCAGATGCAATCAGCTCATTCCGAAGGGCTTCGGCAGTTCGGAAACCAAGATGACGGCTCCAGTTCGTAGCTTGGACCTCGGGGGAGCCACAGTTCGGACAGGACTGTATCTTCTTGAAGGACCTGCCGGTCCGTCCGCAGCCAATCTTAGTCTTATGACCAGACGAGTTGGCCACCTCGCGTTCAGGGCAGCGCCAGATGTAGTCCCAACTCTCCGTAGCGAACTCACGCATCTGAATCTGATTGGGTGAATCCACTTTATCCGGATGTGTGCGGTAGTAGTCTTGAAACATCAGCTGCAAGAACTTGAGGTCTGTTTCCTTTGTGCGGGTCGGCATGCTCTGGATCAACTCGAAGAAACGGTCACTCCTGCTCGGTAGCAAGCGGAATGCTCGAACAATGGACCACGCAGAATCACTTCGAGAGCTGCAGAGCCCATTATCGCAATCCTCTTGTGACCGACAACGACAGTTCACACTCGCAGGGGCTATCTCCGTTCCACACGCGGAGCTAGGATGAAGTTGATTCTGCCGCCTTCAGCAATGGCAAACTCCATCATCAAGGGCTTGTTAGAACTGAACTGCAGGGCAAGACTGTCACTTGACATCGCCTTGGCAATCTCAGACAGATAGTTGAGAGCATACATGGAAGCACTCTCCTTGTCGACCTTGAGATCGTAGAGAAGTGACTCTTCGCCCAGTTTCAGCGAAACTTGTGCTTCGCCTGTATCTCCTTCTCCAACGAAGGAGATTGTACCAGGCTGGGCAACTATCTTGACATGGCTAGAAACAACACCTATGTCCTTCACAGCCTGTTTGAAAGCCTCTGCGTACATCTCGGCTCTCACATCAAACGACAGAGCTGGCTTCTTAGTCCTGTCCTCGGGAGGCGTAAGAATCTGAAGTTTGAACACTCGTTCGGCTTGACCTAGCATCTTGATTTCAAAACGCTGCTCTGTTTCGTTGAGGTTGAACTCTAGCTTGTCGTCACTGGCCATTCTCTTGCTCACTTTTGTAAGCTCGTCGATTCCGAGGCAGATATCATGTTCTCCCTCGCAGCTGTACTCTTGGAAGACTGCCGCGGGAAGTACAAGGTCAATCATCGCAGCCTTAGTCGAGTCTAGCTGACGCAACGAGAACCCCGTTGCAGACGCCACAAAGTGAACTTCCGTCAGCAATGTGGCGAGCGCGTCCACAATCTGTTTCCAAGTCTTGGTGCTATCAAGTGTCGCATGAAACATCATTCAGTGCCTCCATTCATCTGCTTAGTGTGTGAGAGACCTTCTGTTCCAGTTCAAGCGCCTGCTTGTATTCCTCAAGATTCAGTGAGTTGATGTTAAAAACCAGACTGACTGCGAGCATCAACTCGTTTCCGTTGGGAGCACTCTTCTCCGTGATGTCACCTATCAGCATGTATCTCTGAGCCACCTCTAGCAATCCTTCGACGGAAACTTTGATCTGTCTTGCCTTGCCCACCTCGTCATATATATCCTGTACAAGTGCCGTGCCAAGACGTGAATCTACTACTATACACATTATTCTCACGGGGCCCTTCGTTCTAGCGGAGAGACTACGTATCGTGACGAGTCTAGCAGGTTCTGTCCGGGGAAATCGTTGCTCCTCAGTCAAACTGTCCGCACCGTCATTATCCGTCAGAGCTGTGTGCTCTGTCATCTAGTCTTGATTCTCGTGATATAAGAATGTATGAGTCCGTCTGCAAACCGATTCAGTCCGACCCCTGGCCGTGTGCGAGAGCGAAAAGGGACCGTTTAACGACCACCATAGTACCGCCAAGTCTGCTTGCACTTTGTGCATCTGTAGAATTCTGTGGCGCCTTCGTCGCCGCGCCTAGTCTGGACAGTCCAGTAGTAGGCCTCTGTGTTCCCACATGACGGACAGACAGCAGCCGTCTTTGGCATCGGAACAGACTCGTCTTCAACAACAACAATCTTGTCACGAGGCGTCCTAGTCACGTTCTGTGAAACTTTCAGTTCGCCCTTGACTGCCATAGTGTGACCACAGCTACGGCACATCAAGACCTTCTTTCCACCCTCTCCAACAGTAGGAACCATCAATGCGCCACACTTCTCACAGAACTGCATATAGTGGCACCCCGTGCCCGGCATCGAAGCGAACTTCATCAGTTAAGGATTGCTGACTGGATGTGATCCGTTTTGTGGGCTCATATCAATGTGAAGAGGATCAGAAGGTAGCTGAGATGCAGTCTGCTCAAGCAAGACTTGGAAAGCATGAGAGGCGACTTGTCCCTCTTCCTTGCGCCCTGTTTCTGGACCAATTGGCAATGCCTTCACAATAATGTCAACGGCGGCCTCGATTGAAACCCTTCGTTTCAGCCAGAGCCAAGCGAAAATCGCCTCATAGGCATCGGCTGCGCGGCCAATGTCCGTCTTGTGTCCGATTTGCGTGTATAATGGGACTGCACGAATGCTTCGTGCAAGCACACGGTCCTGGACTTTTTCTCCCGTGACGTCCCCCAAGACCATCGACTTGGCCAGAGAATAGCAGAGATTCACAAGGCTGTCGCCGAGCTTGGCAAGTCCCTTGTCATTCACAATGTCACGGATATTCTTGTGCTCTGTCAGGCGATCCCAAGCCAATTGACTCACCCACAGCTGACGGACTCAGGCGCTCTGGTCGATGCCATGGTCTGAAACCGCCTGCTCAAACCGCTTTCGAAATTCGTCGGTCCTTGCAAGCATCCTGTCAAGGCCTTCTCTAAGAACCACATTTGCCTGGCGCCTCTTCGTCCTCAGAGTGAACACAGGACTGGCAAGCAATGGGTGATCGATGTTGTAGCCAGCGAACTCCACAGACTCCTCTTCAAGGAGGGTCTTACGCAATAGATTGCAGAATGAGTGCCCTTCACCGCGTATCTCGGCTACCAACTGATACTTTGTGTTCTCAATGACTTTTATCTCCGTATCTAACGCCTCCTTCCTCTGGCATGCCCGTCGTCATCTTGTCCCCTGCGGTCACTGGGTCGGTATGACGACCCTCTGGTTCGTTCGCGAAACTGACCAGGCCGACCACGGCCTTCATTGTAGCCTTCACGGTCACGCCGGCCACGACTTTCACCATAGCCTTCACGGTCACGGCCTGTTCGACCCTCGTCGTACCGTCGCTCATCATATGGCCTTCTCTTGGGCGCGAGGTCAGGACGCGGCTCTAGACCGAATCTCTGACCATAGTCGGTTGCGACCTCACGGGTTTCTCGATTCTCGCAACTCAGGCACACCAGATTGTTGTGAGTGGTGAGCGTGAGCGGGTTGCCGCACTTCGAGCATTTGCCGAGCAGGACGCCCAAGTTGGGCCCGACAAGCGTGAGCTGCACTGGTATTGAATGTGTGTTCATTGCCATCCCACGTATGATGTCGCCAAGTCTGATTTCGTCGTGCATTGACTTGACGTATCGGCGGGTGACGTTGCTTATGTGTATCTCACCAATGAAGGGGCTATGAACATCCACGTCGTTGCGTTTCACTAGACTGACCTCTGCCCGCTGCTCATACACATTTACGACCTCACCTACCAGAATATCGCCTCTGACTGGGAGCGCAATCCTTGTGGCTCCACCATGGTCGAGAACCTTTACGCTGCGGTCTTTCAGATCGATATGGACGCCCCCAGACGCAGCGGCATAGACAATTCCCTCTTTCTCATAAGTGCCATCGCTGGGCGACAGCTCCTCAATGACACATAGGCGGTCTCCTGGGACAACGATATCGCCGCTCTTCACATCAGCCATTCTGGTCACACTCTCTCCTACATATGCGGTAGAGGTCAACACCAATCAGGTGTTTCTCCTTCTTGTGGAAGTCGTAGATTCTCGGAATCGGAAACTCGAATGTTTCAATCTGTGTCACCACTGCTCCGAGTTCCTCTATCGCTTCCTTCAGGAAGACACGGTTCTTCTCGATCGCGAGATGCATGCTATAGGTCACACCCGCAATCGATACTGCCTTCCTCAGGAACTTCAGGTCCGCCCCTCTCTTCTTTACCCCGAAGGGCGGGTTGCTCACCACAGTGTCAATGGATCCTCTTACTTCTAAGGAGTTGACATCTCCCAGGACCCAGTCTGTCGTGCCTTCTGTCCCGAGCGAGGCTGAGTTTCTTTGAGAGACCTTTAAGGCTTTGGTTTGAACATCGACTCCTACAACTCGCTGTGCTCCAAGCAGAGCAGCTCCGATGGCAAACACACCATCCCCGCACCCGAGATCGAACACTGTCTTGTTGGCTATGTCGCCGTGTTCCATCTGAGCGGCAAAGAGTACAGCGGCAGCTACTACTGGTGGTGTGGGATAGCTCTCGAGATTGACGTCGTGTTCGCTGAGCCGCTCAATGGACTGCAGAGCAATCTCCAGATCCCTCAGCCGCAATCACATTCACCACCCAGCCCAAGGGAAAGGTCGTATGAAACTGAATGAAGTCCCATTCTCTTCTGCTTCGATTGATCGAAGAACCACCATGCTACAGCAACTGGGCCGTCCTCATTTCGACACCGACGGCCGTGAAATGTAATGCTTGGTTTCATGGCGGACCGGAAGGATGATGGCCCCGGTCCCCATTTAAGCCCGCGTTTCTGTGAGCACCAGAGTCCAATTATTGTCTGTTCGAAGTGTTCGGTCATCTATTCCAGAGGTATGCATGAGCAATCTTGCGTTCGATTGACGACATAGTATACCTGCACGTAATACGTAGCCTTATCTCTTCCACGCGCTCCATATGTTCCATCCGCAACATTGGAATGTACCTCGTCTTCGTATGGAGCTGAAGAACCTTGGAGAAACCTTTGGACAAGCTGTTTGACAAGTTCCTGCAGGGTCAGGGCATCTTTAGGAAGAGGAGTGCTCTGAGACCAACTTATGTCCCTGACAAGATTCCCTATCGTGACGAGCAAATGAGAAGGATAGGTTCCATTCTCGGACCGGCATTACGGGGAGCACCACCATCAAATATACTGTGCTATGGAAAAACGGGTACTGGAAAGACTGTCGTTGCCCGATACGTCCTATCGCTGCTTGTGGAGAAGGCAGAGCAGAGTGGCATTAGATCACCGCTCACACCGTATGTGAACTGTCGGATTGTCGGAACCAACTATCGTGTGCTGAAACGCCTCTGTGACCAGATTGATGCAACGATGCCTGACGGTTCGGAAGTTCCATTCACAGGCCTGCCTACCGATGAAATCAGGGACCTGTTGAAGAGGAAGCTCGATTCAGAGTCCAACATACTGACCGTTGTCCTCGATGAGGTCGACAGTCTACTGAAACGCGATGTCACCCAAGGTAATGACATTCTCTACGGTCTCACGCGGATGAATAGTGAATTGGAGAACAGCAAGATATCTATAATTGGCATAAGCAACGACCTCAAGTTCAAGGAGATGCTGGATCCACGTGTCCTCAGCACGCTGGGAGAAGAGGAAGTCATATTCCCGCCATACAATGCGGTCGAATTGAAAGGGATTCTGCAACAGAGAGTGCAAATAGCTTTCAACGACGGAGCCATCGAGGATGAAGGAGTCATAAATCTAGTGGGGGCTTTGGCTGCACAGGAGCACGGGGATGCACGAAGAGCACTAGATCTCCTGAGAACTGCTGGAGAACTTGCAGAACGTAGAGGAGATGACAAGGTCACTCAAGAGCATGTCCGTGAAGCTCAGAAGATTATCGAGCGGGATACGATCACCGAAGCAATAAAGACCCTGCCGATGCAGTCGAAGGCCCTTCTGTTCGCAGTATACGTACTGGCGGACAGAGGCCAGCGAGACATATTCACAGGAGAGTGTTTCAACGTCTACTCCGAGATCGCAAAGGCGCTTTCTCTAGACACTCTCACCCAACGGAGGGTTAGCGATCTCATAAGTGAGCTGGATATGCTCGGGCTCATCAACACAACCGTGGTTTCGAAGGGGCGCTATGGTCGCACCAAGAAGATAAGACTGGCGGTCGGCAAGAAACACATCGGAAGTATCGTAGACTCCGACCCGCGACTGAGCAAGATAGCAGGAGAATTGCTTGGGCAATCACAGGGAGCATTGTCGGAGTAGAGCCAAGAGTTTCTAATGATACTCCTCTGTGCACCGCTTGCCATTAGTTGGGCAGAAACTGACACAATAATCTCTGTCTTCATGGAATGAGCACCGGGTCTGTGCTTCTTGAGAACTGCCTGTGTCCGGCCAACTTTGGAAATCGAGAGAGCCAGCAGCCATTTCGGTTCAAATCCAAGTCCCCCAACTACTGAACAGCTGCCAAATACGCTCATGAGATACGTGTGTCACCAGCCGACTGATCCTCAAAGCTGTAGAAGAGCTTGATCTCAGGGGAAAAGGTTCTGAGGTTAAGTAGTGTCACTATACCTGGTGTTGGCTTGATGCCTTGCTTCTTCATGAACTCCGTCTGCCTCTGGAAGCAGCCCGAATTAATGATTTGCACTTGCCGGTAGTTGTCACACACGTTATGATGTGCGTGACCAAAATGTACTATGTCTGGAGGCGTGTCGACAACCATCCAGTCACGAGTCAATGGTGCCAGCTCTGTCTTGCCACCATAGACTGGAGCAAGATGTCTTTTCTGCAAGAGAGCCTTCATTGCCAGATCCGGTTTCTCGTAGGTCACACCGGGCAATTGCGTTGTCAGGTCATCCAAAGAATCCCCATGTGTAATCAGAATGTTGACACCTTCCACACGAAGATGACACGGGTCGCCCATCATCAGTAACCTTTCGCCAAGGTCGTACAGCGGTTTGGCAAACTCGTTGGGAATAGGGGGCCTAGGCAATGCCTGCCTACACGCATCGTGATTGCCGGGTATGCAGACTATCTTCACGTGTTCTGGTACATTACGCAGCTTGCGTGCAACATATGCATACTGCTCGGCGATGTCCGGTATGCGGAGGTCATCCTGCTGACCGGGATAGACGCCGACACCATCACACAGATCTCCCGCAATAAACAGATACTCGATCTGGTCGACCATACTGCGCTCAGTACTGTCCAGGTCGTGCCCACTAATCCAGCTGATGAACCTATCGAACTCGTCTTCTAGAAAATGATAGCTACCACAGTGCAAGTCTGAGATGAATACGGCATAGACGTCCCGTTTGGCACGACCAATGTCACGCGGTATTGGGACGTCCGGAAAGGTCACCCTGTCGGCAATCATCCGGCCGGGCTGGTCCATACGACCTGAAACGCATATGACCTCGTCTAGGAGTATGGAGTTGCCGCTCTCCAAGAGCTTTCGACCATCCGGTCCTTCTCTCGACCCCGGAATAACACATGTAATAGACCCTTCGAAGTCCTCAAAATCAATGGTCACGTTACCCTGGCGCGAAACCCTCTTGTCTCTGACCATGCCAATTACAGTGTAGCTAGGAACTGGCTCGGAGAACTCGCCTACATCGTCTGGCTTTCTCCTGCGACGTGGGCTGATTTTCTTCTGCTTCAGCACTTCGATTGACACGGCGTCGTGAGTGTCTACCCGGCCCATGTACATCCTCTTTATGCGTCGAAACCTGTCTGTGAAAAGAGCAAGAAAGTCATCTACTGTGCCAGCAGACCCCACCATTGAAGCGGCTGGATTCTTCAACACCTGAATTGAATGTACGCTGTCCGTGTCTGGTGCAGGCGGCGCAGCGGCGTCTGCTGCGGCCGATGGACCCGAGTCTGGCCCCGACATGAGAACCAAGGGGGCTTGATCGTCGATGACCTCTGGTGCGGTCCTATCGATGCAGGATTGTACATATTCACGAGTCAGCACAACTGGACTGCTGGCCGAATCCATGCTTTGTATTATGGAGTCTGCAAGCTCAAGCGGTGAATCCGCACTCAGAAGATAGCCTAGTGCATCTGGTGTGACCTGAAGTCCTGCCCTGATGAGCCTTTCCAGAATCGAACGCCGGACTGTTGAGGTCACTTCACCACCAAATGAACAGAGTTCGGACTCGTTTTAAACATTCCAAGATGACAAATACCACATCGACTGTCACGTTGCAGTGTGGCGCTGCGGGAAGTGTAATAAGGCCAAGACCCTCACTTTGCCTAGGATTATCGAGTCTGGTTGGGACAAGAACAATGCCATATGATGTCAGAAAGCTGCAGCAGACTGGAGGCAAAGAGGGCAGCTCTTTTCTAATCATATTGCCGAAGGAATGGATACTTCGACACAAGCTCGGAAAAGGGGACCCGGTTGTTGTTGCTGAACGTGAAGATGGCTGCCTCATCATAGATCCCAGATTCCCAAGAGCTGGAGAAACCAAATCCACATCGATTGACATAGCTCAGAACCTGCGTTGGTCCATAACCAGTACCTACTTGCTGGGATTCGACGAGATTCGGGTGACAAGCGACAAGCCCATCACAAACGCTCAGAGAGATGACCTGCGACGAGTCATCAAGCGTTTTGTCGGACTGGAAGTCACCGACGAAGACGACAGCCAGGTTGTCATTCAATGCCTTGTGGACCCTTTCACGCTCCCGGTCCGTAAGGCGATGCGAAGGATGAACTTGGTGGCGTCCAGAATGCTCAGTGATGCACTTGATGCATACTTTGCTGGACTGAGAGACCTAGCAGATGACGTGGTCCAGCGTGATGAGGAAGTGGATCGGCTCTTCTTTCTGATTGTTCGCGAACTGAGATCGGCCATACAGTATCCAAGTATGTCCGAAAAGATGAGCATCCCGCCTGTGGAGGCACTCGACTTCCGACTGGCTGCTCAGTATATTGAAAGAATCGCAGACCTAGCAGTTGACATTGCATCTCGGGCAGATGAATCTCTCGATGCAACGCTCACTGAAAAGATCGCACCCATTGCATCAGTAGTCAAGGAGATGCTCTCGACGGCTGTAGCGAACCTGTTCAGATTCGATCCTGACAAGGTTGCATGGGTTATCGCGGCAGAGGCAAAGCTGATCACAGACACGTCATCTCTAAGACAGGACATAATTGGGAGCCGAAATAAGGAGCCCCAGACTCATCTGTATGTGGTGGATAGTCTGTTGAGAATTGGCGAAACTGCAAAGGACATAGCAGATCTTGCACTACCGCAGGGCTGAGGAGGAGCCGACATTGGCGCAGAAGCTGTTTGGGACTAGTGGAATCCGTGGCGGTATTAGTGACAAGGTCACTGTGGATCTAGCGCTTGATCTTGGGCGTGCTCTCGGAACTTACCTCAGCGGCGGCAGTACCGTGGCGGTTGGCACGGACGCTAGGACATCGAGAGTGGCCTTGAAGAACGCCTTCCTTGCGGGACTCGTGTCAACAGGCGTGAACGCATTGGATATCTCGATTGCACCAATGCCAGCCGTCGCATCTCAGAGTATAGTCAGTGGGCTGTCTGCCTCTGTAATAGTCACTGCAAGCCACAATCCGCCAACAGACAACGGGTTCAAATTCTTCGTAGGCGGGCGTGAGATGGTCAAGTCAGAAGAGGCGGCTCTGGAGAAGCACGTTTTCGCCAGAACATTCCGTGTTGCCAGCTGGAGGGATGTCGGGAAAGTAGCACGAGCAGACATCAGGTCCACCTATCTTGAACGAGTCAGGCGTTTCCTCCTGAGCAGGAGCCAGACCGCAGACGGGATGAGAGTTCTGATTGACTCTGCAAATGGTGCGGCCACGGAATACACTCCTACTCTTCTTGGGAGACTTGGTTTCCTGGTGACAACGATGAACTCGCATCACGATGGTCACTTCCCCGGGAGACTGCCGGAACCGTCACCAAGCAATCTAGCTGACACTATGAGGGTCAGCGCCAAGTCGGAGGCTGCTGTGACTCTATGTCACGATGGTGATGGAGACCGACTTGCGGTCATTGACGAGAAAGGACGCTTCGTTGACCAGAACAGAATCATAGCTCTCTTCGCAAGAGACGAGGTGCAGAGGAGGGGCGAGGGACTGGTTGTCACCTCCATCGACACATCGAGCGTCATAGATGAAGTTGTTGAGGCTGCAGGTGGACACGTCGTGAGGGTTCCGCTCGGCTCACTGCAGGAGAGGCTGTCATCGGACAGTCGAAGAGAGATCGTCTTTGCTTCTGAGCCTTGGAAGCCCATATTCACTGACTTGGGTGGTTGGATGGATGGCATCGCAGGCGCCGGGCGACTCGCACAGATGACATTCGATGCCGGCAATGGCAGCTGCATACGGCTAATGTCCTCAATACCTGAGTATCCCGTGCTGCGTGACCAAGTAGCTTGTCCAGACGCAATCAAACCCCAATTCATGGCAAATGTGAGAGAGATGTTATTGTCGAGAATCAACAACGTTCAGAGGGTACTTGACATCGATGGAATAAGGATCGAGTGCAGTGACGGCTCATATGTATTAGTGAGGACCTCTGGGACTGAACCAAAAGCCCGTGTCTACATAGGTGCACGGACCCAAGATTCCTTGGACAAGCTGGCTCAGATTTCTAGGGATGTGATGAAGAGGGCTCTTGATGAGAGCGGACTGCACTGACTCCTATTGCTTTCCTACGATCTCGATGATTCCGGAGTCACTTTGACACGGCCTGCATTCCGGAGATTCAGTTCAAGAATTAGCATCTCTGACCAAACCTGCGGCCCATGCGCGCACCTTGCCCAGATCGCGGAAGTCGACTACTTCTGGGACCTCGTTGCCCTGCATCTGTTTCTTCACAATACTCCGTACCAGAGTCCGCAGAGCAAAGTTATACTTCTTGAAATCAAAGACCCCGCCAAAGAGTCCTGTTGAAATGACGTTCAGCGACGGATAAGACGCGGCGATTTTATCAAGGTACTCAGTCTGAGCCTCCTGACACGCATCAGGTGAGCCAGCAGACCCGCATACGACGAACAGAGCCACCTTGATCTTAGCTAAAGCGTCTGCGTTGTGAGAGATGAAATTGAGTGGCTCCTTTGTCCAGCGGCCGGCTTGAATACCGCTCCCTACGATGACTAAATCATATTCGTGAAGGGGGTCCGACGGTGGTCCCTTCTTGAGATTGACTAAATCCACTCTGATTCCAAGTTCCTGGATTGCCTTGCTCATCTCTTGGGCTGCTTCTGCAGTTGTGCCATAGCGCGTGCCATAGCAAAGGAGTACTCTCTCGACCATATGTCGACTCCATCATTTCTCCGTCTTAATAGTTTCGAGACAGGCCACAAGTTGGGGCTCTCTCTGACACTCGCTCTTCACTGCAGAATCATGCGAACAACCGAGTGATGATTGGTACCGAGCGATTACGTCTGTGTTCCAGTCTAAGAGAAACCGGCCAGACAGGACCGGGACCTGTTCGAGTGGCGCCGGGGATGGGATTCGAACCCACGAGCCACTAGGGCAACGGTTCACTCGTGTGTTGATTTCGAGACCGTCTCCTTACCGCTGGGACACCCCGGCTTCGTGAGCGAGTCCTTGCTGGAGGAATATAACGTTAGTGATTGACTTCGGCAGGTCCCCGTTCCTAGTCGGTAGTGCCTTGGTGATGTTGGTGCGGAGGGCGAGATTTGAACTCGCGATTCGGTCTCAGGTTGACAAAGAAGCAGCCCGGGTACACCTACGTGACAGGATCCTAAGCCCTGCGCCGTTGGCCTGGCTTGGCAACCTCCGCGCAGTCGAATTGTAGCAGCTGTCGGCGATATAATGGTTTTGCAGGATTGCAGGAACAGCGAGGCTCCGCGAAGTGTATATCATCCAGCGGTCGGTCACAGGAAAGCCGCAAGGCCCACGGAGCGGGGTTCTATCAGAGTCTTCGCTAGCCCTTTTCAGTTACGGGATTACCACTTGAGTCTGTGACCGTGTCCCAGTCATGACTGCATCGGGGGCAGTGCCACTTCCTTCTGTTTATCTTCCCTCCCCTCAGGACCTCCTTCTTTACCAATGCGACATCCTTGAATCCACAACGCGGGCATGTTATTTCTGTCATGAATGATGTCCCTAGGTGAGCCATCATTCAAGGACATATCTAGTTTGCTGAGAAGTGTATGACCGTAACCACTGCGAAGGGACTGGCACGACCAGCCATGTCACAACCTTTTTATTAGACTTGTCTGATGTCGCCCAGACCCCACGGTCTGACCACGGGAGTAGTCGAGATTCTCTAGGGTGTCTTACAGTATCTGTAACACGAGTGTGACGCTGAGATGTCCTCAAAGACAAAACAAGCCGCCGCTGCTGCTGCCGTCAAGACAAGAGACAAGTGGCGGGAGAAAGTCTGGTATCAGGTAGTTACTCCAGACTACTTCGGAAGCAAAGAGATTGGCATCACGCCTGCGGAATCTCCCGACGCTCTGATCGGTCGCACTATTGAGCCAACGCTCTATGACTTGACTGGCAACTTCGATCTCATCCACGTGAAACTGCGGTTCAAGATAACGGGGGTTGTGGGACAGCAGGCCAACACTATATTCCATGGTCATGAGTGGAGCTCAGACTATCTGCGGGGACTTGTGAGAAGGGGCACGTCCAGAATTGACTGGATTGGTCCGATATTGACAAAGGACGACTTCATGATGCGAATCTCTGTGATTGTTTTCACAACGACACGGTCCAAGACCAGCCAAGAACACTCTGTGCGTAAGGCTATTGAGAAGGTCATTCTTGATCACGCAAAGAAGCATACCTTTGATGAGCTAGTTCAGAAGGTCGTTTTCGGAGAACTGGCGTCCGAAGTCAATCAGGAAGTCAAGAAGATCGTACCGGTCCGACAATGTGAGATACGAAAGAGTAAGGTGATGAAGGGACCGGAAGAGGTCAAATCTCGGAGAGCACGACTCCGCCGCGGAACAAAGACAGAGACACTCAAAGAGGAAGAAGAGTAGGCACGCACTTGCTCCCTGACACAATCTGCATGCTCATTGTGCGTTTTCGTCAGTAGTCATGCCGTTCAGTCCGTGCAATGCTTGCAATAACAGCACCATTAGATTCGCCAGTTTCGTCAGGGCCTCAACGTCATTCTCAGATTCCACCAACTCATTGAGACCCGTCAGCTTCTTGACAAGGGTTTCCCTCAGCTGTGGGATTACGGCCCGCACTGTGTGAGATTCCACTTCCTTTTCAGTGTGTGCAACGACAATCCGCCGGTCGCAAGACGCGCAGTATATGTCATTACCCACCTTGAATAGAGGAGCGCCGCATTGTGGGCAAGCTTGTGCCAACATTGTGGCACCATGGCGCAACAGCTCGGCCATCTTCTTGATTGGAGCATCAGTCTTGTCTGCCAACTTGGACACATTCAGTACTTCGCAATGTGTAGTTATTAGGTATACCGCTGCGAGACTCAAAAGTCGAATATCTGTTGCCGTCTTGTGCGATATTCAGCATATCCGAACAAGAAATCCATGCCGCAATGTTGATATGTCTGAGCCAAGTCAGAAGCTTCGGTTGTTCGCACTCCATTCGTGCGCCAAGACTATTCAGAGGTGAGCCAGTTGGATCCCGAAGCACAGAAGAACATAGAACAGTCGAAACGTTTACTTAAACAGATATCTGAGGATTCTTCGGTCCCTCGGAACATACGCCGTGCAGCTAACGAAGCCATAGCTGTCCTTGATCGGAGCGCAGACTCTCCAGCTGTTAGAGCACAGAATGCAATATCGATTCTTGATGAGCCGAGTCAAGACCCGAATTGCCCGAATCATGCAAGGACAAAGATATGGCATGTTTCTAGCCTCCTTGAGCCGATACATGACTAACTATCACAAGGAGTATGGACAAGAAACGCTCCCGTCCCTTGGCCCTACGAATGGGGTTCTGACGCCTAAGGTCCGGGACAGTGTTTGTCTATGTACAAAGCAAGAATAAGGGGCATCTATTCCCAGTCCTTGACTCAGATACTGTTGCAGAACCACTTTGAGGTGGTACAGCCTACTCCGGAGGTGGCAAGGAGGTTTGGCCTGCCCTTCAAGAGTGAGATTCCAGACATGGACATCTGGGACCGAAGCGATTTGCAGGGCATCGTGGCAATCGCCTATGAGTCGGTCCTCATGCGATTGACTGATGTCCTGCGGAAACGCTTGGGCGGAGTCATAACACGTACACCGAGAGTGGCAAAGAGTTCTGTGTACAGAGGATTGATTTTGGGCGCAGACGAGAAGACAGGACAAACAAGAGTCGACTTGGGAGGAGTATCGGGGCTTCTGCCTGACAGGGGGCTCAAGCAAGGGAGTGCGATCATAATTCAGGTCAGAGCACATGACTATGGTAGAAAGGCCCCAGTCCTCTCATCAAGTATAACAATCCCCGGAAAAGCCGCAGTACTTCTCCCTGAAGCCGTTGTCAGGCTCAGTACTAAGATCAAAATGAGTGATGAGCGCAATCGTCTGGTGGAATTGGGGAGAAAAATCCGCGAGAATTCGGAGAACTGGGGTATTCTGTGGAGAACCTCGGCTGAGAAGCTCACCGATGACGAACTGAGAGATGAAGTTGATGACCTTTTGGACACAGCACATCAAGTCTATTCGAAGTTCGCTGAAACTGACAAACCCGAGCTCTTGTTTGAGGGCACCAGCAATGCTGACATCGAATTTCCTGCAGAGGTCAAAGAAACGCTTGATAATACTCGGGCGAAGATAAGGCCAACAGTGAAACTCCACCACTTCTACAAGAGCGCCGGCTACGCGGCGTTGGTCGATCTTGCAGAGATGATTATAGAAGAGCGGCCAGACGAGAGAGCCTATGTCACATCGAAGCTGGAAAAAGTGTTCAATCGGGACATGCCCAAGGTCGAAGACCAAATCAACATTGAGCATGTGAAGCTGGACGGCAGGAACATAATTCTCTCTAGGGGCCGAGTCATAAGCGTCAACCAAGGAGAACTTGTCATCCGCAGGCAGTTCAGGTACACCAACAGAAAGCTCAAGCTTGCTCCTGAATATCCCGATGATATCGAAACACCGCCCGATGAAGGAGACTATGCAATAACACATGTCGTTCCGGGTTCGGAAACCCTTGTCACGGAGTATTTCTCTCGGAACAAGCAGCTCAAAGGGACATACGTGAATGTGAATACAGGCGTCGAGGTCTATCCAAACACTCAGAACGGTCCCAGCAGGATTCGATACGTGGATCTTGAAATTGACGTGGTTAGCCCGGCGAACGGAGAAACGCGTGTAATCGACCAACATCTGCTGAAGAGAGGAGTCCAACGTGGATTCATAACCAAGGAGATGGCAGATAGAGCACGGGCGAAGGCGAGAGCAGCGTACTCTGCTCTGACTGGTGATACCTCGCCTTGGAAGCTGCCTGAGGACGACCTATCCGAGCCATCGCCTGTCGATTGACACGGAGCTACTCTGTCGAGTTCATTGTCCTGATTGAGAGATCTATGGCACTCATGACATCTTCAATGGTGGCCCTCAGAGAGTCCAAACCACGGTCACACTCAATACTGACATAAAGCCGTCCATCCTTGACCTGAGAAGTGATTCTGAGACCCTTCGGCAAGGGCATGTTGTCAGGTGATATTGCATCCATCACCCGTTCTGCTTCGCCGGCAGGCGAAACCTCAATCTCGATTGTCGCAGCCATCAACATCAATCACCTGCTTTGACCAGTTTGTCTAGCATGCCGAACAGGGCTATTCGGTCCTCCTTCGAGGATAGGCTGACCAGCACCGACCTTGCTGAGGTAGATGTTACAGCCAGACCTGCGCTGGTCAGTGCCAAGATGACTTTGGAAAGGCTCATGCTGTCGAAGTACCAGATGACTCCCGCACAGTCATCCTTGTACAGCACAAGAAGGACGTCTTGGTCAACATAGCCGCTCTCGAACGCAATGCGCCCCACATCCGAAAGGGTTTCACTCCTTGCCTCAATGAGAGGAACGGCCAGTAAATGGCTGGAAACGTTTTCGACTTCGCGATTCTTCTGAGCCAGCACGAGGTGCTGAACGCCTGAAATCACTCCTCTGCAGTGGACTCTGTATGAATCAAGTGCCGACCGTAACATCCTTGCGCGATCACCAATCCATAATGCCTGTGCAGTACCTAGGTCTTGTCTGCACCATGCAGCCTCAGCCAATGCCTGAACACCAGAAACTCTGCGCAACGGACCATCTACAGGTTCCAGGCCTGTTTCGAAGTCAAGGCCAAGTAGTCTACGTATCACAGACTTGCCTAACTTTGGGACAAGCCTCTCAGTCAGCCGCTTCTTCTCTTCACTCGCCAAGAGCGCTATTGGAGCGTCGCGTTTCTGAGGAGCAATGTCTGCATCATCAAGGAGGGCCTCGCAAGACTCTGGCACTCCGCTCACACCGGGCAGGTATGGGCTTATGCTGTTGGACAAGGTTTCCGTGAGTGGAAGGAAACTCACCCCAAAGATTCTGAACCCTCTCTCCTCCTCTAGAACCCCGCTTTCTAACGCCAGCTTGACTAAGCTCCTCGACTGCCTATCTGCTTCATTAATGGAGCTGTTCTCAAGTAGAGATCCTGCTGCTGCAAGAAACAGCTCCTCGGGGCCGACATCCAGTTTCTCCTGTGCAAGGGCGTATGCAGCGATGGAAACCCCCTTTCCAAGTCCTAGGTGTGGATACGATGAGCAGCGCTGGTCAAGACTACCGCCCAACAGAATTGGGGTGTTCTCGCCTAGTTCAGTGACTTGGTTCCCTACAATGTCGATTCCAATCACGATGGGCACGCGTCTTGAGTGTGCCTTGATGACAGCTCCGAGTGCTTCAATGTTCAAGACTGGTTCTGTGAACGTGATGTGGAATATCCCGCCAGACTTCATGATTGAACGACCGAGGAGTGCACTCGGCAGCGTAGATTCCGGAGCTGGCGAGCTCAGTATGAGCACATGTGAGCCTTTGTCTAGAGCAGCATCTCGGCACTTATCACGCAGCTTATCCAGCTCAGGGGTACTCAAGTCCCTGTCACTCATCCCGATATGAGTGGCAGGCCCCGTTTTGATAAAACTATCTCAAGAGAACTGCTGCGCTCTCAGGAGTGTATTTCCAGTCAGCAGGTAAGACCCTCTGCTGCCTGTAGTATCCTGACAGTCTGTGAATCTTGCTCTCTACGAGCTGAAGTCCCCGCTTTGACACCAAGTCTTTCTTGTGTTCCTCAAGGTGCTTGCGAATAGCAGTGGCCTTTGCAATCATGTTGCGCAAGTCTTCGGGAACCCTTCTTTCAAGGTCGTTCTCTCTCAGGGTTGATAGTATCCTCTTGCCTGTCACGACCCGAGCCAATGGCACACCGTATTGATCGCGAAGAATCATACCAATCATTGAGGGAGTGTTACCAGCCTTGGCCAGCTCTATTATCTTCTTCTCGATCCACTGTGCATCTTTGTCTAGCCACTGGGGTGGCTGCATTGTCGATGGCCGTGTGCTGCCGGCCTGGCCCTTGCGTCTGGTATGCATCCTCGCCATTGGAGTAACCTCTCAGTCATATCGTCGAAAGACCGGGTTCTCACGACCGCGGCTTGGCATCGGATATAAACGTTGTCGTGCGTCTAGAGCAATCGCCTTCAATTGGCCGATTGGGGCTTGATTGATCGGCTCGTTGGTGCCGGGCACACTAGTGGTATCTCCCTCGTTCACGAATCACATCCATTCTTGAGAGAGCAGGTTCGGCCTCACTGCCAAGGAGATTCACATAGCCTTCAAGCGTGGCAGTCAGCATGACCTCCTGTTGGTCCCAGTGGGTTGTTTCAAGTGCTCGTCGAATGAGGTGTAGGTCTACCCCCTTCATTTCAGTCGTCGCATTCCATTCCGCCAGCCCAAAGTCCACCATCCAGAGACGCGATTTGGTGTCGATGAGGACATTGCTCGTCGTGGGGTCGCCATGTACAACATTGCCTCGATGCATGCGTGCAACTGATTGCCCGAATTCGAAGCAGATTTCACGAAGCCTTGATTCTGGCAGAGTACTTGCCAACTGCTTCAGTTGTCTTCCCTCGATGAAGTCCATGGCTATTGTATAGTTCTCGAGGTCCGTCCAGTGCACAGTCGGGGTCGATACCCCAAGTGCGCGAGCGTGGGTCAGCATCTTACACTCTCTGTTGGTCCTTGTCTTCTTCAACAGTTCGTCGATGTCCTTGAGAAGATAGGGTTTCTGAGGACGCCATTTCAATACTATTGGATATCCCCATTGCTCTGTCTTGAAAATGGTTGATTCCGCACCCATGGCCCATTTCTCTAGCCTCAAGACAGGTTCCTCCAAGTAATATCCTGTTCGTCAGTACGCCACTTGGGTAGCACATAAGACTCGGCGACCGAAAGCCTGTCTCCTGCAGTGTACTGCAGAATACCTGTCCAAGCAATCATTGCACCCTGATCACCGGCAAGAGGTGGTGTAACTGTGTGAAAGCGCGCGTTGTGCCTAGCAGCCACGCCTGCCAGAATCTCTCCAAGACGCCTATTCCGTGCCACACCACCAGTAAGCAGGACTTCGCCTTTCTTTGTGTGTGCAATAGCACGCTCTGCAACTTCTGCAAGCATACCGAAGGCCGTTTCCTGTATGCTGAAACACAGATCGGGCAAGGGTATGTGCTCTGTTTGGAGACGCCTAGCTGCTGTCAGCATTCCCGAGTAGCTCACGTCCATACCCTTCACTGAGTAAGGTAGACTATAGTATCTGTGCCCCTTCATGGCCTCCTGCTCTATTGCAGGTCCAGCAGGGAAACGCATTCCCATTGTACGTCCGAACACATCCAACATGTTGCCAATGGCGATGTCAAGGGTTTCTCCGAAAGTCCGAAACCGATTACCCGCAAAAGCAATGACTTGGGTGTTGCCGCCTGAAACATAGACTGTGACGGGGTCCTTGAACCCCGACTCTAGGCATCCAATCTCGATGTGCGCCACACAGTGATTCACCCCCACGAGAGGGACTTCTAGCTTCAATGCCAGTGATCGGGCCATTGTCGCTGTTGCCCTTAGACAAGGTCCGAGTCCAGGGCCCCTCGAGAACGCGATCAGAGTTATGTCATGAGGACCAATCCCGGCCTCTGTCAGTGCCTTCGCAATAATATCTGGACCCTTGTCTGAGTGATGCCTACTTGCCTCGCGAGGATGGATGCCTCCCTCCTGTGGAGAAAGCATGTCCCAGACATTCGAGAGAACCTTGCCCTGATCCGAAACCACTCCTGCTCCGAACGAATGTGCGGTCCCTTCTATCCCGAGACATGTCAGAGGCAAGATTCGCATCTCCGCTTGTGAAGACTTGGTGTTCCACTTAATGTTGCCGAGAGCACCCAATCAAATGAGATTCGACTATGTCAGAAAGCACTGTACAACAAAGGGTTTATAATCTGCACAGGGCCCGCCCGCTTGAGGATTCGTCTGTGTCTGCGGAGAAGATGCCAATCAAGGCCCTTGAGAATGTGTTGGACGACATTGTTTCAATAAAACTCAAAGACAACAGAATCTTCCGCGGACGACTCACAAGATGTGATATTTACATGAACCTCACGCTTGCAGATGCAGAGGAGATGCAAGACAATCAGACTATGGCAAAGTATGGTTCAGTCCTGATCAGAGGAAACAATATCCTGTGGATTCAGATACCTGAGTGAGAATGAGATATTGACCTGAAGGCTAGGACCGTTTATCTGTTATCGTTCAACCTCTCTCTTGTAGCGCTCAACTATTCCTACAAGTTGATCCTCGCCCTCTTTTCGGGCCTTCTCTCGAACCTCCTTCATGAAGGCCTGCATCTGATTATCGAGCTTTTTCCGGCTTATGAATGCGAACTCATCGACTCTCTGGAGCTCGACCAGCTCTGCATCGATGACAGGTACTGCTGCCTTCGTCAGCGCCTCCTCTGAGAGATGTGACAACGGTGTGTCAACAATTACAGCTCTCACCTCCCGATCAATCAGCATGCGCGCAGTCTGGGGGCCGCCTCCACTGGCGTCCTCGAACAGCACAATGTCGCCGGGCTTAATACTCACCCTCTGGAAACACTCAGCTATTGATTCTCTCGTAAAATGAGGAATGATTTTCACAGCCAGCGTGTCGCCCCTCAGCTCCAGACGCCTTACCCCTCTCAGTAACTCAAGACGCTTGGTCAGATCCTGTACCTGCTTTCGGAGCAAATCCACTTCGCGCCGCGTGCATCCTAGCTCAGACTCCCTCTTCACGACCTCCCGGTCGCGCTTCACATGCCAGTAATTTTCGCGACTCACTATGTCCAAGCTATGCTCAAGCTCGCTTTCTCTGAACCTCATAAACTCCACAAGACGCTCGAGGTCCTCATTGCGTTCAAGAAGCGTACGACTCTCGCTCTCTAGAGCCTCATTCCTCTCTTTGAGCGTACTGAAACGAGCCTGTGTCAGTTCCTCTTGAGGGACTTGCAGCTCAGAAGTTATTTCAACGACTTCGGGCTTCTCTCGAGCAAGACTCACTAGTGCCTGATTGACACTCATACCCTTGACGACTAGCGCCTTCAGGTGGTTTCTATCGACTGCAATCTGTTCCTCGCGGAGCTTGGAGTCAATCTCCTCAAGCTTCGGAAGAATGCTCCTGTACGCATAGACTGCGGCAGTCAACGCATCTCGCTCATGAGCATTCCCAATCTGTGCTTCTTGAGAAAACTGTCGAGCTAGCTCCTGTTTGTCCGCCACGGCAATGGGCCTGCTTGGAGTAAAGACTTCCACATTGACTGTACTTGCTATCTTCTTGACAAGGTGCGGAACTGGAGTGACGTCCGTAGCCACCAGAACAGGAACACCATGCTCGTACACGATCCTGATCATGTCTGCCCGAGCCAGACCTTTCTTGCTCGTCAGGAAGACGACTGTTCCGTCCAACGACACAAGACACAGCGCTGCTGTCGTGCCAGGGTCTATTCCCAAGATGAAGTACTGCGGTGTGAATTCGGAGCGTACCGGCTTAGGTTCCAGTGGCAGGAACTCGGCCCGCTTCCGAACAGGGGTAACAAGTACGTTGAAATCGCCGCCCCTCTTGGACTCCACAAGACCCCGGATTGCAGGTAAAGGAGCGTAGGCGACAAGACGCGAACTTGCATATCCGAAGTCCGACGCCCGCACATCAATGTCATATTCGATTCCAGCTGCCTTAAGCTGGGATTCTATGAAACGGGTCGCTTGCTGAATCTCTGAGTGCAGCTTTCTACGATATCGGTTGACGCTTTGCCCCCCTCGTCCCATCTTTCGTCCTCTTGTGACTTTGATCTCAGTCTGTTCGCCGAAGCATTCGAGACTGTGCCCGACCCCGATGGAGGCCAAGTATGCCGCAACCCTTGCCGATTCCAGAGGGGTGAGCTTTCCCTTGGACTGAACCCCGTATCGCCGTGCAAGGATCCTAAGTGGTATCTGGTTGGGTGGCGTCCCCGTGACCTGGACAAGCTTTGTTTCAGGTGGTATCTTGCTCGACAGTTCGAACAGTGATCTGCTGTCTGGTGCCATCTCAAAGATGTTATCCGTAGCCAAGTAGCTGGGGCGGATCTCTCTCACTAGATTCAGCAGGTTTCGTTTTGACAGGTCCGGATACTCGTTCAGGACTGCTCCATCGTGCATCATTATACATGAAAAGTGCGGATTCGTCTTTGAGCGTGGGCTTTGAAACGGTAGAATGTCAAAACCCATGATGAACACGCCGTCATCGCCCATAGGCTCAGTACTCGCGAATGAAACAGCAAGTTCGGCTATAAGGATTGATATCGGCATGTTGTCGGCTGTGTTAAGAACGGCCACAAACGGCAAGTATAATAAAGCTGTCTTTGGGCAACATCCAAACCCGTGCGAGGTGTGTCAACTGTCAGAAACACTACAAGTAAACGACGAAGATGCAGTCCTGCATGTAGGACGTGCCCTCTCATCAGCGACTCGCCTGAAGATACTAAGACTCCTTTCTGATGGAGAAAAGGACGTAACTAGGGTAGCTAGACACCTCGGAGGAACTGAGGCCAATGCAAGTGCCCAAATCAAGATACTGTCCGAAGCTGGTTTGTTGGAATGCCGCTACGAACCGGGGCAGCATGGACTCAAGAAGATCTCGAGGACCAAGGTGAAACGCATCGTCATCGACCTAGAATAGATGCAGATGACGGCCTGCAGAGATGAGGCTGGGCAGAGACTGCTCACGCGTCAGCATAGGATAGAAACAGCGTGTGGGACGCGACCGTCCCAATGATGAACACATGCGACTCTCTCAGCGGCTGAGCATTATGCTCCAGCGACGAATTCTCCTCAGGATGTTATCTCTCTCCTCAGGACGAATTCCTTTCTCACCCCTGGCTCTTAGAAACTTGTCAACGACCCCCATGTCAGTTGCAACTTTTTCATTTGGTTTCTCTTTCGTTATCAGATAGTCCTTCGCTGCTTGCAGATACTCAGCAATAACCTGAGCTGAGGCCTCTCCTTTGCGCACCTCATGTGCGATGGGATCTAGGACTCTGGCCACTGTCGTACTGATCTCGGAAGAACGACCGCCGGGTTTCGGTTCGGAACCTCCCGGTGCAGTCCCTTGACCTGTCCCGGCAGGCTTTGCCGCTGTTTCGGGTTCGCCTGTTGCTGCTTCGGTTTTGATGCTCGGTAACGTCAGTCGACCAGTAGTTTCAACTGGTGCGGGTCTGGCCTCGACTGAATCACTCGATGGCACTTGAGACCCCGCTACAGTACGACCTGCACTGGATGATGGAGAAACGATTTCTGAAAAGAGTCGTACGATTGATGTCTGTGAATCCGCTGTCGTTTCATTGGCGGCTAGGCCTAGTCTACGCCGCAGCTCACGTAGCTGGTCGAATAGCTCGACAAGGCCGGATTGCATATGGTCGATTAGCAGTTTTATCTCATCCGTGTTCTTGTCAGACATCTGGCTCATGCCCCGAGTGTTCTTCTGACTGCAAGGCGCGGTTTACGTTTATCAGAGTTGTTATGAGATGCTTGACGAGCGACTACTTGTCTGTCCTCCTGATGGCTTCAGAAAGACTTCCAATGACTCCGGTAGGCTCAATCTTCCTGCGACGAATTCTGACAAAGGTTGGTACAGTGACCACTTCTCCGACAAAAAGGGCTTCTCCGACTTCGAGTGTGGTTATGGAGTCTAGTGAAGACCGGTCAATTCCCTCACTGCTCTTTCCGATGTGTTCAAGATCGTACGGGTTCGTACACCTGAAGACAGCCTGATTGCTACACTGGCTTAGCACCGTCGTTGACAGCTTTACAGGCCGTTGAGAAACTAGACACAGTAGGGCAAAGAACTTACGTCCTTCTCGAGCAATCGTCTCGATTTGCTCCCTTGGAATCGCCAGTTCATGACGACCCTCGGGACAAAACTGATGTGCCTCTTCTATGACTAGGAGGAATGGGGGTATTCTCTGTTGCCTTCTAAGAAAGAGAAGCTCACTTGCAAGGTAGGATGTGACAATCTGCTTCTTCTTGAGACTGATGAAGTCACTAAGGTCGATTAGAGTCAGCTTTCCGGGACTCATGATGCTGCTCAAATCGGGTACAGCTTCTATGCCAAACAGACCAGTTTCATCTAGGTTGATGAGCCAACTGACAATGGCTTCTTTGGTGTTCTTGTTGATACTGTCATCGCCCCGAACCAGCTCCGCAAGGTCACTGAGTGTGTAGCGCTCCTTTGACCTCTTCCGTGCTTCCGATATTACTCGCCGTAGGTCACGTATCTGAATCCCACTCATGTCAGAAACAAAGGTACTCAATCCTTCAGCAGACAGCGATGGTACTGGTATCTGAAAGTGTGAACCACGGATGTGCTCGATCTCAATCTCACCATCGGAGACGCCCAATTGGCCAGCGGTAGCGTCTTTCAGGTACGTATACTCGCCATGTACGTCCAAGACTACCACAGCAAGTCTTCCCTGTTCTTTGGTGCGCGAAAGAATTTCCTCCAGTAGAACTGATACGAAGTAAGACTTCCCGGCACCGCTCATCGCAAGGATAGCTAAGTGCTTCGAGAGTAAACGATCGATTGATGGTGTGAACTCAAGCTCATGATGGGACAATCTGCCCAGTCTGAGTCCGTTCTCAGTTTCCAGCTTCAAGAACCGAGCAAGGACCTGTTCTTCGGTCCTTCTCACTGGGGCTCCCGGTGGGACTGAGAAGTAGGGACGTACAACCCTGCCCTTATCCCAGAAGCCTAATACGCGCGCATTTGCGATAGTATACTGCCAGCGATCGGTGGGAAGAATCGATCGAAGTGGCTCCCCCCTTGACTGATACTCTCTCACCGCCTCTGCATGCTCATAGTACCGATTAGTCCGAACAAGATCCTGAACCCTTGCTATAACCGTGACACTCTCTGTCATCACTGACACGAACTCACCACGTCGCACTGTGATCTCATCTGCAGCCCCCTCAACCACGAATGCAAACTCAAGCACATTCGGTGTGGACTCTGTACAGACGACCGTGCCAAGTCGGGCGTCTTCAGGGTATACCATCAGATCTCAGCCTCCAAAGGGATTCCTAGACCGCCTCTTTTCGAGTGCTGTGTAGGTCAGACCAGAGAGCGCCATCAATCGATCTACAATGAGCTGTGATTCATTGTTGCTGATCCTCGCCCGGGCATCTGCCTCTACTATTGGTGTCGGAATACCATATTCATCATGTTGCGATGATAGTGGCATTATGGCAGATAGTGCCTTGTCAAGGGACTTGACATCGTCGTCATCTCCTCTTGCCAGAACCTCAATCCTCAGTGGCAGATCCTCTCGTGCGGTCTTAAGATATGTCACCCAAATCCTTGAGGCCCACGGTGATAGATCCTCAGGAAAAGAGTTGAGATTCTGCTGCAGTTCCGAGGAGTACTTGAATGCGAAAGTCCTCTCGCCCTCCTCCAAGAAGGTGTCCAAGATGTCACAGTCTCTTGAGATTTTGAGCAACCACCGATAGTCGACACCCTGCATCATTTCGAAGACTGATGGATCTCTCATGAGATGTGGTAAGATGTCGCCCAATATAGTGGCAACGCGGGTTGAACGACTGTCCTTGACAATGCCAACCAGAGTTGTTCCTTTCTCGTTGACCTTGCGATACATCTGCCTGTAGAGTGCTAAGACTTCCTGAAACTTGTCATTCGTGGCAGACCCGCTGGGTGGACGATCGCGCGGGTGGTAGAACAGGCTGCCATCAACAAGAATCAGATCCGCGTGGAACTCATCGAGTACTGACAATGTCACTCTCAGTTCGGTAGCCATTCTCTCTAACGACGCAAACTGATCCAGTTCCGGTCCGGAAAGCGTGAGCATGATTGGTTTCACTGTAGGACTTGGAAATGGACTCGGAAAGAAGTCTACAGAGGGCCCCTCCTTCGGGCCGAACTGAAACACAACTGCAATACCACGTGTGAGGACCAAGTCCATCGATCTGAAGCTTCTCCGAACTAGTCCTCCATCGATGCCTACTATCCTGAGACCTGATAGGGTCGTTGGCTGTATTCGTGTTACAAAGCTAGTGTCTACGGTATTCGTTGTCACTGCGGGAAAACGTCGAAGGTCTATGTTGCTCTTTATCCGTTTCAGAACCCCACCAAAACGCTCACGAGTTGACTGGACTCTCTCGATTTCTTCGACAAGGGTGGAAAGCATCTTGTCGAGGCTCTGTTCCACTAGGTTTCCCTCTTGTGCTTGTGTTCTAAGGCGGCCCTCAGAAAGGCAACATAGAGCGGGTGTGCACTATCCGGCCTAGACCTGAACTCGGGATGATACTGCACTCCTATCCAGAATGGATGGTTCCTCAACTCGACTGCGTTGATTATCTTCCCCGTTGGGTCATATGCGGATATTGCCATCCCCTCACTTCCCATGCGGTGAACGTATCTCTCAATGAGGTGAAACCTGTGTCTGAATCTCTCTCTTGTTTCAGTCAGTCCATAGATGCTGTGAAGCCGACTGCCCTCAACAATCCGGACCTCTTGCCCGCCGACCCTCATTGTCCCGCCCTTCTCATCTGTCGTCCTCTGGTCGTCCATCAGGTCGACGACTGGGTAGAGACTGTCCGGGTCCACCTCTGTAGTGTTCGCTCCTTGCCAGCCCATTCGCTTCCTAGCGAAGGCCACTGTCCCAAGTTGGCCACCATAGCAGATGCCGAGGAACGGAATGTCGTCTTCGAATGTCACCGCCGCTGCATTAATCATTCCCTCGACTCCGCGCGATCCAAAACCTGGAGTCAAAAGCACTCCATCAATATCAGCGAACTCCTTACGTAGGCAGTCTTCTTCACATTTTGATTCGGTATCAATGCACTCTATTCTGACCTTCACACTACATTGTGCCCCTGCATGGGCTAAAGCCTCGTTGATGCTCTTGTACGAGTCGCTAAGAATTGTATACTTCCCAGGCATCGCAATAGTCACAGTTTCGGAGTGTATTTCGAGCGCTTTCACAGTTTCGCGCCATGAGTCTGTTTCAGGCACATGGGGCTCGAGTCCAAAGAAACTAACCAGCGTTTCGCCCAGACCTTGGTCCTCAAACGACAGTGGCAGCTGATAGACTACTGGGATATCGGGATTAGAGATGACTCTCTCCTCGGGGACGTTGCAGAATAGAGCAATCTTCCTTCGCGCAGAATCGGGAAGATTCTGTTCAGCTCTGCACACAATGATGTCTGGCTGGAGTCCCAGACCTTGAAGAGCACGAACACTGTGCTGTGTTGGTTTTGTCTTGAATTCGCCTACGGCAGCGAAATATGGCACAAGGGTCACGTGGACTAGAGCAGCCCTCTCTCGACCCACCTCTCTTGATAGCTGTCGTACGGCCTCCAAGAAAGGCATGGCCTCAATGTCACCGACTGTGCCTCCAACCTCTACTAGCAGCACATCTGGTCTTGGTTCCCTATTGGCAACTTCCCAGATTCGCCGCTTGATACAGTCAGTGACGTGAGGGATTATTTGTACTGTCTTGCCCAAGAAACTGCCCTTTCTTTCTTCTAGAATGACAGAGAGGTAAATCTGCCCTGAGGTTATGTTCTGAGATGGATGGACACTCATCCCTATGAATCGCTCATAGGTGCCAAAGTCCTGATCAACCTCGGTGATTCTGAACTCGGTATCATTTGCGGGTCTAAACACCCACGTCTGATCAGTCACAAACACCTCGCCGTGTTCAATGGGATTGAGAGTTCCGGGGTCGATGTTGAGGTAGGGATCAATCTTCACGATTTGGATCTTGTACCCTCGAAACTGTAGTATCTTCGCTATCGATGCGGTGGTCACACCCTTTCCGATGCCAGATAGAACTCCTCCTGTTACAAATACGAACCTTGTGCTATTATTGTCAGACTTCATGGCGGAACCCCTCGACATGATGGACGGTTTGGGTCTGGAGGAAACCCCATACTGTGTCAGTTGTCCGAGGTCGTAAAAAGCTATCCGCTTGACACGGACGGTTTCCGACTGCTTGTGTTCTCACAGTAAGGAAGGAGCGAGGATACTTGTGCGTATGGCATCTTGGAACAGAAGGGAGAATGCCTCTACAATATTGAACCCTTCCTTTGCTATGCTTCTGAAGACTGGGACTGACGAGGGGAGTCTAAGGTAAGACCTGATTGCATCCTCCGAAACCGCCCCAAGAAGGTCTTGTTTGTTGAGACAGACTACAACCGGAAGAGGCCGTTCTTCGCCAGCCATCATCGTCATCAACTCATTCCAGCTTGCAAGATTCTCCTTCAGGAGGTGTTCTTGTGAGTCTGCAACGAATATCACACCATCAGCACCCACTAGGACGACCTCTCTTGTCGACCTATAGAAGTCCTGCCCAGTTGCAGACCAAATGTGAGCACTAAGCGTCCAGTTATTGCCCAGTAAGAATGGAATAGTACCGAAGTCACAAAACATCGTTCTGCCAGCCGTGTTCTCGATTGATGTAAGACAGTCTGCACACTCAAACTTCGAGAATAACCACCTTATCGAGGTGGTTTTTCCACTCATTGCAGGGCCAAAGAACACAATCTTGACACCAACTGTTCGGCTGCCGTAGTCGATTATCATCTTGCTCTCGACCCTCCTATGTTCCCCACATGCTGTCAACCCAAGCTCCCAACCCGGAAAGAGCACCGCCCTTGACACAGTCGGAGAAGTCTTCATGCCACTCTCCTCTGATGAAGCGGACCAGCTCAGGCATCTCTCCAGTTTCCCACCCGATGGCCTCGTAGAGATTCCGGTCGGTAAGCGTGATGGATGCTCCAAGCTGTCGAGCCAGTCTTATGCGGGATAGAATCATCACAGCCCTGCGAGCAGCGTGAACGTAGCTGTTGACCTCTTCCTCGAACATATCATGTGTCAGTTTCTCGGAGTCGTCATCAAGCTTCAGGACTTCATCAGCTATCTGCTCGGAAACATTCAGATCACGCAGTGACTTCTTGAGCAGACGCCGAATCCGCTCAAGAGACTGTGTCTTTCGGCTGAGAATCTTGCTGACAATTCTCTTCTCGACGTCCAGACAAGGCAGACCTGGCTTGACAAGCGAAAAGCTGATTGCAGATGGTGATGTGACTCTCAGTATGCCACAGTTGCCTGAAGTCCGCAGGATGTGCGCCGCCGCCTTCACAAGAGTTTCCTCCGTCACGTGAAGTCCGAGAACGTCAGCGCTCAAGGGTATTGATACTATCCACCCCATGAACTGTGTAATCCGATCGAGAGCCAGCGTCAGATTAGTCGAGAGACAGCACACGACGGTGCGGTTCACTTCGTAGTCATGCCGCTCCTCGTCCCATACTGACCGGATTTCCGCCTCGGAAGTGAAATCACGCCAGAAGACAAACTTGTGACGGTGCGGACACAGCATTGTCAGACTCTCCGTGAGGTCATCCACTAGTTCGGTGTCCTCCCCCGCCACCAAGATGGGTATTCGACCCAGTACCGAGTTCAAGAGCAATGGAAAGCCAGTGCTCGCCAGCTCTATCATCTGCATGATTGAGTAAGTCACTGGTTTCGCCTCGCAAGAACAAGACCTCCGGAAGTGCCGGACATGAGCAGTTCCCTGAGGTCTTCAGGAACAGTGGGTTTCACCATGGAGGCAGAAGCCAGCACCCTTCGAGTTTCGTCTATGTAGTGCTTCAATAGCAGCCTAATCAGCCCCAGCTTCTGACTGGTCCGATCAACCCAGAGACTAAACACCCCATTCGGCACCGCGTAGATGAAGTGTCTAATGCGATCCGTTTCACATAACACATTCTCAAGAGAACTGTTTCGAAGAGTCTTCACGACCCTTTCTGATGCATCATACAGGGCAAATGACATGGCAGCCATTCTGTCGTTTGTGAATCCATCAAGAGACACACGCACACCTCCACTCAACGCTAGGAAGACGGACTCGATCTCGCTGACGCTGTCGTGGACTTGCCGTAGAATGCTCCTAAGCGCCATGGCTTGAGACCGGTCTAGTGATATGATTGAGCGGTTGGCAGCATAGGATGTACTACCACCCTCTGCAACCGAGAACCCGGATAATACCTGCCGAGTTTCCTCGGCATCATAGGAACGAAGTGGTGGAAGACGTTTCTCTGCCTCTTGCTTCAGTAGAAACGACACCCGTGACAGAGAGCCCTTCATTTCAATGAAAAGTGCTGCAAGATTGACTCTGGGTGCTGTGGTGACTGCGAGAAAGTAGTCCGGATCGTTGGGTAATGATGCTAGGAAGACCTTGGAAGTGTCTGATTCCATCAGCAGATAATTGAAGCCGCTGTGAATGAGTTTGGCAACCCCAAATATTGCACACGAGGAGGAAGCTACTGCAAAGACCTCCTCCTTGCTGAACCACACACCTGCACTGGCGACCGGAAGGCCGTCTTTCTGAATGAGAACAACATTCTCAACTCCAGAGATTGCCTTGATGTTCTGGAGGGTTTCATTGAGGCCTTCGATCACCGTACGATCCCACATCAATCAGTTCAAGGTTGATTCCTGACGTACACTATATAATCACCACACAGCACAGGGTTTCAGGTTCATCCTCCAAAAGAGAGTGCCTGACAACTGCCTACAGAATGGATAGTGTCATGCTCTCCGGAATACAGGCCCAAGCGACTCGTGACCGATTCAGTCCCCGAATCGATCCCTGACTGACATGAAGCAGTAGAGCCTAAGTTCTGCTTCTAGGAGGACGGACATTCCTGAACCAGAATATGTCCAGCTGACAGAGTGTAAGATGATTCGCGTCCCAACTGAGCACTGTACACAGGTAAATGCTTGGTGCCTCTTCACCCTAGGAAACTGAAGACGTGATATCACATATGAATCAGTGCCGCTTCGGGTACCTCTTGGAATATCCCGCGTGCGGCGCGTCCTACCTTTGTGCGATGTTTGTCGAGTGTGTATACTCGAATGACATCCAAGTACACCTTCATCATCTGTCCTATGTTTGAATAGTCCGAGAGATTGTGTGGGACTTTCTTTCCATCAATGACCTCGAAGATGCCTATCTCCATGGGATTGATCTGATGAGGATCGTAGGGCACTGATGGCAGTGTCGGTACATCGACCATCACCTCATCGGAGGGAACACCAGCATCCGATGCAATCTCGTCTTGGATTGTTTCTCTGACTTTCCGCTTCGTAAGGACCTTGGAAACGAATCTGTCTTGAGTATGAAGGACCTTTTCAAACGCACACTTGTAGAGCACACGCGAGTCTAGCAGATTGACCATAGCTATGGCCTCTCGGGACTCGACGGAGTCGGGCTTGAGATTACGCACACTTGAGATAACGAACGGGTCGTCCAATTTCAGGAATTCGGCTGGCGTGGAGAAGCCAGTAAAGCCAAGTACGCTGTCAGCTGCATTCATCATCTTCACAAGCATAATCTCGACGCTGCGTACTGTCTTGTGGTAATACACGTTCAGAAACATCTCATATCTTGCCACTAGAAACGACTCCAAAGCACCCCGCGCAGCAATGTCGAAATGTAGTGTGCCTTGGTCCGAAACCTCAAGACTGTTTATCAGTCGGACGATATCGACCAGGCCGTAGTTGACTCCGCAGTAAAAGGAATCACGGACCAAGTAGTCCATCTTGTCAACATCAACTTGGCCCGCGACAATTCCGGCCAGTATGGCATCAGTCGACCTAAGTCCTTGACCACGCACGAGCTTCGCTATGCGGTCTCTGGACTGGCCTCCATCTTCAAGCAAATCCCCTAGCTCGCTTTCACGAATTATCCATTCAGTCACATCCTCATGATTCCACCCTCGTTTCTCAATCAGCGACTCCTCGAACACATGACTGAATGGGCCATGGCCTATGTCGTGAAGTAAGGCTGCGACCCGCACTTCCTGAATTGAGTCTTCGAGCCCCAGCTGACCCAAGAGCCTATTACTCATTAGACCGGCAAGGTACATTGCACCGATGCAGTGACCGAATCGGGTGTGTGTACCCGTCGGATAGACGTAATGCCCTCCTGAGAGCTGCTTTATTCTTCTCAACCTCTGATAGGGTTCAGAATCGACTATCTTGGCTTCAAGCTCCGTGAGTCCAATGAAACCGTGAACAGGGTCGTTCACCTCCATCATCAATTCCAAAGTCACTGACCTCCGTTTCTATTACTCAACGTGCGGATTGAAAGCCCTTAGACTGCGGATTAGATCCTCTGCTGATGCGTGGCTTGATGTGCACAGAGGCAGATGGATGCTCTCTGCAATCCTGATGGCAAGTGGGTCCAGCTCCTTCACACCCTGGAGTACGACGACCGCAGGCTTTACGGCGGAAGATGTCCCTATCTGGCTGGCTTTGATTGCGACCATAGGAGAGCGGCCCGTTGAAACATTCGTAAGGATTGCAGCTCTCTGGGTCGTTCCACCATATAGACGAAGAAGCTGCTGGGGAGTAAGAGCGACTATCGCCTTTACACTGTCCAGGGCTGTGTAACCGTAGATGTCACGGTCAAGCAGACCTTCATGAGTTAGCACCTTGCAGCCCAAGTGCTTGATGAGCAGCCTTGCGGGCACCGGTACACCGAACTCGCGGCTATCAAGTATGGCGTCCGATGCAATCTCAGGAGTGACGAGTTTCTCAAGTGCCATTGCGACTCGACTCCCATTCTCAGCGTCCATCTCGATCAGCCCTTCAACGAACCTTCGAATAGTTTCGACACGCGGCGACTTCCTTCTTCCGCTTTCATAATCGCTTATCACTGATGGAGAAACACTGAGATGCTTGGCAAGATGCTTCTGGGAGATCTGAAAACGCTCGCGCCACCTCTTCATGACTGCACCGGGGTCTGTTTCAGCAAGACAGATCTCTCCAGCTATCGCCTCTGCAAGTCTTCGCAGCGCCTCACTCTGGTCCATGAGTCAAGACGACTTATGTGGACAGATAAGACTTGCGCGAAAACCAAAGCAAATGTCGACAAGTGACGAGACACGGTAAATCGCAGAACTGCCAGTCGTAGAACAATAGGAGTGTGCGCATTTGGACAACCGAAGAACTCAAGACCGGAATAGCTTGCCCCTTTTCGCGGTCTAGTAGATGTTTTGCTCTGTCATAGTTGGTACAGCTGGCTCGGGCAAGTCTATGCTGACCGCTTCTTTGGAGAAGTGGCTGACAGAATCAGACTTGAGTGTCGCAGTGGTCAATCTCGACCCGGGTGTGGAAGATCTGCCTTACACTAGTGATGTCGATATCCGAGAGTATGTCGACTACGCTGAGGTGATGAACAAGTACGGTCTTGGGCCAAATGGTGCACTTGTTGCGAGCCTAGATATGGCGGTCAGCTTCGCGAACGAGCTTAGGGGAGAGATTGTCGATACAGAGGCGAATTACGTCCTGATTGACTGTCCAGGACAGATGGAACTCTTTGCATATCGAAACTCAGGTCCATTGATGATTTCCAGCATCAGGGGACAAGACCCAGCCTTGTCCATCTACCTCCTTGACTCGAACATCGCACGTACTCCAGCTGGCTATCTCTCTTCAATGTTGCTCGGTTTGTCGATCAGCATAAGATTCGGACTACCTCAGCTGAATGTCCTGAGCAAACAGGACATACTATTGGAGAATCAAGTCCAAGAGATAGTTGGTTGGTCAGAAGACTCCTACCTACTTGAAGAAGCTCTGGACACCTCAGAGGGGGGATTGCTCCGGGAGTATTCTGACTCCATACTCAGAATGTTGGACGACCTTGGAGGGGCTGCAACTGTAATACCAGCATCTGCGAAACAGATGTCAGGGATGGAAACGCTCTACGGTGAAATGCAGCGAATATTCGCTGGTGGAGAAGACTATGCCACAGAGGAGTAGGAAAGGGGTTTGAACAGATACTTCGTGTTGGTATCTGGCGAGAATGTCACTCTGGCCCAAGCTGAAGTCCAAGCTCTTATCCGCGCATCGGGCATTGAAGCAAGCATGAATTGGTCTGGACCGTTGGCCCTCGTTCGTTGCCATCCAGACCCTTCTTCATTCATACTGGAGAGAGCGGCGCTAACTAAAGAAGCGGGTGCCGTCGTATTTGAGTCTAGCAGCTTCGAAGACATGATGCAAGACGATTGCTGGGATCAGATTCGAGCTTGGATTAAACCGGGGGACAGCTTCTACATCAGAGTGTTGAACCTCACTGGGGTCGAAGAAACGAGAAGCAGAGAATCAGCCATTCGATTACTTGGAGAGTCAATTAGGACATCAACCGGAGCCAAGGTTGCCGTGAAGAATCCTGTTGTGAGCATATTGCTTGTTCTAGAGCCACAGCGGGTCTTGATGTGTGAATCAAACCAGTCTAGACTGCGCAGTCAGCTGAGGAGAAGAAGCCCGGGATCGATGCCTTTCTTTCACCCCTCTATGATGAACTCGTTCTTGGCAAGAGTAATGTGCAATCTTGCGGGTGTTATGCCAGATCACATTGTACTTGACCCATTCTGCGGAGCAGGTGGAATACTGTGCGAGGTTTCGCATATCGGAGCCAAAGCGATTGGACTTGATCTCAGCTGGCGATTGTTGACGGGGGCGCGCATCAATCTGATGAGTATTGGTGATGCCGACTATTCTCTCATTCACGGTGATGCCCATTCAATCCCAGTACGAGGATGCCATTGTGTTGTGACAGATCCTCCATATGGCAGGTCCAGCTCGACCCGTGGAGCAGAGGCAACAAAACTGGTCAGTTCACTCCTGCAACAAGCCAGTGGATTACTGTCGAAAGGAGGAAGTGTGTGTCTTTGTGGAAGTGCTGAAATGAACGTTCTGCAATTGATGACTGACTGCGGTTTCACCCCAGAGCTTCGACTACCGGTACCTGTGCATAGCGGGTTGACACGCGAAGTATTTGTGCTGAGATTCTAGCCCTCAATAACGTGTCCGTCTGCAGTACGCGGAACAAACCAAGTCAGGAATCTCTGGAACTCTGGCTCTGTATCAAACTGCAATACAATCTCTATGAATCCAAGCGGTGGAGATTCTTCAGAGTCGTCAGCGATTCTGACCCTTCCTGAGAAAGCGGCCTGCTTATCAAGGCACAACCATGTTGAACTTCCACTCCAGTTGGACAGCAATCGTGAACGCACAGCATCGATTATCTTGAGCTCATGGATTCTTTGTCGAAGCCAGTCAAGAGAGCCAACTCGATTGAGAGAGGACTGCACCTCGAAGTACGTTTCATCTTCAACTATAGCGTAAGAAAGATCAGCGAAGATATTTGCGATTGCTTTCTCAACTCGTTCTCGGTCTTCTGTCGGATATACGCGGCTTCGCACGACGGCTTGCATCTTTCTGAAACCTCGCTACAACTCTTCTCCCTGACTTGCGCAGGACTTCAATGGATCCTTCATTGATCAGCATTATGTCACTCAATGCAATAACCCCACCAAGACCCACCGAGATTTCCCTGAGGTCGCGCTCCCGGAAGCTTGACCACTCTGGAGGAGCATCTTCGCGTGCCCGTTGGCATAGGCGAGCAAACCTGGTGAGCGGAGATGAATGAATACACACAATCGCGACCGACTGGGCGTACTGCTGAAAGACCTCAACTTCTGCAACGCTCCGACAGCCCTCGATGACAACCGCCGGGGACGTCTGCGTCTTCAGCTCGTCAAGACAATGAATAGCGATTGCTCCCGGGCCCTCTCGTTCACGAAGATCCAGCATGACCTTCTTCGTGCTTTCGGAGTTGGCCTCAAGACCTCTCTTTCGGCTCTCTTCACGGATGACATCACCCATCACAATGACTGGAAAACCTGCATCACGGAAAATCTGCGCTAGTTCGCTCTTTCCTGCACCTGGCATTCCTGTGATAATGACGAGATTCATGACAATATGTCCAACCTGACACAGCTGAGTCTAGATGTGTGCTAAATCTCCTTTGTGGTCGGCACTGCTTGCTCCCAGCAACTGGTGTCGACACATCTAACCATATGGACCAGAATCCAGTGAGAAATCACTCTTAGATGCCTTCAGCCTTTGATCCAACTAGCCTTGCCGGGTTCGTCCTCCCATGGCGCCGTTTGAAAGCGTTCGTCGCGGATGACGTAACGCTAGTATTAATCAGGCGGAGCTCACTCAGAGAAGACTTGAGGCGTGCCACTTGTCAGAAAAGATGAGGGTGTTTCTAAGTATTGACATCAGAGACGATGCGCTCCTTGCTCGAATATCACGTATTCAGAGTCGACTTGACAGTAAAGCTGCCAAACTTAAGCTCGTGGAGAAGAACAACATACACTTTACACTCCGATTCTTTGGTGATACTCCAGTATCAAGAATAGATGAGATGAGGAAGGCTCTGGGCGTACTGCAGTTTTCGCCATTCACAATTCAGGTGGAGGGCATCGGTGCCTTTCCAAACCCACGACGCCCGAATGTCATATGGATTGGGGTTTCGCAGAATGCACAGGAAATGACTGATCTCAAGGAAAGAATCGACACGGAACTGGCGAATCTGGGGTATCCTCTTGAGAAAGGGTTCAAGGCGCATGCTACGATAGCCCGAGTACGGGCAGTGAATGATAGAGAGGGGATTGTCAAGAGCTTGGAGTCATTAGTCAGAGAGTCTGCCGGTACAATGACAGTTTCGTCTTTTCAAATGACCAAGAGCACCCTCACATCACCCGGGCCAATCTATGAAACCCTGTGGGAAATTCCCGAAAAGAGGTGAATGGTGGGCCGGGGGAGATGAGTTCCAGTCGGGGGAAGTCCCCGGCTGCTTGAACTCCCGTCCGCTTGCATTCTGTGGTGCTGGCAACAACGCCAGAACCACCCCAAGCAAGAATCATACCAAGCTAGACTACCGACCCATGACTCGGGGCTGGCGTCGACCAACGCGAAGATAAAGATTATCCATGATGCTCTACTCAGCTGTTGTCCGCCGACAGTGTGTTAGTCGGCTTCATCGATTGGCTACACTGAGCTGTACCATATCAGTTAAGTTACCTGCCAACAGCAAGTGGTTTCAGGCCTTCATCAGCGTGCCATTGATCCTGTAGGTCTGAGAGTCTTACACTATTGAGGAATCCTGAGATGACAACTGACTTGGTGTATCATGAAGTGTTCACGAAACATGAGATATCTCCGGGACATCCGGAGAGTCCGGAACGCTTGAGAACGGCCATGAAATACATAGATGGAGCAGGCTTACTCAAGGCTGGTGACATCAGACTGGTCACACCAGAACCACCAGATCTCAGTGAAATATACGCTCTACACGACAGGAGGTACATTACGGACATACGTGAGAAGTCTCGTCGAGGTGGTGGTTTCTTTACTCTCGATACTGCAGTGAACGCATTCACGTATGAAGCCATGGTGTTGGCGGCAGGAGGAGGCATTGGAGCTGTCGATAGGATAATGGATGGCAAGAGCAACAACGCCTACATCCTTTGTAGACCCCCTGGGCACCATGCAGAATATGATAGTGCGCTCGGATTCTGTTTTGTCAATAACATCGCAGTTGCCGCAAATCATCTTGTTACAAAGAGAAAGCTTGACAGAGTGATGATCATTGACTACGATGCGCACCATGGCAATGGAACGCAAAGAGCCTTCTATTCCACCAACAAGGTTCTCTATGTCACTATGCATCAAGACGGGCGTACGATATTCCCGGGTTCGGGTTTTCCTGATGAGATTGGAACCGGAGAGGGCAAGGGCTATACCGTGAACTTGTCGATGTACCCGGGTGCCGGGGACAAATCCTACGATGTAGTCTTCAATCGCATAGTCGAACCCTTGGCAAAGGCCTACAAGCCTCAATTCGTGCTCGTTTCGGCCGGGTTTGACTGTCATTTTCAGGACACTCTGACGAGCATGGGTCTCACGAACTCTGGCATCTCCATGATGAATAGGCGAATCAAGGCAATTGCTCAACAGAACGCACAGGGCAGGCTTGCATTCTTCCTTGAAGGAGGATACAATCTGGACGTAGTGGGCAGCGCATCCCAGAATCTTCTTGAGGAATTGTGCGGCCGTGAAATAACGAAACATGGAGAGAGCCACTCAGAGAGCGACATTTGCACACGCTATACAGGGGATTTGGTGAAGGTAATTGAGAAAAACCTAGAGGGTATCCTGCTCTAGCTGTCTTCGTCTTCAAACTCCTCAAGCAGTGTCTGTGCTGAAGCAGACTGGTCATCCCGCTCGCTTGTGGCTGGAACTTTGTCGCCAGCATCACTCGTTTCGAAACCCAGCTGGTGCTTTATGGACTCGGCGATGGTGAGTCCAATTGCAGGTACTCTGGCTATCTCTTCTACTGGAGCCCGGTACAAGTCGGAAAGAGTTCTCAGACCGTGATTGAACAGCATTCGACCTCTTACGCGTCCGACGCCTCTCAGACCGACGAGCTCCAATAGCTCTGGAAGTACGCCGTTCTTGACCCGTACTTGAAGCGCATGCAGAGAAGGAATCAGTTGCGACCTGCCAGTAACTCGAGCGACCTCAGATGCAGCGTGTATCAACCAATCCGCAGCCTCAATGTAGCGATGAACATCGCCCATCCCTACATCGTAGTCCTCAGTGATACTTCGTTCTGTTCGCTCAGATATCCAGTCATTCAACATTCGCGCGGTCTTGACTTGCGCAAGAAAACGCGGATACTCTTCATAGTCATCCATCTGTTCGGATATGTCAACAATGAACTCACCCTCATGATCACCGATGAAGACTTCACAGTCTTCGGTTTCGGCCTGTGATGCATGTGTGAGAGGCTGATCAGGGGTACTGCATATGAGATGGAGCATACCGAGTGGATGGAAGGCCTCGACCTCTGATAGTGCATCTCGAAACAAGATAGCAGTCTCAGGATCAATGTACAGCTTTGCGGCCCTTTCCCCCAGACCGGTCGCGTAGAGCTCATCGTTTTTGCTCCGCCCAACTAATCGGCCCTCTTCAAGAAAATCCAGTGCAGAGGAGATGTAGTGGTCAATCTCCCAGCGATTGAACTGATAAGAAAAGAAGGTGCCATCCATGAGACGATCTATCTCTTCCCTGTTGTGTGTCATCTCTCCAGCTATAGATGACAACAAATGGAAACGGATTGCAGACTCTGAGGCCAGCTTGGATCTGATCTCCTCGGGTTCAGATGAAACGTAGTGGTCCATCAGAAAGTCGTACTCCTCTTCTGTCCTTGCTACTAGGACCGCCTCCCCGTACTGATCGTACTTGGGGCGGCCTGCGCGACCCGCCATCTGCTTGTACTCTAGCACAGGAATAGGTTGATTTCCACGCTCCTCTTCGTAACGACGATAATCGCGTATCACAACACGTCTCGCGGGTAAGTTGATCCCGGCCGCCAGCGTCGGAGTAGCAACAATCACCTTCAGTAGATTACCCTTGAAGCAGTCTTCGACTGTCGTGCGCTCCGGACCTGTCAGACCTGCATGATGAAAGGCCACACCAGCCTGCATCATCTTAGCCAGCACCTTGGACGCCTCAGGAGCGCTGGGGCCCCCTGCTATCCGACCGGATGCCTGAGATATCGTTTCCATGGAACTCCGGGAGATGTAGGGTCGTACAATGGGTACAGTCCTGTTTGCTACCGACACCGCAGAACGGCGGCTTGAAACAAAGACCAAGACTTGGCCATTCTCATCTAATGTGTCACAGACGAGATCAGCCAGCTCCTCGCCTCGCGCATGCCGAATCGGTCGAGAAGACCCATTGCTGAATCTGATTTTGCTCTCGAAAAGGACTCCTTCACTGAGAGGAACAGGCCGCCATGAACTCCTGACCAGTTCCGCTTTCAGCCAAGCTGCAATATCCTCGGCATTCGGTATTGTGGCACTCAGAGCAATCAGCTGGATGTTTGGAAGCATCTGAGTGATTTTGGCGATTACCATCTCAAGTGTCGGGCCTCTGGAGGGGTCATTGACTAGATGGACTTCATCAACCACGACGACCCCGATGTCGTCAATCCACTCAGGTTTGTGACAAATGAGCGAATCCGCTCGTTCGGTAGTCAACACGAGGATGTCTGCATCGGATAACTTCGCCCCGGGAGAATCGTAGTCGCCTACAGACATCGCTGTCAGTATTCCAAGTTTCTCATACTTCCTGAACTCGTCGTACTTCTCTCGCGCCAAAGACTTGAGCGGAACGAGATACACCGCCTTCACTTTTCTCTCTAGTATGGCTTTGAGCATGCAAATCTCAGAGACCAGTGTCTTGCCAGAGCTGGTGGGGACTGCAAGCACGAGGTTCTTTCCATCAAGCACACCGGTATTGAAGGCCGCCTCTTGCGGCGGAAAGAGATTGGATATGCCACTCTCTTGGAGTAAGGAAATGACTTGCTGGTTTATTGGAATCTCGTCAAGACGCGTTGTCGTCCGCCCCGTTCAAGATCTTATGGGCTCCTTTCTCATGCTTGAGCCCGCTTAATCTTACCTTCACGTGGGTTGAACAGGATGCCCTCTGCAACAAGCTTCTTGATGACTTCTTCAGCACGTTCTTTTGAGAGACCCATGGCAGTAACTCTTTGTATCAATGCATCCTCGCTCACAACTGGAGAGCCTTCGGCTTCCATATCCTTCACGGCTTTCAGAATCACGTCTGACGAACTCCGCTGAGCAGCGCTCATCTTAGACACAAGTCGGTCTATATCGATCTTCCCAGTCGTAGTGTCTAGAGCAACCATTCGTAGCGATTCTTGCATCAGACGGACTGCCGCCTGGGCATCTTCCTTGGTCACTTTGGGACGTAGAGCCATTCTTGCTCTTGCCTCTGCAAGACGAACCAATGATTCCAGCTGACGAGCAGTGATTGGCACAGGCGCCGCGCCGCCTTCTGCACTCTTGCGGAGGTCTACATAGAAGTTCTCAATGACTTCAGCAGCCTCAGCTGTGAGCTGAGGTATCACATAGCGATTGGCGTAACCAATGTACTTCTTCAAGAACTCAGGCGCTATTGGAGGAACTGTTTCCTTGATTGGGCTTTTCTTCCTCTGATGCATGCTTAGTATGAACTGAGCTAGCTCCCTGTCCTTCGTGGGCTCAACCGTGTCTACAAGTATCCAAGTCAGGTCAAACCTTGAGAGAATCGTGAATGGGAGTTTTATGTTGTCCTGTATCGACATTGAGGGCTCGTATCGGCCCAGAGCAGGATTTGCCGCGGCCAGAATTGAGGTCCTTGCATTGAGCGTGGCGACGATTCCGGCCTTGGCTATGCTGACCGTATGCTGTTCCATAGCTTCATGTATAGCGGTCCGATCGTTTGGGTCCATCTTGTCGAATTCGTCAATGCATGCAATTCCTTGGTCAGCTAGCACCAGTGCTCCCGCCTCAAGCGTCATGGCTCCTGTGTCCGTATCGTGGATCACAGCTGCCGTCAGCCCTGCTGCAGTAGTGCCTTTGCCAGAGGTATAGAGACCACGTGAAGCAAGGCCGGCCACGAATTTGAGGATTTGGCTTTTCCCAGTACCTGGATCACCGATAATCAGGATGTTAGACCTTCCTCTGAGGTGTGTACCATCAGGCAGTATTTTCTCCACGCCCCCGAGCAGCAGCAGGGCAATGGATTCTTTCACGTGTTCATGACCATGAATAGAGGGCGCGATGGACGCATACACCCTTTCATGTACATAGGGATCTTCCGCCAATTCACGTATGCGCTTCTCATCTTCCTCCGATATCTCAAGTTGTTCGTACTCCTTTTCGGCGATTTCAACGCCATTGGCCTCTATGAAGACGTTGAACGTGGCCAACCTGCCACCGTGCCGCGAGAAGTCAGGCGTCGTCTGAAGTACTCCTGCGAGTTTCACTAGGTCGCCAGGTCGAGACAGATCGACAATGTCACCTTCGAGAACCACATCAACCGACCTCGGCATCTGCCCAGGAGGAAGCTCGTCGGGAGATTCCTGTATTCTCACTTTCTGCCAGTCTACGAATCTGGATTGCTCAGGAATGAGTCGCATGGCTGTCTTCTTGCCACAGGTAGGACATAGCGGAGGCTCAGTATAACGGCCGTCCTCCTGTGCCTGTGGTATGTCCTGTCCGCAGACCCTGCATCTGAAGACAGCTTCGACTAGGAGGGGCTTGACCTCACTTGCCCGCATCATGATTCCGCTTATCTGAATCATTTTGCCTATGTGTTTCGATCTTATGTGCCGGAGAGGAACGTGTTCGGAGTAGTTGATTATCCGAATCTTGATTGTGGTGATGTCCAGTTTACTCACATAGTCAGGATCCTCTATTCTGAGAATCGAAAGCAATGCATTGCTGGCTGTACTGAGAAACGATTCTGGATTCTCGGCAGCCAGTACTGCAAACATGTTGTCAAAGCTCACTAAGTCTTGGAAGTCTACCACGAGCGACGTTTCGTCGTTGAGAGACATCTGCTGGCACTTGGGCCAGTAGGTGAGATTCCCATGCTCATCCTTGTAAGTGCGAAGGAACTCCTCGAATCTCTCTTGTGGACCCTCATCATGACCTGACATCGATTCCAGCCTCGACATCTTTGCTCTAGACGGCGTACGCGGTCGGGCAGCTGCTCTGCGTCTACTGCTTAGGCATGTTGATTCGTATTTAAGCTCCTGTGTTGGCTTCTCCTATCTCATCACACGGTCACGCCATTCAGACACGATTCGTGAGAGCTCTTCACACAACCAGCGTTCCTCGTTGGCCATCTGTTTGCGCATCTCGAGATAGGCGCCGGACTTCGCTGCACGTACTATCTTGGACAGACGTGATTCTACCAGAAATGGAATTATCCGTTTGAGCTTCTCAATCTCTTCGTAGCTCCTAGGGTCTAGCGATGTCTTGTCGCTTTCAAGCCGCAGTAATTTACGATTGAGTGCTGCATAGAGATTCGGATGAAATGGCTGAAGCTTGTGTGGCTGTTTCTCGTCCTCTCTATAGAGGTTCTCCACTCTTCTCAGGGACTCATAGGCGTCCTCGGCTGCTAGGTCAACGAGATTGTGCTTCAGGAACTTCTCAATGACCCAGTTTGGCAAGTCTGCATGATCACCTTGGTGGAAAGGACCCATCTGGTGGGCACAGGCAGTAATCGTCGGAACATCCTTCCTGAATATACATTCCCTGACGTCGTTAAGAAAAGTCATCCTAAATCGGTCCACCATCTCACCGATGTCGTCACAGATCTTCATCATGAGAGCACGGATGCAAAGTTGGTGTGGCCCTCATAAAGCCCTTCCCGTGGGGTCAGGCTCATCATTTGGAACGCAATGGCGGCACTGAGCTTGCCCGAAGGGTCTTTTAAGGGCCGATGGCGAGTTCTCTCATCCTGCGACACTGAAGTGTCACAAGCTTCCCAGAGTAGGATGATGAAAGTCGATGAGTATGGACCTCTGGACCGAGAAGTATAGACCATCGACTCTGGCAGATATAGTCGGCCAAGAGTCGGTGATCAGGAGTCTGGCAAAGTTCGTTGAGAACAGGAATATTCCTCACTGCCTTTTCACTGGCCCACCCGGAACGAGCAAGACCACTGCAGCTATCGCGATGGCAAAAGATCTGTTTGCCGAATCGTTTGAACAGAATTTCATGGAACTGAATGCCAGTGACGAGAGAGGAATCGAGGTCGTGAGAAACCAGATCAAGCACTTTGCACGGACTCTTCCTGCAGGGGGTGCGCCGTTCAAAATCCTCGTTTTGGATGAAGCCGATCACCTGACGAGTGACGCACAGCATGCTCTGAGACGCACGATGGAGGCAAATGCGGCATCGTGTCGAATGGTACTGATATGCAACTACTCTAGTCGAATCATTCCGCCAATCCAGTCAAGATGTGCCATCTTCAAGTTCGCCCGGCTCTCAGATGAAAGTGTCACAGGTAGAATTGAATACATCGCGAAAAGTGAGAATGTCAAACTTGTTTCCAGTGGAAAGGAGGCCATACTGTATCTTGCGGAGGGAGACATGAGGACTGCAATCAATCTACTACAGGCTGCAGCCGCTGCAAGTAGAAGTGTCACCGATGAAGTGGTCTACGCGATATCAGGCCAACCAGACCCCAAGAGAGTGCATGAAATGCTACTGGTGGCACAGTCTGGCAAATGTGACGCGGCGCTTCAAATCCTCAGAGATCTCATCTATCATCAAGGACTATCATCCCTTGACTTGATACGGCAGGTACATAGAGAGATCATGAAACAGGATGTTTCAGAACATCTGAGAATGGTGTTTCTTGAGAGGACGGCAGAAGCCGAGTTTCGTATATCTGAAGGAGCAAGCGGAGAGGTTCAGCTTGGAGCGCTTTTGTCTTTCGTAGGACTTCAGAAGGAATCGGAATGAGTGAGGAAGGTCTGCCTTGGCCTGAAAAGCACAGGCCGCAGAGTCTGGATCAGGTGGCAGGTAATCATGAGGCTCTTCAAGAGCTCAGTGACTGGGTGGCTTCTTGGAAACGGAAAACGCCAAAGGTCAAGGCGATGCTGCTACTAGGACCGCCAGGAATTGGCAAGACATCAGCTGTGGTTGCACTTTCTAGGGACTTGGATGCTGAACTAGTCGAGTTCAATGCGAGTGACAAGCGCAACAAGGGAGTTATAGAAACGCAAGTGTGGACTGCATCAACACAACAGACCCTTGACGGACGAATGCGCATCATTTTGCTGGACGAAGTTGATGGCCTCTCTGGTACTGGTGACAGGGGTGGGGCTGGGGCTATCCTGAAAGTCATAGAAGAAACTATCCACCCCTTAGTTATGACTGCCAACGATCCCGAAAGCCCTCGCCTGAAAGACTTGAAAAGACATTGTCGAGTACTCAATATGAAGCCCATAGATGCAAAAGACATGCTCGGCGTTCTGAAACGAGTTGCAGTGCTCAATGGACTCGAAATCACGGACACGGTCCTTGAGGACATAGCTGACCAGTCAGGTGGCGACCTGCGAGCGGCCATCTCTGACTTGGAGGTGCTTGCTGTTGGTGATGTCACCTTGGGGGTCAGTTCCTTGGCGTCAAGGGATGTTCGTCGTGGTGTCAAGGAAACCCTAAGCAGGCTCTTTATGGCAACTAGTCCTAGTGTAGCTAGAAGAACCGTATCAGAGGCAGACGTTGATCCTGAGGAGTTGGTGCTCTGGCTCGAGGAGAATCTGCATCTGCATCTTACAGCTTATCATGAGCTAAGCCAGGGGTTTGAAGCATTGTCATTATCTGACTTGGCGCTCGGCAGAATACGGAGAGAACAAAACTGGAAACTGCTGGCATATGTCCAAGATTTCCTTGCAGTAGGGATTGTAGCAAGTCGCTCGGATACACCGTATCGACGATTAGACTATTCGGAACCGTCTTGGCCCCTTCTCGTGTGGCGTGGCGCCAGAAAATGGGACAAGAATGCAGATGCCGTTTCCAAGATCTCGCATTTGTCCAGAGTCTCTAGGAGAAGAGCAGGTCGGGCCTTCTATGATACAGTGGAACAAATCGCAACAAGAGATCCGAAAGCCGGTAATGTACTTGCCAAATGGCTTGGTATTAGTAGAGCATCTATTGCTTCAAAAGAGAGTCCTCGCTCAAAGCAGACAAGGTCCTAGTCGATTTCGCAAGGAATCCCAATTGGGTGTACATCTGTTTTTGGACTCTTTTCACTGCCAGCTTGCTCCGTTTCATACGAACTGGTGTGATTGCTTCGATGAGTACAAGGCATTCGGGTGCGGCAGGCCTGATCCCACTGTGTATCACCGTCTGCCCATGAAGGATTTCAGGGACAACTTCGGGGGCCAGTTCGCCCGTTCCAACGTGAATGAGCAGAGACACTATCTTCCGCACGAGCTTCCATAGAAAACTGGTTCCGTACGTGTCCAATGTCAGCATATCTTCAGAACCCGTAATACAGGCATTAAGAAGCGTCGCCCTGGATGATCTGTTGCCGTCTGGTTTTGAAAGCAAGGCAAAATCATGTGACCCTATGAGATGTTGCGTAGCCTTTTGCATTGATGCCACATCAAGATTCATCTCTGATGTGTCGAGGTAGTATCTATAATGGCGCATAAGCACGCTGTGACGTGGCTTGAACCCAGGCGGGGCCACTGCATAAGCCCAGAGCGTGATGTCGTTCGGTAGATGTTTGTTGATCTGGTTGATGTCTAGTGGTACGCCGGACACTATCATTGCTATCTGACCTATGCTGTGTACCCCTCCATCTGTGCGTCCTGATAACTGGATTGTGGCCGGTGAGTGTTCTTCCCCACTCCACTTTGCAGCTGCACTTATGAGCTCACCTTGGACCGTGCGTAGTCCTAATTGCCACTGAGAACCATGATAGTTGTTGCCGAGGTAGAAGAGACGGCACAAGTAGGCGGTCATCCTGCTCTTGGACCTCTTATGATGACCATAGGTCAAACAAGTTCCTCAGAGAACGCGCCCTCAGGTCTTCGACGCGGTATCGGTAGATCTTGATTCTGCCGAATGTCTTCTCTTCAATCAAACCGGATTGCAGTAGTACCTCCAAATGAGCCTTTGTTGAACTGTGGTTCAGTCCAGCTCTTCTGCACAATTCCGATATGTTCAGCTCACCAGACATGGCAAGTTCTCTGAGGATTCTTACGCGCCCTTTTGAAGAGAACAGATCTTCGATCGGTATTCGCATGCCAGAAACAGGGTTCATAATGATTCGAGCATCCTCCTAAAGTCACTTGAGCAGATCTACAAGGAAGCGTTCGAGCATGTCTGCAGGAACGTCCGACAGACCTATGAGCGTAGTCTGACCCCTCTGCCCTTGTCCAGACCGCTTTGTGTCGACTATTCCATGAGCGCTTAGGTCTTGGACCCACTGCCAGACTTGGGTGTGTGCTCTTGGCTCCTGTCCATATTCTTCGCACACTGTGTGATACATGTCCTCCACCTCTCCTATCGTCGCATAAGCACTACGAATCTCTTTCAGATGCCTGCTCGCAGCCAGCAAGAGAAGTTTGGTCTGTAGCGGGAGAGACGTGAAGACCTCCTTCCTCAGCTCAGGGTGTGTGTCGGCCTTGGCCTGGCGTACGTAGTCAGGATACACTGCCTTAGAGCCCTCGCGGTCGGCTTGCTTACCTGCACGCCACAATAACTCAATAGCATACCTTGCATCACCACGCTCAGATGCTATGTCGGATATGACTTGGAGAGCCTCGTCCATGACTGTGTTGGGTTCAAATGCCAACACAACTCGGTCTCTCAGAATGTCGTGCAGCGCCTCAGAATTGTATTTTTCGAAATGCAAGATGTTGCGCTGGAGGGTGCTGAGGATACTATGATCAAACATGCTCTCGTCAACTGAGATGTCGCGCCCTACTCCTATCATTGAGATTCTTTGTGGGGCATTGAGTCGGTCGTCCATAAGTCGTGTGAGGTCATAGAGTATGTCTGCCCCTCTCTGTCTAATGAAATAGTCAAGCTCATCCATAATCAATAGGAGATACTTGTCTTCGGAGTCGAGGACTTCTAAGACCATTTGGAGGATTTCGGCAGGCGAATGTCCTCTACGAGGAAACATCGGCTTGAACTCACGAAGCATCTTCATGTAGATCAGATTGGTGGTCTTGTTCACTCGGCAGTTGATATGCAGCTTGTGCAACCGAATGCCTCTTCTGTTGGCCGCTTGGACCATCTGCTCTGAGAACCTCTTGGTCACGGCTGTCTTTCCAGTGCCAACAGGCCCCTCGACGATGAATTTCTGACTCGTCCGACCGGGTGACGTTATGAGAGTCTTGAAGCTCTGAGCCAGAGTTCTCAGCTCCAATTCACGATGAGGAAGTGTTTCAGGGACATAGTCGACAGACAGGAATTGCTCTGACTTGAACACACTGTGTCGGCTCAGCTCGTCCTCAACATAGTCCCGAGACATTGCAGTCCAACTGGGGCACCGTGTTGGGAACTTAAAAGCATTGTGCGTGGTGTACGATTAAATGCACACGGACAGTAGAGGTGACCGAAAGTAATAGTGGCGAGCTCTTAACTCAAGATCCATATCATCGTCCAAATCGACTCATCGGGGTCATGACAATCATCACTCGCCAATGACCCAATCTGTTGAACTCCCCCTTAAGCATGGCGAACGAAGATGGTGCGGCCACCGGGATTTGAACTCCCGCAGTTCGCGGTCAGCGAAACCGTCTCGGGTTGGAAGCTTGGGAGGCTTCCGTCCTAGACCATACTAGACCATGGCCGCTCAGCCTAGCAGCACATGGTGTGCTTGATAAAAGACTATCGGGATAACTGCCGTGCATGTTTCGTTTCGATGACAACGAAGAGTCAATGTCGATTGGCGTCGGATGATGCGCGAGTCAAAGACTGCGACCAATCCTTCTCAAGACCGGCGATTCGTATGATATGATTGAGTCGCAGTCTTCCTGACGACTTGCACTCGGGAGCTGTTGCAGAAATCTTATCTTGACACTAGAACGACGCAGGATCGAGAGTCCCAAGAATGTCTGGTCAAGACAGATCGGTTCACTTCTGGCAAGGGAATCAAGCTTGTGCTGAAGCGGCCATAGCTGCGGGCTGCCGCTTCTTTGCTGGCTATCCAATCACACCTGCATCTGAAATTGCTGAAATCATGGCTGAAAGGTTACCACTGGTGGGGGGCACGTACCTCCAGATGGAAGACGAGATAGGGGCAATCTCCGCCATCATTGGTAGCTCGTGGGGTGGCCTTCTTTCAATGACTGCTACCTCGGGACCGGGGTTCAGTCTTATGCAGGAAGGCATAGGCTATGCCGTCATGACTGAAACACCTTGTGTCATTGTGGACGTTCAGAGAGCAGGCCCGAGCACAGGGCAAGCAACTAAGGCTGCCCAAGGAGACGTCATGCAGTCCAGATGGGGGTCTCATGGTGACTACGAAAGCATAGTGCTTGCTCCGAGCTCAGCAGAAGAGACTTATGAGCTGACCCTGAGGGCCTTCCTCCTGTCTGAACGCCTGAGGCATCCAACGATACTGCTGTCCGACGAGATTGTCGCTCACTCTCGAGAGAGGGTTGTTATTACAGGAAACAGAGATGTGACAGTGCAGAGAAGATTCGCACGAGCAGGAGAAGCGTCATTTGGCGGCATTGATGCGAGCGGACATGCAATAATGCCAAGATTTGGTGATGGCCACAATCTGCTCGTGACCGGTTCAACCCACGACAATAATGGGCTGAGGATGACTTCGGACCCCGAAACTCACGACAGGCTCGTGAGAAGACTCGCAGACAAGATTCTGAGGGAGAGAGCCCTTCTGACTGATGTCGTATTCTCAGGGCCGCAAACAGCAGAGTGGGGGGTGGTTTCCTTCGGAAGTACTTCGAGGACTGTGGAAGAAGTGGTCATGAACAGAGCGAGTCCCCTGTCGATTCGTTCCTTGAGGCTTAGAACTCTATGGCCATTTCCTGATTCTGAGGTAAGGCAGTTTGCTGACACAGTTGACAGGTTGTTGGTGCCAGAGCTGAACCTTGGGCAGCTCGTAAGAGAGGTTTCTCGTGCAGTAGGCGACACGGTTGAAGTTGTGCCATTGAACAAGATTGGCGGAGGGCTTATGATTGAACCGGGAGAGCTACTCGATGTGTTGTCAGCGACCTGAACCAGTTCCAGCCCGGGGTCAGAACCTGTCTTGTTTGGTCTGTAGGTCGATACTGAGATCACAATTCTTGTTCGCATCCATACAAACACGAGAATAGACCTGCGTGCTGCGACAAACCAAGGACGGCTGATTTCGATTGTAACGTTGTGAGCTCCGGGGGCCACTTGAAGGGGCAGTGGAATCGACCATGGCATACGAGGAAGGGCCGGATCCAAGAGGATTTGAATTCCGCAATCACTGAAATATAGGGTTGCCGATACCGAGTCTGGTGTGCTATCAGTGTCATCTCTCACAATAGGATCAACTATGAGGGCTTCAGCATAGAATGCTGAAACAATGGCGAAACCCGCTTGTAGAGTGCCAATAACAATGACTTCGACTTGAGACTGGTTCAGTATGACAAATGGCCCGGACAGGACTTCTGCATAGACCTCGTATGGGCCTGGAGCAATGTTTGAGCTCATCTTCAGTGTGATTTCCACGTGCGTGTCAGTGGGAATCACAGCCGAAGTTGTCAATGAACTGTCATTGCTTCTGAGCGTAAGATTGATCAGTTGGCACTGAGGCCCGCCCGATACCATCGTGAGCCAAATGGATACATTGTGCCCCCGTACGACTTGCACTGTGCTATTGGAGGACTCAAGAAACAGTGGGCAAAGAACCATGAATACCAAGTATCTCGTTGTATGACTGATGAACCTTCCATCGTTTCTGTGTATCACCAACAGATGAGTCTGGTTTCCAAGGCCAATTCCCGGAGGAACTCGCCAGCGGAGGAGCGTGGTACCGTCGTAGCTCGTGGAGTTCATGACCACTGTGACGTTGTCGGGTGTATGTAGCTCGACTACTGCACCGAAGACCGGCAATCCAATGGGGTCTGACAGGAGCAGGCGGACTTCTGCATTGTAGTTGATAATGATCGGGGTATTTGCTTGGCTTAGCACGCTAGGATGAAATAGGACATCAATCGGTAGTGTTTCAGACAAATCGCTGTAGCAGCTTGTGTTCTGGACAATCAAAGATAGAAACCCACTACCCCAAGATGTGGTTGGTACGTATGCTGTGATTTGTATAGCGCCCGAAGAGTTGGTGGCGCCCTCCACTACAGTCAGGTCTTCATTACTTGCTGTAATACCGAGTGTGAATGGGAGTGAACCAACTGGGGTTCTGCTCAATCCGTCAGTGATTACCACCAGAATTCGGATTAGCGTGCCGCATACCACCTCCGAGAGCAGTGTGACATTCGCTAATAGTGGTCTGCTATTTGCCCGTATGACAACTGTGCTTACGGCAGTCTGATAAGCGGCATTTGTTGCTGTGAGGTCAATGGCATACAGTCCGGGCCCGGTGCTGAAAGGTATTAGTGCACTATAGGTTCCATTCCCTAGATTGTTCATGGATCCGCAGCCAAATGATGCATTCCAATTCAGTTCGCTATCATGGATTGGGGACTGTGATGTGTTCAGGTGTTCAACAGTGACTTCTGCGAACTCCATCTGAGTACAGTCGTAGGATTGGCAGTAGACCTGTTCGGTGACGGTCCGTACTTCCAGGCTCGATGCTCCAGGTTGCACAGTGACTTGTAGTGATTCGGAAAACGGTAGGAATGAAGCAGTGCCTGCTCCATTGACAGTCAGATTGTATACCCCTGGTGGGCCCATGGATTCGGTCCAATTCAATTGAACCAGACCTTGCGAGTCTGTCAATGCTTCTGTTTGAAACACTGGCAAACTGTCTGGACTCTGGACATAGAGCGAAACGGGCTCGTTGGATAGAACTACGTTGTTGTTGTGTGGGCTTGCAATCCTCAGTGTGACTGTCGCGTTGGTTCCGAACTCAACCGACATTGGGCTTTCTGGAAACGTCGTTAGGTGACCTCTTTTCACATCAATCTCAATCTGCGTTTGATTGCCTTGGGTGTACTCATCGTATACGACGATGTTAAAGACCACCTGTACTTTCGCACCAACGACTCCCGGGGTGATGTCATGGGGCACTATGACATAAGGCGAACTCAGAAGGCGAGAACTGGATTCGGAGGGGATGCTGTAGCCGTCGTAGAAGACAGTTACAGAGTCGTTGCTTCTCACAACAGCAAAATAGAGATCACATGATCCAGTTTCGCTGAACTCAGCAGCGACCTTGGCGACCATCTCGATTGTTTCGCCAACTTCATACACCATCTTGTCTGTTTCGAAGTAGTAGAGTTCGAAATAGAAGGCCGAAACTGGTGCTACGAAGTAAGATGCCATCGCCACAGACAGGAACAATATGGCTAGCAGTTTCGGAAGCATCAGGCCCACCGAATAACTGTCGCTGCAACGCCTAAAAAACGGCACAAGAGAGCAGCGACAGGTTTAATTCAATGCCTTCGGCCGCTCACCGCGAAGCCTCAGTCTGCTGGATGTGTTAGAGTTATGGGTGTCAGATTCAAGGATGCCATCATCGAATCCATCAAGGAAACGGACACTAAGAGACTCAAGCTCTTGAAAGTGTCGTCCAAGAGTGATGGTGCAACACTCACGATTGAACTTCCAGAAGCGCTTTCCAGTAGGTTTAATGCCAAAGACCACGTTGATGTGGTCATTGACTCCAAGGCTATTCCTAAGGGGGAACAGGCGAGACTGTATGGTGAGGGCACCGTCTTCCGGAGAACTGAAACCAAAGGGCTTGAGATACTGGGATCGTTGGGGGGCCTTAGAGTTGTGCTCGGGATTGCTAAGCCAACATCTTCACAGAGCAAGACTTTCTCATCCAATACATTCTATATCGTGATAACGTGAAGAGCACCCATCGGAGGACACAGTAGTTTCGGAAATCCCTCTTTCTGGGTAGGGTGAAAATGACTGTCTAGTAGCCATGCGTGTTCGATGGAGCAGACATACGTGTCTTGTAAAGAGAACAGGGGTGCCTGGAATCCAATTATGGATTCGAATGATGGGTATGTCTTGTGGTACAGCCATTGGTTGATGAAACAGGTGAACAGCTCGTAACCTCTTCATGGTCCTGTCCGGACTGTTCGGGGCAACTGGTGACCAGTCAAGGGCACATAGTATGCGCCGAATGTGGGCTTGTGGTTTCTAGGGAGTACGTACATCCAACTTACCAGATGGGGGAGGAACAACATGGTGAAACTCCTGATGCAGCCATGTATGTTTCATTGGGAAACAGAATGCATATTGTGGACGGGCTTGGAAGCTACATGGGTTTTCACAAGGACACGTATTTCCGAGATGCTCATGGCCAAGCATTGTCCGGCCATGCACAGAAGAGATTCAAACGACTGAAGACTGTGTATAGTGCACGTATAAGAATCGGGAGGAGTGAAGCAAAGTACAGAGCACTCAGAACACTCAATCACGTTTCGAAGCTACTGATGTTGAACGAGCAGGTACGCGATCGAACTGCGTATCTCTACAAGAAAGTCATCTCGGACGCAAAAGAGAGGGTCACCAACAACATTCTCCTAATGGCCGTATGTCTGCTGATGGCAGTACGTGAGTTCAAGGACGAAGCTCCGATAACTCTGGAGGAAATAGCTGATGTCTTTGAGAAGTGCGGACACAGAGTGAATGTGCGTGCAATGGTTCGAGAAGCGATGCGGCTCAAGTCTGTGACAGGTCATGCACCAGATTTGAGACAGCCTGAAGATTACATCCCTAGGGTGTTGTCGATGCTCATGAATAGCCCGCAGGTTGTTGGGAAAGCAAAGTTGAGGGGGTGGGATTCGAAGGAATATGAGAATGCCATGAGAAACAAAATGCTCGTAGTCCTCGACTTCATACCGGCCTCAAGGAGAGGTGGTCGAAATCCGTTCATATTTGTTGTTTCGGTTGCTTATGCTAGTGACCGGATGGTAGCTATTGAGTATGGAAGACATTCTGTATTGACTCAGAAACTGGCTTCCAAGGCGACAGAAGTAGCAGAGTATAGCATCCGTGACCACTACGGGATGATAAAGAAAACCTTGGATGAATGCACCATGAGGGTCCCAGAATTGGCTGCTTGAAACGTGCTTCATGATACGAAGACCGGTGTCACCTACGGAGGAGCCATTTCGAATTGTCATCTGAGGGGCCTTAAATCGGTGAAACCGGCATCTTAGTTTGTAGCTGCCGTCTGATGGAACAAACGGTTCCGGTTTGCAGCTTCTGGCTTGTGAATCCGGCCCGCATCTGATGCTGTGGAGTCCGATTGGTGTGATAGAACACTTGGTCAATGTTATCCTATGCCCCAAGACAGGGTGCACAGAGTGTGAATATGCAGAGCAGGGGCCATGTAAACGGTTAGCCTTGACGAGTTCTGATGACGGGCAAAAGACTAAGATTCTAGTAGTCGAACCTGGGAAGGGCCTGATTCATCTTGGAAGACATGATGGAAAACCGCTCAACGGACCGCCATGGCATGCGGAGGGTTGGGAATCGGTCTACGTTGAGGACCAGCGTTTCTTTGACACGGTTCATCTGTTATCTGAAGCATATCTTGTTGGGCCTTACCTGTCAGTCTTCCGTGAAGATGGCTCCAGTTCAGGTCTGCTTCTTGAAACGGTCCCGCTAGTTAAGACTCGTCTAGAGATGGCATTGCTGAATGAATTGAGTGCCGACAGGAGTCTGTTCGATGATGCACCGCATTTGTCCAGAGAAAACATCAACATAAGACTCAGGCGAATCTCTGAATCTGTTGCAGCGAAGATCTCGCACTCACTGCCAGAGGTAGGCATTATCACTAGGACTAGAATCGCAGAAATCGTAGCACATCGATCAACAGCCCTCAGATGCTTCCTTCCAATTCTGCTCGATGACGAAGTCGAGGAGGTTTACCTAGACCGGCCCGAGAGTCAGATTTACTTTGACCATCGACGTTTCGGAAGGTGTTGTTCAACAACGACCGTCAATGAGCATGATGTTGATCGTATCGTCACGCTCGTGAGGGCCGAGAGCAATTTCCATCTCGATCGGAGAAACCCATCGCTCAAGACAGAGATGTTGGTCTGTGATGCAGTTCTGAGATTCTCTCTGAGCCTGCCACCCTTGAGCCCAGACGGACTACATCTTGAGATGCGTAGGGCCCGTAGGAGCCCATATTCGATAACGGACTTGGTTCGCAATGGCACGCTCAGTATGGAGGCTGCGGCGATACTGTTGCTTGCCGTGTCTGCTAGGTTCAACATTACGATAACAGGTGGTCCGGGATCCGGGAAGACTACTCTGCTGAATGCTCTTGATATGACTACGCCGCGAAGCTGGAGAAGAGTCTACATCGAAGATGCCGTCGAAAGTAGGTCTATCAAAGGGTGTCACCAAGTAAGAATCAGGGTCGATCCAGTTGACGAGAACGAGCCCGGATTCGACAAGAGCAAGGAGATCGTAAAAAGCCTTCACAGGTCACCTGATTATCTGATTCTTGGAGAGATTCAGACAGCAGAACACAGCCGTGCTTTGTTTCAGGCAATTGCGGCGGGTCTTCATACAATACAGACCTGTCACAGTGATTCTGCATCGAGTCTCATTTCTCGCTGGACATCAGATCATGGCATTGATAAATCGAGTGTCGCACTCATAGACCTCATAATCACTATGGAGCGGCCCACACCTGGAAATGCCACACGACGAGTCAAAGAGGTTGTTGAAGTGAGAAGACAGGTTGTCGATGGCCTGCTGAGATTCGCCGGGCTGAACGTAGTCTTATCGAATCAGCCGGCTAAGTCTGGAATCCCGAAGTGGGCTGAGGATGGAGCATTCATGCTTCATTCCCGGGAACAAGGGATTCAAAGTCATGTGCCCGCCTACGAGAGGCTACTTCATGAACTTGAAAACGAGATTGGCGGGTCTGAAATGGACATTACCATGTTCATGGGGGAGAGGCTATGGAAGAATGGTCATCCGTTTCTGTATCGGGGCTAAGAGAGCATCGAATGTCGTTCTTGCACACGGTTGGCCAGTCTTTGGCGTGCTGGACGTCCTGATAGAGTATGTTGAGCTCTGCTGAGAGATGTGCTATTACCGCGTCAAGAACATGGGGACTTAATATAGCCTCGAAGAGAACCCTTGGACAGGTTCATGAAATGACGAAGCAGACTAAGCTGAAAGACAATGAGATTGGAGGACCCTTGGTAGAGGAGAGCCTGCTTCTTGGTCTAGCTGTGGTCACAGTATCCATCATAATAGCAGTCATCCTTGAAGCAACAGGATGGGCACAAGGTGTTGTGAACAGTCTGCTTCAGCTACTCCAAGACAGCTGGAGTAGTCTCACCCAGCTATTCGGTCCATAGTCCGCCCAGTTGCAGTAAGCAGGTCGAAACAGCTTGAATGTTTGAATACAATCGGTTTTCTTGGAAAGTAAACAAGCTAGGGTGAAACGCATTGGAGATGTGGGCAGTGCTCCGACACCAATGCTATCGATGATTCGCAGAGTGACAGACCAGAGTTCCAGGCCAACATCCGATTCAGATTGGAAATATCGTGACTTTACAGAGAAAGCCTTATTTGCTGCGTAGAGGGTGAATGCCCGCTCCGGGCTGGCACAGCCCAAGCTCCGGTAGTCGCACCGAGTGAGATTCGTTGTGCGGCCGAGTGTAGTCCGGCCCAGCATTGGGGACTCTCGATCCCCAGACCCGGGTTCAAATCCCGGCCGGAGCACCATTGGGATTCTAGTCCAGTAGGTACCTCTTTCTGATGATTGGTATTGCGGCCAATGTTAGAGAAACACATATGCTTGCTGCCATGCCAGTGATGCCGACACCTTGAGCTGCTGCAACTTCACTTCCATTTAGATTGATGACGAAGTGCCCACTACATGAGAGTGTGTACGAGGAGGATTCGGTCCAATAAGAGAGAATGAACGAACCCGGAAACCCGGGTACTGGCAGGTACAGTTGGGACAAGCCATCATGCGTACTCTCTGTGCTTCCTCGAATGGAGAGCCATTCATAGTTTATTGTCACCCCCTCTAGCAAGGATCCATTGAGAGCGCAGGCCATCAAGACAACCTCGAGCTGTAGCAGGGGCATGATTACTGTGTAGTGGTGCAGTTCAATCGCCAGCGGGACTATCCTGCTGACAGTGAAAGTGTAGTGTAAGGTATTAGACATTCTAAAAACAGTCAGATTGCCGCTGTAGACAATCCATGTATCGACCAGACCTTCATCCTGTGGCGCTTTGAGTTCAACAATCGCGAAGCCAGAGCTATTCGTGAATGAATGGGAAACAGCTGTCGTATTGTCAATCCAGGATTCCACAAGTGTGTCAGTATAGGCCATCTGGGAGTCGTACAGCCTGACTTCGAGCATTATCTGCTGACTGGGGGAAGCATACCCTCTGATGTTGCTTCTGACCAGTATTAAGTCAGGACGAGACCAGACAAGAGTGCTGAATGCACTGGTCCTGTTCGTGACATACTCGTTCCCAACAATGCTGATGAGGAAGCTTCTGGCTCCGGTTCTTCCTACAATATGGAAACTGAAACTCACAGAGGTCGTGCCAATAGGGACTGCACCGGCGAATGTTTCATTGCTAACTAGGTCACGCAGAATGATGGTAGCATTCTGTATCGGACGGTGGAACAGATCCCTGATCTCAATAGTGATGTTGCTGTCTGTGTTGACAATGACGGGTCCTTGAAGAATGATTCGAATGTTTGCACTGCTTAGGACGCTAATGGAAATATCATGTGAACATGATGCATATCGAGAATTCCCCGGATACTCGAAAGTTAACCTATGAGGGCCTAGAGTGAATATGCCGTCTATTACTAGACATAGATGTGCCACACCAGAGTCATCAGTCAAGACAGCAGCAAGAGAAACGCCGTCCAAAGCAACTTGAAGTCTGGCCCCGGGCAGTGCTCCATCGTCGGCTCTCAGAAACAAGTCTGTACGTAGAGTGTCGTTCAGTCCGTACGACCCCAGAGGAGGTTTTGTCACTTCGACACTTGTGGAAACTTGCTCGACCGTTACCATGAATGACTCTGCTACCGCCTCATTGAAGACTACTAGGTTTTGTTCATAGGCAACCCGGATTTCATTCTCTCCCAAACGAGCCCATGAGTCATTGCACTGAACAGTGAACCGGGCCCAGCCAGATGAGTTTGTAGCCCTCGATGTGATTGGCACGCTGTTACAAAACACAGTGAGTTGTGCGTACGGCAGTGGAAGATTCATGTCGTTCAAGAGCAGGACTGTGAATGGTACTACTTCCCCGGGAAACACAGTGCTTCGTTCAACTTGAATATCCATTCTCGTGGAGGAGAGTACAGTAAGTGATGTCCATTGGAAAGACGGAGCGAGTGCCAGAGTTTCGTTGCCACGGTAGGTGGCATTGATCACGGTCGGCCCAAGGGGATGGTCTGCTGGTAGGGACCATTCGAACTGAGCGCGGCCGTCCACATCAGTCAGGACCAAGCCCAAGAACACATCAAGGGTCTGATCGAAGAACTCCACAGGCTGATTAGAAACCGGGTTTCCATATGTGCCGTTCTGGAGCAAGGTAATAGTGATAGTTGCGACACTGCCCCGACAGATAGGCGTTTCTTCTGCAGATACTGTTTCTGTGCAAGCCGCAAACATAAAGAGCATCAGGGCAATTGCGGCTCCAATAAGAACAGGCACATTCCTCATTGAACATGCCTCAGGAGAATCCGTCATCTTGCCCCCGTGGTCCAGATTTAGTCAGGGGCTTGCCTTTGACATATCGGATTGACATCAATGGCCCGCCGCTTGAACTGGCAATGTCCTGTTCGGAAACGGCTCTATTTCTCATCCAATCCACTGCTTTTTCGTTACTGGAGCGTGTCTTTTAACCTCCTAGAACCACCGCAAATGAACACCTTCGCTCTGTTCACGTGACCAATGTAACAGTCACTCCAATCAGTTACGACGCTCGAAACGGAACACCAATGTCCGACACTACGAAAGTCGCGGGGGAGTTCAAATCACAGACACTGACACAAGGTGCTTGGAATTGGGATTCCTAGATTAGTGATGATTCGCCAGTGCGGCGCGGTCGTGAAGTCTGTCTATGATGAGCACTAGCACACCCAGAAACAAGAGGAGAACCATTCCTGATAGAATCATGTTGAATTGTGGGCACTGGATCAGAGCAGCCTATGCGTTTGGAGCAGTGGTATGTGCCCTGTACCTGACCGTGGTCTATATGCTTCCACTAGCTGGTTTAATCGAACAGCCCGCTGTTCCGTCGAAACTTCTGGTAGAGATTCTGGTCTGTGGAGTGCCAATCTCTGCAGGAGCAGTCTTGGCATGTCTGGGAATCCTTGTTGGAGGCATATCATCCTCGGTGCAAGATGAGTTTCTTGTGGTCGGTCTAGGAAACCGCTTGATTGCAATGTGCTGCCTTGAAATCACATCTGCATCAGGATCGGTGGAGTGTGGGCCCGACGGTAAACCCAAGTACAACACAGCGATGCTATTGGCGCTGCGCGCAGGCATGGACCACGGAGTCACGATGGCATATGAGGCGGGACTAGCTAAGGGCGAGCCGTTTCTGAGGTTCTTCATTAGCACAAGTGGTCATCATTTGGAGGAAATGATGCAAGTCTTGAGGAGAGAGGCGACAAGAACAGAGGCAATCCTTCTTGCGTCTCTAGTTAATCTTGAACTACATCAATTGAAAGGCGATGCTCTGGAAGAAGCGGCTGGATTCGTTGTCGAGAAGTGCACACTTGAGAATAGATTACACAGAAAGGCCGACCTCCGGAAATCGCTAGTGGTATTCACTGGTGCTCCCAGAGTAGCACCTTCGCCTTCGTCATCACAGGTTGGCACTTTCCTGTCCACCGCGCTTAAGCAGGGGTTTTCCTTGAGCTTGACCTGTGTCTTCTCCAGTGCCAAGCCTGGCAGAGAAAGAAGAAAAATGGAGGGGCAATGGAAATCAATCCGCGAGAGAGAACGCAAGCGAGAGGACTCCTTGGTCGATCAAGCCGCTAAGAAGACGCTCTTGGATCAGTACGAAGAAGTGCAGGGTAGTGAAGGCTGGTTCAATTCAACTGTGTATGTTGTTGTAAGCGCCGCAAGCGCACCTCAGCTGAAGATGACTCAAGAGGGCGTGATGGGACTTGCTATATCCATCTGGGGTGGGGATAGTCATGTCCTAGTAAGGGACATGAGAGTCGGCACAGGTGTGGCTTGGAAGCTGCTTACAAGACGGCATCTTAGGCCCCAGAAGCTGCATGTAGGCAGACTTGCCGCGTTCGTCAACACTCCAGTGCAAATTGTGCCAGTTGTTTCTGCAATACAGGCACCTAGCTTCCCGGTCCCGGCAAGAGAGCTGGTCGATAATGAACTGTTCATTGGGTGGACCGTCTACGGAGGACGACAACTTAACAGAGTGGGTTTGAGAAAGGAGTGGCTAAGAGAGCATCTTGCTGTCATGGGAGCCACTGGAACAGGAAAGACAACTCTGGTGAAACACCTGATGGCGGAACTAACTCTCAAAACTGTTGTGCCATGGTGGATTTTTGATGTGAAGGGGTCAGAGTATAGCGACCTTGTGGATATTGACGATCAGGTCATGATTCTGCGCCCGGGATTAGATCCCTCTTTTGTGATGGACATGATGGACCCAGAAGTGGACACAGGTGAAAGACATGCATACACAACATTCGCCATCCTCAGAGAACTGCTTAAGGAGATGGGAACATCAACTGAGCTGTCCCCTGCGATGGAGAAGCTGCTAAGGGAGTCTGTTCTTAAGGTTGCTAGTGAGAACAGGCGCGGTAGCTCGGTGGACGCGCTGGTTGATGCGGTCAATGAACTCTCGGGCAAGGATCGGACTGGAAGTCTGACAAGAGATGCATTAGTAAATCGCCTTGAGATACTGTCGCGTGAACCGCTTGGACCGATACTCAGTGGAGGAGCTAATGCTGTCAAGATATCATCTCTGCTTGACAGGCGAGTCATATTCGACCTACGATATGTCGCAAGGGTTGGTGGGATGGATGCAGCACGGTTGCTTTACAATCTCGTTGCGAAGCGCATCTTTGATGGTGCGATGCGCCGTGGTATCACCCCCGAACTGGAGCACGTTGTCGTTCTAGAAGAGGCAAGCAACCTTGTGCCCGAGAGCTACACGCGGCAGTCCGCTGCGGACGTCACCACTGGTGAATCTATGGTCATGTTACAGCGAGCGACCGGACAAGGTGTCATCGTGGTTTCAACCAGACCTAACGTTTCCTCCAACATTCTGGCGAACACATCAACGAAGATCACTTTCCGACTGCCATACGACAGCTCGGTTGGGGGCAGGTTCATGTCCCTCACCGAGGAGCAGGAGCGCTATCTTAGAACCCTGAAGGTTGGGAGAGCACTTATTGTCACGCCTCAGACGGAAACCTTTGAGATTGCCACAGCCCGGTTCGATGTGACATCGCAGTCTCGCTTATCACAAGAAGATCAAGCTTCAGACGGCACCGCTTCGGTTCTGGACAGCATGGATGATGAACACAGTCATGTGGAGAAACATCCGTTACTGCCCGCATGTGCGTCAGAAGACGCTGAAACGGACTCAAGTGTTTCTGAGAAAAATGCACATCAGTGCTTAGTGTTTGATAGGCTCGGTGAATTGGCAAATAGAGTGGTTGCGTTTCTTGCATCACAGAAAGCTGCTACGAATGATGAATTACAGCATTTTCTAATGACACTAGACCCGCGAATCACAAGCGAAGACACGGCGGAGTTGATCCACGATCTCATTTGCCTAGGAACGATCGAACGGGAATCGCTGCCGTTGGTTTCTGGAGGCTTCTTGTTCACACTGCCAGGAGGAGGATCTGAGGCTGCAAAGGAGGCCATCTTCCAGTACATAATGAAAGCACTTGAGAATACGCCCACTTCTAAAAGGACATCTAGTGACGAACCAGATATTGTAATAGACGACAAGGCAGTAATCATAGTACCTGAGCATTTGAAAGCTTCGTCAATAGAGGGCACGCTTGACTGGATTCGACATCGCATGAGTTACTTGGGAAATGGGACTGCTGAGCTCTACATTGTTGTAAGAGGAAGCGTTGCCGCCGCGCGTTTGAGAGAACTCATGGATAGTAGTGAAGACTTCGATTGCGTCACCGTTGTGTCAGCATTCCCAAGTTCTCTTGACAGCATGGTGGAAACCCAGCTAAAAAGAGGCAAGAAACATGATAGTGGACGAAGAGAGAACATTACTGCTGACGTGACCGACAGGCCTATCGATGGACATCTGAGAAGCGTGATGCATAAGCAGATTCCGTCTTCGGTTTCAGCAGTTCAGACACGTCTGTGGTTCGGAACAATCCAAGACTTTGTGGAATTGTCGGGAGGCAAAATCCGGTGGAATACACTATTGGATTTCATCCAAACGACGGCAGCCCAGTCTGTCAGAAGCAGATCGATTCCGATGAGTGAGGAAGAAGGAAGACGGGCAGTGACTGGCCTACTGGTCGATGAGAGGCTGGTTGTATTGAGAGTGAAGGACAAACAGATGTTTCAAGGTTTCGAGGAGGGGCTTTGGGTCGTCAGCTGTTCGAAGATTGTTGACCTGAGGGAGAAGGCCGTGGCGGCTCTTGAAGCAGAGCTTGTTAAATCAAGTGACCGGGTCCTGCGAAACCACGGTCACTATAACCTTTGTGCCGACAGGAAATCGTACATTGTCTTTCCAAGCCAGCAAGAACTCAATTCACTTCTGCAGTCTGTCGGTGGTACTGGCTGTAATATCTGCAAGTCCACGCAGACCGTGTGCGTGTTGACGGCCGCTGAATATCTGAACGAAGATGCTGCGAAACCTCCAAACCTTGTGGCCTACGAATTTGAGGAAGCGCAGGCAGTCATAGGAAGTGAGGGAAAATGATGGTCGTGAATCACGACTGATTCCAGAGGAAGTCACTTCTGTTGAACCCTCTACTCTCATCCGTTTATCAGAAAGTGATTCTTGTGCAGACGACTGGTTTGCCAGATAATAGTGACTCTAGGCGTCCGGGAACACATAGATTGAAGACTGCAATCTCAGGTCTGTTGTCTTCAAGCTTCATTAGCTCACCCACCTTCTTGGCCATACCACCTGTGACATCCTCAGCTCTCGATGAACCGACACCTAGTAGTACGCGGCGTCTGTTGGACCTGTTGATGACAGGGACGAGCCTTGCAGCATGATTTTCCTTTGGATCTCCTTCGAACACGCCGTCAACGTCTGTGCCGACGTAGATGGACTTGGCGCTCAGCTCTTTTGCCAGATAGACTAGGATGGTGTCACCACTGAGGATCGAGGCACCTGTTGTGTCATCGAAGCACACATCACCATGTGTTATGACTATCAATCCTGCTTCCAGAGCAGTCTGAATGAGACCTGTCGGAAAGGCTACTATTGAGCCGTTGTGCAGCTGACTAGATGAAAAGGGCGAAAACACGACACCAGGAATACCTTCATCTTGCATTGCTTTGTCAACTTCGAGTGAGAGGAGAGCCATGTTGTGGCGAATTGACGGTATGCCTGCTAGCAGACGTTCCTTGGAAGTGTTTGGATCGCCAAAACCATACTGATGGGCAGGTTGATGGCCATATGCCCCGCCGCCGAGTACAACGATTAGCTTACCTCTTCGTACTTTCAACTCTCGAACTACACGTGAGATTGCTTCTGTGTTTGTCGTCGGTGGACTGGAATCCTTGTGAGTGATGACCGAACCGCCGAGTTTGACTAGGGTCAGGCTATCCAATAGATACACCCGGGAAGCGTCTGTGAAAGCTCCCACTTATGGAGATTCTCTTTCTGTATACATAATTGCACGTTTGAGCGTGAGAGAATATGACAGCATCAAGCAAACGTGGACCAGTCCATCGACCATGCTCGCTCGGCAGCCGGTATTACTCTCTCAGACCCTCAGTTCGCAACCTGTTAGCCACACACAAGACAATGTTTTTATCCCAATCGAAAGTCGCTCTTGCGAAAGCCTCCTAATGCAGGGTTGACGCCGGTATGACTCAGAGAGCTAGGATTCGACTATCAAGTACCAGTACCGAGTACCTTGATGGTGTATGCAATCAGATCAAGCGAATCACCCGCAAGACAGGCGTTAGGATGGCAGGTCCAATTCCTTTACCCACACGACGGATGATTGTTCCGACAAGAAAGACACCATGTGGGCAGGGTTCCGAGTCTTGGGACAAATGGGAAATGAGGATACACAAGCGGCTGATTGACATCGATGCAGATGAGCGCGCTATTCGACAGATAATGCGCGTGAAGATACCGGATTCTGTGTACATTGAGATTGAACTCACTGGCTAGTCGACCGAATGCTTATCTCAGGTGTTGCCCCTCAGAGGTGAGTAGGCACTGCTAAAGTGTGAAAATGCCCGACGGAGGTTTCTGTTGTGTGCGGGATAATAGGTGTTGTGCAGAAACGGGGCGATGTGGCTCCTTTTCTTCACCAAGCACTCAAACGACTCGAATACAGGGGTTATGACTCTGTTGGGATAACGACAGTTGCAAACGGTCATCTCTACATGAAGAAGGAGAGAGGAAGGATTGACGAGGTGCATAGAAAGCTCAATCTCGACGACCTGCCTGGGTCGATAGGAATTGGACATACGAGATGGGCGACTCATGGCATGCCCTCTATGTTGAACTCGCATCCGCACTTTGACTGCAAGGACCAGATAGCTGTTGTACATAATGGTGTGATTGACAACTTCCTCGAACTCAGGAGCAAGCTCAGCGCAAGGGGCCATACCTTTAGCTCTGACACTGACACAGAAGTCATTCCGCACATGATTGAAGAGTTCATGAATGAAGGTCAAGATCTCAAGACCGCAATGAAAAACGTGGCATTGCAAATAGAGGGAACTTATGCAGTAGTCGCAATGACAACGAGAGAGCCTGATAAGATGTGCGCAATGCGAGATGGCAATCCTCTTGTTATTGGAGAGGAAGAGGGCGTACACTACATCAGCTCAGACATCCCAGCCTTTTTGCCCAAGACTAACAAGATGATACTCCTTCTAGATGGTGAGATAGCGACATTGTCAGCTGATGGCGTCGAGATAGAGAAGATTTCAGATGCGACCAAGGTACTGCGTGAAGCGATTAAGGTCAGTTGGACTGCGGATCAGGCTGAGAGAGGGGGGTTTCCCCATTTTATGCTCAAGGAAATACACGAGCAACCTGACGCGGTGAAAAACACTCTCAGAATTCGCAGAGAAGTCATTGCTGAAGCAGCGGAGATAATCCGCAATGCGGACAGGGTGTACATGATCGCCATGGGTACATCGGGCCATGCAGCGGTAGCAGGACAGCATATGTTCGGTTCACTGGCAGGGATACTCCCCGTACCAGAGCTCGCAAGTGACTTCTCTGATACGGTCTACGATAGACTGTCTTCACGTGATTGCGTGATTGCGATAACTCAGTCGGGAGAAACGACAGACACTATTGCGGCAGCCAAGTATGCCAAACGACTTGGTGCTAAGGTCGTTGCCATCACAAACGTTGTCGGAAGCTCGATAACACAGAATGCTGATTACTCACTCATTACACAGGCTGGACCGGAGATTGGCGTAGCTGCAACGAAAACGTTCTTGGTACAGCTGACAGTTTTAGCCCAGATCGCCTTAGCCTTGGCTGAAACCACTCAGTTTATTGACGATTATGTAGTTAGTCAGAAGAGGGCAGGTCTGCTCAGGCTGCCAGAAATTGTTTCCGAAACTATTGCTAGGAATGAAGAACGTGCCCGCACTCTGGCCGCGGCTTATTATGACAGGCCGAGCTTCCTCTTTCTGGGTCGAGGTGTTTCTGTAGCAACTGCGAAAGAAGGAGCACTGAAGCTGAAGGAGATAGCATACAATCATGCGGAGGGATATTCTGCCGGTGAGTCTAAGCATGGTCCAATTGCGTTGGTCCAAGACGGCTATCCGGTAGTCTTTGTAGTGCCTAGAGATGGAACGAGAAGCCGCATGATTGGAAACATCATGGAGATGAAGGCGAGGGGCGCATCAATACTTTCGGTTGCTGAGAGGGGAGACGAAGAGATTTGTGGTCTCTCGACTCAGTACTTTGAGATACAGACAGGTGTAGAGCCCGAGTTCTCTACGATACCTTTTGTTGTACCGCTCCAGCTTTTCAGCTACTATGTTGCGCTGAAGAAAGGGTATGACCCTGACAAGCCGCGCAACCTCGCCAAATCGGTAACAGTTCTCTAGCGGGCTTAAATATACATCTCAAGACTACTCTATGTGAAGATAGCAATGTCACTGTGGATTCTTAGCCCCTTAGTAGACTTCGCAAACATCATCGCTGGGCACCTCGGGGAAATATGGGCATTTCTTCTGTTTGTGGGCAGGATTTCATCGGTCATTGTTGTTCTTGTAGGAGCGATTCTATGGCTAACAGAAGTAAACTCCTCAAGGGGCAAGCAGCTGGTTCTGAGCGGGATTCTGCTGACTGTTGTTGTTCAGTACTTCGCAATGTACCCGCCAGTCTTTGGCCTAGGATGACCGTACGAATCCATTAGGCTAGCTGGTCAACTATTAGCTGCAGAGAGTCTGCTAAGCGATCAATATCATCTAAAGAGTTGTACGCATGTAATGACGCTTGAACAATCCCTTCCTCAGCAAGAGAGTGTACGAAAGGATGTGCACACAGAAGGCCGCTGCGGACCGCTATATTAGATTGGTCAAGAAACAACGAAACGTCATGGCAACTGATTCCGTTGCCTGCTGCAACGTTGAAGCCGAATATGGTAGAACTGTCGTTATGTGACCCATATACGACAAGACCCTCCGTTTCTGCGAGCCTTTTGGTCATGTATCGTGATAGTGCCGCTATGTGCTGTGACAGGTCTCTTGGCTGGAAACTGCGGATGTATTCAAGCGAAGCCCCAAGGCCTGCAATTGCAGGCACATTGATTATCCCCGACTCGAACTTGTCGGGTTGCATCGCGATGTCGTAAGATGGGGGTGTGACATTGCCAATAGCAGAACCGCCAATGACTCCAGGAACGTGTTCCATACCTAGGTTCTTGTCTATCCATTGTATTACAAGCCCAGGAGAACCCATGAAACCAACATTACCAGACAACACGAGCACATCCATCCCCAATGAGTGGAAACGGTCGTTCCCAAAGCTGAGTGATCGTGTTGCATCCGTGAGTAGCACTGCTTCATTCTCATGAACGATTCTTGCCACTTCAGCGAGAGGGTTCCGGGCACCGACACCAGCGGCCGTGTGGCCAACAGCGACAATGCCAGTCTGTCGGTTCACCAGCGTTTGTAATGCCTCTGTGTCTAGAGTGCCCATCTGGTCGACAGGAACAATCTTCACGACAAGGTTGAGAACTTCAGCTACTCTGAGAAGCGCGACCAATACGGAGTGTTCTTCGCTCTGGGCAATCACAATCTGGTTGCGTCCTTCTTTATGCCAGTCGTAGCCGTAGGCAAATGATGCAACTGTGCAGGGGACCGTATCATGAAATGAGATCTCTGACTTATCCATGTTCATGAACTTGGCTAGAGAAATACGAACGTTTTCTACGATGGTACTACCTTTGACTGCCAGCTTATGGGCACCACGGCGTGAGGAGACAGCGACTGTATTCAGGAAGTCGGCAGTAGCTTTGACAGAAACCTTGGGAACAAGGGTAGTACTTGCAGAATCGAAGTATGCAAGATCGGGGTATGCATCGAACACACCGAAATCGGGTTTGATGTCGAGCTTGCCCACCATGATTGCGACTGTGATGTACAGGCTTTAAATGTCATCTGATGTCAGGACGAGGACCGAGTTGAACAACGATCTTCTAGAAGGCCAATTCATAGTAACTCGGGATGCCCACATCTTTGAAGTGAAGGGGAGCATCCATCCACCTAGCCGCGTGGTTGCATACCTTAGGTATGTCCCAACGAGTGATGGTGATAGGTGTTCGGTTAGCGGGGTCAGATACAAGAAGGTCTACTCCCTTAGTGACCGTGAGGGCTATCTAAGAGAAAGGCATCCGGAGTATCTTTGGTATGATGAGGTCTACGGAAGAGAGCTGCAGACTGTCCCACTTGATCATATCTCACGTGTGTTAGATCCTATTACTTGTTTGAACGCTATGAAAGATAAGGGGGACAATGCCACGAGTCTGGAGAGAGCATCAGTCAGACTCTCTCGGGTACTTGTACATGGGGCGAATTTGAACTGGTCAGATATCGGTCTCAGCGGATCACAGCTTGCAGGATTGGCAGCTAGCGGTTCGGACATTGATTTGGTTGTATACGGAACTGCACCTGCGAAGAGAGTCGTTTCATTTCTAAGAAGTGCTGGACGAGTTCCTGGTCTGAGTCATTACTCTGGTGAAAGACTTGATCATATCGTCACTAGTAGATGGGGAATAGACGCGGAGTGGAAACCGCTTCTTGCAGCTATAGAGTCCAAGAAAGTCCTTCAGGGAGTGTTCGAATGTTGTGACTTCTTCATCAGGAATGTGAAGCTCAGAAATGAGCTGGGCTACGGCTACGGGGACCTCCTCTTCAAGAACTTGGGAGTTCGTTCAGTGAAAGGGGTAGTCGTAGATGATGCAGAGTCTATATTCACTCCTTGTGCCTACATTGTCCAATGTAGCCAGATGTCAACACTTAGGCAGATTGTTAGCTATCGGGGGCGATTCACGGAACAGGTGTCCAATAGGGCAACTGTTGTTGCTCAAGGAAGACTCGAGTCGGTCACTGTGACTACCACAGGTGAAGGTTTCTTGCAGCTTGTCGTAGGGGAGAGCCCCTTCGACTATCTGCTGCCAGTTGGGTAGCATCACAATTCACGGGGTCAACAGCAATTCACACTGAAAACATGTGAATGGCGCCGTTTGTGTGAATTTGCTGCGTGAAATAGGTCCAAGCTGGTGCATATTGGCAAACGAAAGCTGCATAGAGCCGTTCGACCATGTGAATGGTGGCACCCCCTCGTTTCCGATGGAATGGAGATAGAAGGCATATGAGGAATTGCTGAGATGTTCACAGAGCTTTTAAATGTGTGAATCGTAAGAAACGTGGAGAATTATGCGTTTGGGGCAATAGAAGCATGTATAATGCTGTAATGACCCCTTTCGGTTGTGAAATGGCTCGGTTGCTCCTGATGTTGATAGGAGTGGCTTGCGGCACAGCGAATATGCTATCCTGCCAATATCAGGATATCTGCAATTCACACACTCACACTTATTTGCTCTTGGAACTTGATGGGTGTGAATACTCTGGATCACAATCAACCCTTGCAAACAGGGCAGGTGTGAATATTGGCGGATGACAACAGAACCAATTACGTGTACGAGTTCACGTATAGTTCGGGACCAGGTCTGCGAGAAATCTTTCAGTGCAAGTATGTCAGGCCTGATGAAGCCTTAGCCCGTTTTCGGAAGATTCTCGCACTGACTCAGTCACCCTTTGATTTCAAAGTGGTTATCTCTGACGAGTCCAGTGGAGAAGAGTCGAGTCTACAGGTAAAGGGCACTGTTGAGGAGATGCTTGGAAAATTCAGAGTGTTCCTAGAAACCAGTACTGGATACAGCTTTGTACCTACAGCAGAAACAGTCGAGAGCACAAGCGGTGAAAGCGATTTTGAGTCGCTGAGCAACTATGAAAGGATGCAGGTTGTCATATACGCTTCGTTCAAACATGGCAAGTTCTCGTCGCTTGATGTGGCTGAGATCTATGAAACTACATTCAATGAAGAACTGCCCAAGAGCACAGCCTCAACCTATCTCGCTCGTATGTGGAATGACGGAAAGGGGCATTTGGAGAGATTCGGGAATCGCTCGGGATATACATACAGACTGAGAACAGAACTGGATGAAGTTCAGCAGGAGATGGCTCGAGCAGAGAGCATTCTAGAAGCTATACAGGTACGTGTTAAAGAGTAGGTCCCACGAGAAGACTCTACGATGAAAGGTTCTGAGATACACTCTCAGAGCTGTTGTGTGTGCTCATTGAATCGAATATCATAGGTCTGGAGCTCGTTCAATATTGGCTCGTAGAGCTCGGGCATTGTTGGACGGACAACTCCTGTAAGTGAAAGCTTCCCTTCGAGTATCATTCGAGTCGCTATGGCCACTGGAATGGTCACTGTCCTTGACATCGAACTATCGCCATTTGGGATTCCGTAGTCGACCAGTGTGGAAGTGATTCTCTCTCTTTGGCTTGGGTACTTTACAATGAACTCATGGTGCATGACGAGCATGTCTCGCTCGCTAGGAGCATACTGCATCCTTTCCTCAAAGAGATGACAGAGTGCATCCAGCCTTGTAGTGGTTCCTGTGGGAATTTTCCTCTCAGCAAAGAGTCCGAGCCATTGAAGACGTGAGATTATTGGATCTGTCGGCATGAGTTTAGTGGTCGATGCTACAGCGTCGACAAGACCAGATTCTCCCGCAGAAACGAGCTGTCGCATTAATGCAGCATAAGTAAACCCTTCAAGAGACCGTTCTTCGACGTCTAGCAGTCCAAGATCGGCTATCTTCTTCAGTGTGCTGCACCAGCCCAGATTTCTCAGGGTTCCTCTGAACATTGTCTTAGTTTCTCTGATTCCGTATATGTCGATGTAGGAGATGCTGTCACGGTTAGGATACACTTCAAATCTGCCAGCACTGGGGATCTCCATGATTTCGTAGTTGTCAAAGAGGTTTCGGCCTGGAATGATGATCTCTTTGCCGTTTCTCAGAAAGTGCGCGTCGTTTCTACCGGCTAGTAAGACTCCTCTAGGGGTCCAAGAAACCTTGTAGCCAAACGGATTGTTGTTCGCCTCAGGTGCAGGTAAACCTCCGGTAGATGAGGTGAAGCTAAGTATCTTGCCAGCTTTCTTGTGGACTCGATCGATTATCTTCATGGCACTCATGTGATCGATACCTGGATCGACACCGCACTCGTTCAGTACGACAATGCCCGCGTCCTTAGCCTCTCTATCAAGTGTTTTCATTTCTTCTGAGATATAGGACGTAGTACAGAAGGGCTTTCGATGTCGGATAGCAACTCTTGCAGCCTTGACGTGATAAACGTAAGGGAGCAGTGAACAGACTAGGTCTGCGCTTGAGGTGAGTTGATCTAGCAGCTGATCGTCGGTCCTTATGTCGAACTTGACAGGTTCAGCATTATCGGAACCTTGCATCACGTGTTCGATCTTGTCCATTGTTCTGCTTGCAATAACGACATGAAAGCCGTGTTCGCAGAGATAGTGCACGTAAGGGTGTGCTACAAGGCCTGCACCCAGACAAAGTACTGTCTTCATTACCCGTCCTCCGTTGTTACTGTAAATAGCGTTTCAGATACTCATAGTTCTTTGTTAGTTGCCCCTGATAGACAATGGTCGCATCCTTCAGTTCTCTCGGGAGATCGAGACGGTCGAATGGTAAGGTGAAATCTGCATTTGCCAATGCCGGAACGAAGTTGAGGAGTGTCGAACTGAATGAAGTGGAGGACTCTCGTGGTAGCTCGCAGGGTAGATTGTCCACGGCCATGACGACAGGACCGTAGCCGGATACACCTTTTACTGTGCGATCCTCATTAACGAGGTATGTGAATGCTGGTTCGCCCGGGTTGGTTGCTTCTAGGGTGAACTCGATAGCACCTTCAATGTCGCAGGAGATGTCCCCAATGACGCGAAGCTTGCGATTTCTATCAGTCCAGTGAGCTGAAATGAACTTCTTTGTGACCAGACGAGGATAGTTGTCGGACCAATAGATGCAGTTCATGAGTACAGTCAGGTAGGGTATGTAGCGTTCGAATATTCCTCTGTATTTGATTGTTCCATACTTGTAGTACTCTTGGAGACTGAACTCCGTTTGTGCGTCCACTGGTGCTACCATATGCTCCTCTTTAAACACACACTTGTACAATAGGTGACGACTGCGGGGTGTCTTGTGGATTTGTTCGGGGTTAATAGATTCGTGAGGAAGAATGTCAAAGAGTTCTTGTGCTCCCTTCGAAACGTTTCCATATCCAGCAAAACCTACGATAAATGGATCGAGAACTTTGGGCACGCCTTCGTCCTCAATTTGCTTGGCTAGAGCTCTGAAGGTGTTTTTCAGCTCCCCCAAGTCCCGGTGCTCTAGCGTGGGTTTCATTATATGAAAGGGATTGGGTTTTGTTCGTTCGATGTCAAGCCGCTGGCCCAGCACGCGTAATGTGTCGGACATGCCTGCCATCCCTGCCCAGTTGCCGAAGAAGATGAGCCTTTTGCCACTCTCATCGACTACCTTCTCATAGTCTATCAGGGTGCTCTTGGCAGCCAGTATACTCTTGAGCATGGGCATGTTGTGGTGTTGCCCCTTTATGGTGTGGCTAAAGAACAGGTATACCTTCCCAGGTTCAAAGAAATCGTTAGGCATTTCCTTTATGCCCAGAATGACTCGAGCGGGGCTGCCTCTTAGCGGCACAATGTCTGCCTGAACGGCCTTGTACTCGTCAGCATTGAACGCACGTTGTTCACTGGGTTCGACAATGAAGTTGACCTTGTGCTTGTGGGTAAGCTCGCGTACATGTTCCGGAATTATAGGAACACGGCTCTCGAAGGGTTTCTCCTCTTTTCGCAGACCGATTGCATTCACAAAGATCCCTCCCTGTGAACATCGTTATCACAAGTACTCCTGACTGGCGTAGCCGAACGCGGCAGCGAGAATCTGTGCACGCTTTAAGCTTTCCATGTTGAACATCGTAACACTAGAAGTCAAAGCAGGCATAGATACTATCAATCTCGGGCAGGGACATTGGTCTATTACCTCTACATATACGATTGCAGACATGCAAGGCAGGCAAATGCTAGGAGAGTGTCATTCACGAAGGACCTCTATGGTTTTGACTACTCTTGGAGAACAAGAACAGGGGTCAAACAGGGGCGAAGAAGAGGGCTGTTAGATGAGTGTGTAGGTGCAAAGGCGGTGACAGACTCCGCAATACTTGTGCCGGAGGAACACAGATTGGTGTTTGATGCGTTATTCAGAACATACCAAGACATCCTTGAAACACGGATATACGAGGTGTTAACAGAGATCCGGTAGAAGGACTCCTAGATGACCGATTGGGAACACGTGTTCTAATGTCCAGCGTCGAAAGATGTCTAGGCGTGTCAAGAGCCGAGAAAGATGAGCATCACTCCCCTCGATTTCCACTGTAACATGTGGAAAAGATTGAAGCCAGCGGGATATATTATGATCTGATAAAATATAGATGAATCTCAGCTTCATAAAGCTCTATTTATACTTTCCGATATGCTTCGAACCAAAATGAATCACTTTTTCCACAAGAAGCGAGGGGGTTGCAGCGGCGTTGGAACACGTGTTCCAACTTACACAGACGCAAGCGTCAAGGGTTGGTGAGGAGTTACGTGTTGTCACCAGAATCTGCGGTACCGGAAGACTGATGCACGGTTGCCTCTTTCAGAAAATCTGCTAAGAGGTCACACACGTTGGTTCGAGCGATGGATCTATTGCAGAATGAACCAGGGAAGAAAATGCTCTTGCTTGCCAATGAAGCAATAGCACGCGGAGTCCTAGAAGCTGGAGTACGTCTAGTTGCTCTCTACCCTGGAACTCCGAGCAGCGAGATTGGCAACAATCTCACGGCTATGGCACCCCATCTTTCAAACTTCTATTTCGAATTCAGTACGAATGAAAAAGTTGCGATAGAGGTCGCTGGAGCCGCAGCAGTTGCAGGAGTCAGGTCTCTGATGGTCTGCAAGGGACCAGGACTGAATGTCGCAGCTGATCCCTTCCTCTCATTGGCATACGTCGGTGTACGAGCTGGCATGGTTGTTCTCGTAGCGGACGACCCGAGCATGTGGAGCTCCCAGAACGAGAATGACTCACGCTTCTACGCCTTGATGGCCAACACGCCGATGCTTGAGCCATCAGATTCCTCTGAGGCAAAATCCATGCTTCTGCAAGCCTATGACATTTCTGAACAGCTGGAGCTACCGGTGATGTTTCGTACCACCACTCGAGTCAACCACTCGCGGTCTCCCGTGGAACTAGGTTCAATACGAGAGAGACCGGACAAGGTCCAATTCGTCAAAGATCCATTCAGGTTTGTACCAATACCTTCTGTAGCGTATAAGCGACACCCTTGGCTCCTCGGGCAGATGGAAAAGGCACTAAAGGTGTCCGAGTCAACACCATTGAATTTCTCATCAGGTACTGGGAGCCTCGGAATCATCACGAGCGGAGTTGCATACAACTACGCTGTCGAAGCGCTCTCCAGAATGAACATTGAGGCCGAACTGCTAAAGCTAGGACTGACAAACCCTGTACCAGAGCATATGATTTCTGAGTTTCTAAAACGTCACACAACTGTTGTCGTTGTTGAAGAGCTGGAACCATTTGTAGAAACCCAAACACGTCGGATAGCCCAACTGAAGAGGATAACTGTGGACATTCTCGGAAAAGATCAGGGCTACTTCCCAAGGACGTACGAGTACACCCCACGAATAGTCATCGAAGCGCTGAGCAAGATTCTCAATCGTAAGACATCCATCGATTGGGAGGCAATCGATGCGAAAGTTCGTGAGATTCCACCATTACCTCCTCGTCCTCCACTTCTTTGCCCCGGTTGTCCCCACAGGGCCACCTACTACGCAATTCGAGCGGCTACAAGAGGCAAAGCAATCTACCCTTCAGATATAGGATGCTACACACTCAGTATTGCTCCGCCGCTGGAAACGGCAGACATCCTATTCGATATGGGTTCGTCCATCACGACCGCTTGCGGCATAGCACAAGTGACAGGCCAAGATGTAGTGGCAACCATCGGTGACAGCACATTCTTTGCATCAGGCCTTCCAGGAATTGTAGATGCAGTCTATAACAAGCACCCCATATGCGTCGTTATTCTTGATAACCGCACCACTGCCATGACAGGTCAGCAGCCACATCCTGGTACAGGTTTGACTGGAATGCAGGAAAAAGTCACACCACTCGATATAGCAGACGTGTGTAGGGGGTTAGGAGTACAATATGTGAGGATAGTCAGACCATTTGATTCCATGGTTGACTTGGTCGCCGAAGTCAGGCAGATGGTAGCATGGACTAGAGAACGGAAGCAGCCCTCTGTTCTGGTGTCCAGAGAACCGTGCGCAATTCTTACTGCTGCCGAGAGGAGTCGCAGTGAAGAACCACTACAGCGATATTATGTGGATACAACTGAATGCAACGGATGCAGGCGATGTCTCACACGCTATTCATGCCCTGCGATGTACTTTGATCCAGAGAGCGGCAGAGCTCTAATTGACGAAACACTCTGCAACATGTGCGGCAGCTGTGTCGCCGTTTGTCCACAGGGTGCAATAAGAAAGGGAGAGCGGTAGTATGATACGCATAGACTGTAATGCTGCACCAACGGTGAATATGGTTCTCACCGGGGTAGGTGGCCAAGGGGTTCTTACACTCGCTGACATGATGGCAAGAGCTGCTATGTTCGATGGGCACAATGTCAGAGTCGGCGAGATACATGGAATGGCCCAAAGAGGGGGCCATGTCACATGCACTGTGAGGATAGGTCCGTGTGCAACAGGTCCCATCGTAGACCCCGGTACTGCTCAACTGATACTGGGCTTCGAGCCCATCGAAACACTGAGAGAGATCCAGTTTGTCGTGCCCGAGGGTCTAGTCATCCTAAATTCGCACATTCAGATGCCCGTTGCCGTTTCAATGGGCCAGATTGACTATCCGAAGCACGAACTAGTGCTCGCTCTCATACGGAAGTTCACGAGCAAGGTTCTCGAATTTGATGCTTTAGACGTGGCCAAGACAGCAGGGGGTGCCGGTTCGTTGAATATGGTCCTGTTCGGTGCAGCTATCGCTTCAGAAATCACGCCAATCAGCAGAAGCACAGCACTGAGATCCATTCATGAGAGCTTTCCGGGGAAGTTCGAGGAGGTGAATGCCCGTGCTTTCACCATTGGCTATTCGATTGCAAAAGACAAGCTGAGCTACTAGAAGTCATGGCGATTGAACAGCCTTACAGCTCGCTCCAGTGGCTAGTGGACCGATTTCCATGCAGCTACGGCAGCCTGACCAACTGAAACGCCGCCATCTCCTGGCGGAACATTCGTATGGATCAACGGCTGGAGTTTCTCTTGCCTGATGCGAGTGAGCACGGCCTTTGTGATAATCCGATTGACGGCAACTCCACCCGAAAGACCAACAGCTTTCACACCTTCACTCTTTGAAACCATACATGCAATCTCTGCCAGGGCTTCCCCCAGATGCCACTGTGCCGCATATGCAATCTCTGGAACCGGAATTCTCTTTCTCCTCATCTGCAAGACTTGGTCTAGCGATGTTGTCGTGTCCAATTCAAGTGAACCGTTTCCACTGTCATACTCCGGATTAATCTTCAAGTCCGTTTCTCGGGATACTGCTTCAAGCTTCATGGGGCACTCACCATCATAGGTATTCTCGTAACATACTCCTAGGGCCGCTGCCACGGCATCGAGATACCTGCCCGCGCTTGTGCTTACAACAACATTCAATCCTTTGTCATGTGCTTCCATGAGCATGGATAAGCTCTCACTGCTTACAGTTACATCAGGTGCGACGTTAGCACCACTTGTCATGTCAGCAATCTGACTGTACTCAACAGAAGTTCCCATTATTCCCATTAGAGCTCTGACTGCATATCTCGCAGACAGATTTCCACCTGTATACCTCTGAGCCTTGAGACCTCCATACTTCCTTGCCGCTCTCAGATCACCGGTCAAGACCTCACCCCCCCAAGCCGTTCCATCGGGAGCATAGCCGTAACCATCTGCAGTAATACACGTAATAGGACTTTCAGTGGAAAGTTGACGATCGACGATCAATGATGCCATGTGAGCATGATGATGTTGAACTTGGATAAGCGGCACTTCGTATTCAGTTGCCATGTCCTTGCCGAGATCTGTAGTTAGGAACTCGGGGTGGAGATCACAAGCAATCGTATCTGGTCTGGCTATTCCAGCTAGGTGCATCAGGTGCTTCAAAGAATCCCAGAGGAACTGAATGTTCTCCGCTCTGTCAGTGTCTCCTATGTGTTGAGTCATGTAGATCTTGTGAGATTTCAGGAGTGCCCCTGTATTCTTCTCTTCCGGACCTAAGGCCACAACTTGAGCCGTGGTCAATTGATCACCCATCTCAAGTGGTTCTGGTACATACCCCCGTCCTCTCCGGATAAACACCGGAGTGTTTGCGACAAACTTGACCACGGAGTCATCTGCTCTCTGGTGAATCCTTCTGTTATGAACCAGGAATTCGTCAGCAACTTCGGCGAGTTCTGAGATGATTGTATCAGGATCAATGTACATAGGCACGCCGGTTGGATTCGCACTTGTCATAACGACTGCTGGTTCATCCAGATAATGGAAGAGAAGATAGTGTAACGGCGAGTAGGGCAACATCACTCCGACCGTGTCTAGACCTGGCGAAACTGCTTCAAGAACCTCTGCCGGTATCACACCTGATACGGTCGTTTCAGAGGCTGTAGTAACAACTAACGGCTCTGCTGGTTTTCTCACTAGGACCACGGGCTTGCGCCAAGACGAGAGAAGTTCAGCTTCTTCGTCAGAAACAGTGAAGAGAGCCGAGAGAGTCCGAAGGTCTCTTACCATTATTGCAAATGGTCTCTGTGACCTTCTCTTTCTTCTTCTCAACTCCTGCAATGGTTCTGCATTGGTAGTCTTGGTCACAAGATGTGTTCCAGAGATTCCTTGGATTGCGACTATTTCTCCTCTCGTGAGCAGATTTGAGGCAGTAGCTATCGGGTTGTCCTCTCCATCATCCTTGCCATGCGAATTCACAAGACGATATGCAGGGCCGCATGATTGGCATGCGGTGGTCTGTGCATGGTATCGACGGTCCAGAGGCTCCAAGTATCCTGCGCGGCATTTCGTGCAGAGAGGGAAATCACCCATCGTCGTATTGGGTCTGTCATATGGGAGGTCTACTATCGTAGAGAACCTAGGTCCACATGCAGAACATGATGTGAACGGATACAGGTACCAGCGCGAGTTCGGGTTCATCAGATCTCCGATACATTCGTTGCATATCCCGATATCAGGAGGAATCTCAAGAGCTGAAGAGTCCGTTCTCGCCGTTGATGACTTCTCGATTGAGAAGTCCGAAAAACCATCCCTTGGTTCTTCCCAATCAATGTGGATTGAGTTAACTCTGGAAACTGACGGCGGATGTGACTTTATCTCACTGACCAAGTGTTCGATACGGTTTCTTTCACCTTCTACGACAATCCGTACCCCCGAACTCCCGAGGTTCAGCACATAGCCGACCAAGCCCATGCTGGTGGCAAGTCGATACACAAAGGGCCGAAATCCCACTCCTTGAACGATGCCCGTGACATGAATGTCTGCTCTTCGTTTCAAGTTTGGGACTCCCGTCCCCCGAGGACACACTAGTCGATATTAACTCAGTGAAGTGTCAAATCCCAAAAGGGATGGTTCGCAACAGCCTCTCTGCATGCTGTATTACCAACATTACTAGTATCACAGACTAGGTGGGATATCTATGACAGACACCCATGTACTGAGCAGGGTCCACCAATTCTCGCCAACCTGCCACGAGTAGTGTAGACGAAAGGTAAGTCATGCTACCAAGAATGTAGGCGCTCATAAGAGGCGCACCATACTGATTGATGAACCGAAGTGTCCATGTCCACCGAGCGTAATCATTCACTGTTTAGAGATCCCAATCCGACTCCGTCCGTCCTAGCGGCAGTGCCAGAGTGTCTTCATGAGGCCCTTCAGAAGATTATTGCGACTCAACCGAAGGGAAGAAAGCCAGTCCTTGTTTCAAGCAATGGTCTTGCCAATCGTTTCATTCTTAGCAGGTGGGGCATCCGCCCCTCGCAACGAAGACGCTACCGGCAGCTCTTCTCACTAGTACGAAAGCAGTGTAGAAGCGTGTTTCAATACTACGTGAGTAGAGGGTGGGTGGAATGGGACACTACATCTGGAAACCATCTACTCGGTGTCTACAAGTTTGACGAGATTCGAGGCAATCTGATTCTTGGATTTGTACCGATACCCCCAGGTTCAGAGTGGAAACTCAGTGGAAGATGAAGATCGTCGGAGAGGCATTGCTTTTGGATACATTCACAGTTGCCAGCTCTCAGCTGCAGCACACCCTCATAATCCATCTAGATTCTGTATCTGATCTTGTCCAGGAGAGTGTGTTCTAACTTGGTGAAGATTCAACTGCTTCCGACACCATTCAGTACCCACTTGACTATCTTCCAATCATACTCCTCTCGGAGGCTATGCCGAATGAAACTATTCTATAATATGTAATCATAGCGCCTTTGCTCTGACCACAAGGGCTCTCATGCTACCAGACTAGAAGCATTTATGTCAGGAGTACACAAGCACTGATGCCGTATACAGATTTGTATCCGCTTGCTCGGTTGACTGCCATGTGTCTTGGAAGTCCTCTAGGCGTTCAATTGGGCCCAAGGAGCGGTTGGGTTCCATTCTCAAAAGGGAGTTCAACACCATGAATCCTGATCAGACTGAAGCCGACAGGAGCGCAAGAGCTGCAAGAAAAGCACTGTCTGGTGCAAAGCAAGTATTGACAGATCCCATACTCAAGGTCTTGCTCAAAGGGTCAAATCTCACAGAATCCCAGCTCGAAACCCTCCTGATCGACCTAGTTATAGAAGACAGCTTCGGGACGCACATACCCTACGAGGAGAAGGCATCTCTACGTTCTAGGGGCCAAAGCCAGTCAACTGGAGTGTCACGAGGCGCTTTCAACAGGACTCTTCAACAGGCACGAACGAACGTAACTAGGTGTCTGTACACTATGTTGCTTTTGGGATATCTCGGCCTGTTCGAATTCACAGTCTTTAGGCCTTTTGAAGAGATAGCCACGAAGATCGGCGACTACAGAAAAGTACGTGATGTACTGGCAGGTAAAGCACATCTCACTAGCGAGGATGCTGAAAGCTACAAAGCAGCTGAGCGAACGGTCCTGTCTGCCTTGGATGAGGTATCGTCTCCCCTCTCTCTCAAGTCAGTACTCTCTCGTGACAAGGAAGACCGAGATTTGAAGAGCTAGCAACCAAACAGCAGCCTGCATTCTGGTAATACAGGTATCACACTAGATCGGAATCAGTCCCAGGCTCTGTTTTATGGAAAAACTCGAGTGTGCCGTGCGATCAGCGTCAACATTGGAATTCAGTAGACGTTGATTTCACGGGTTCTCTGGTGCCGGCATCGGACGCTCTTAGAGGTATGCTTGTTTTGAGGAGATAGAGATTCCTCTGACGGACGCCTAAGCGAGCCCAGTGAGAGAGTACTGTAACAGATCGTTACTAGCACGACACACTCACTATAGGGGAGTACGCAGGAATACATAGTTCTAATCCTAGAACGCACAGTCACTCAGTCGAATGGCTCTTTTTCAGAATCCGAAACAACATGGCACCGTTCATGTGACAATGTACACACTTGTCACTGTATCATGTCTTTCTCCGGCAGCTATTGGAACCTGCAAGAGGTACAGGACAAAGTCTTATCCGCTCACAGTCGATGGTGACTGCGGATTTGGACTATGCAGTGATTGACTTGACACAGGACGATGATCACAGCTGGATTCTCAAGGCAGGCGCAGAGCGTGCTAGAGAGGCCGAGGATCGAGCACGGCTGCAGAAGTTCGTTGATGCAATAGCTGAAAGAAGAAGTAGAGACCTGCTCGATCTCACTGCCGCAACGGAACGCGAACTTGGCTGGCCTGCTGCACTGCAACACTTGAAACAGGCCGCCGAGATGGACTACTCACTTCCAGTCACTCCAAGCGGTCCTCGTGCTCGGCTCGAACCCCTGAAGTATCGGGAAATGGTATTCGGTCTTTTTTCATGCACCGGCTTCGAGCCTGTCAACGTTGATACTAAAGCCCTACTCAGCGACTTAGAAGGCGAAGCTTCGATGGTCACAGCTTCATTACACTTCTCGGAACGAGTCTGCAAGCTTGCTATCGAACAAATCACCTCAAGTGAGTCTTTCTTCTTCGACCAATCAATGGTCATCAGCAACTGCAAGCCAGAGATGCAATCGATGTTCGAAACTCTGAGGAACATCGAGCTGAGAAGAATGAAACCCGTCATATGCGGCGATACCATAAACATCGCGTCCCTGTGGTCGACAGAAATCGGCCGGAGAGCTCTGGCAGAACTGGGTGTTAAAGGCAAGCAACTGCCCCTGAGCGAAGCTAGTGTATTGTCCGTAATACAGAGAATGCTGGGTATGCAGTCTGATTGGCATGATGAGTCCCAGTCTACGGAAACCCAAGAATACGCCAATCCGTCGAATTGCATGTACAGTCTTCTTCTAGCATCAATCATCGACCAAGATCAGGAAGCTCTTCGGTCCCTTGGAAGCAGACATGCCGTATTCACATTGAATGCACTGCTCGACAATCACATCGCAGGCTACGAAACCACAGAGTCGAGTGATGACTACCGCAAACTAGTCTACTGCGTCAACAGTCACGTCGTAATCAGGACGCAGGAGTCAGTCGCCATACTCGGCAAGCTGGCAAAGATGGAAGATGCCAGAATAGTGACACCGGCTATTGTTGCTCTAAGCGGCTTCTACCACGAATCTGCTGTTTCCGTACTTATCGACATAGTGTGCCAGACGAGAACAAGAGAGATACTGGACGCTTCACTGTCGGCATTAGAGAACATAGTGAAGAAGAGTCCCGAAGCAAGGTACATGATACATGCCGCACTGCGCTCAGGACTCCCAAACCGAAACAAACTGAAACGAGTCTATCAGAAGATGCCAAAGGATCCAATGAGTCGGTATTACTAGTAATAATAGTATAACAGTCATTTCTAGTTAGACATAAATCGAGTTCCTATTCTGACCTTAACATGGCTGTCGAGGATGGGAAACCAACAGGTGCCATGGACCTCTTCTTCAATCCCCACAAGGTTGCTCTTGTCGGTATATCATCAGATCCGAGAAGGCTCGGCAACTCGATTCTCACGAATCTCTTGACCTCGAAAGTCAAGGTGTATCCAGTGACGCGGAGTGGTAGCAGCGTTGCAGGCATGATGACATACAGGAGCTTGACGAATTTGCCAGAGCCTGTCGACCTAGTGCTAGTAGCTATAGAAGCCAAACATTGTCCTGGACTGATGGATGAAATCCGAAGGGCCGGAGCACGGAATGCAGTCATATTCTCAGGCGGTTTCAGTGAAATCGGTGCAGAAGGAGCGCAGTTAGAGGAAGCTCTTGTGAAGGCGGCCAGAGATGCAGGGGTCAGGTTTCTTGGTCCCAACTGTGTCGGAGTATCAAACAGCCACCTGTTCAATGGTACCTTCACCATCATGCCCTCGTGTGGACGTATATCCCTTGTTTCTCAGAGCGGAGCTCTTGGTGGAGTCTGTATCTACATCACCCGCACTAAGAACATCGGGCTCAACAAGTTTGTAAGCATTGGAAATGCGGCAGATGTGGATTTTACGGAGATTCTAGACTACCTAGGCAATGACTCCAGTACATCGGTCATAGCCATGTACATGGAAGGCGTAAGTAATGGCCGAGCAGTGTTCGAGGCGCTGCGCAATGCTGCCGAGAAGAAACCTGTTGTGGTTCTAAAAGGTGGCCGTAGCGAACAAGGTGATAGGGCTGTCAAGTCACACACAGGTTCTCTTGCAGGATCTACAGGGATCTTCACCGGAATGATTCAACAGGCCGGCTGTGTGACTGTTCCCACCCTTGACGCGCTCCTTGAGGTGTGCAAGTTCTTTGACTATCAACCACTCCCAACAGGTCGTAATATTTGTATAATTAGTAATACAGGAGGTGCTGGAGTCCTTGCAGCGGACCTCGTTTCGGATCAGAATCTCACACTGTCCTCACTCGACAGCAATACTCGTAGGGAGCTGCGAGAAGTCCTGTCACCTCTCGCTTCAGTCGAGAACCCAATCGATGTGGTTGCCACTGGAGGGAGAAGAGAGTATCAGATTGCAACAGAGTTCGCACTCCGAGACCGAAGTGTGGACGTGCTGCTTGTGATCTGTGCTGTTCCTACATTCGCAGGAATGACAGAGACCGAGCATGCCGAAGGGACGTTGCAGGGAATCAGGGGCTCTGGCACAAAGAAACCTGTTGTTGGAGTGTGGCTTGCCGGTGACGTGGGTCGACCGGGCAAGGAGCTGCTCGAAGCACACAACATTCCCTGTTATGATGATCCTGCGTTAGCCATCATGTGTATCAGTCGAGCAGTAGAGTATGCTCAGATGCACAGCAATTCGAGGAATCTGCGTCCGGAACCTGCCACACACAATACGAAGTGAAACGAAATCCAAGCTCGACTGTTCAGTGTATCAATGAACTGGACGGTCCCATATACATTAGACTCATGATTCAAGGTACTTCTCCGCTATGCCAGGGAATTCCTCAAGTATTGCTTCCCGAAGCTGCTTTTCTACCCACATGCTGAGATTAATCGCCTTGTTCTTCCTTATTGCTTGCAGGCAAGCTCTCAAGTCGGTGGGTATGGAAAAGGAAACTATTGGGCTCTTTCGGTCTCTGTTCGGCACGGACTCCGTTTGTCTGGGCGTTTCGTCTCTTCCTCTGTCCACACTACCTTTCTGACTCTCCCGGCTCTTAGAAGTCGGTTCAAGTTTCTCCTCCTCTTCCCTATCAGCCTCTCTTCTGTACTTTCCAAGTACGCTCAACTAGTGCACCTCCTTGAGGATCACAGCATATGCGTCGGCTACCAGCTCCGCAATTTTCTGGGTAACTGTTGGATCGCCCGTTCTCCTGAAGTCCTCAGCTGCCACCTGTTCACACCCTCGTGCCAACATCCGTATGTCCCTCGGATTGCCCTTTGCCGCTCCGTTGATGCATCGCACTGCCTCTTCCGCAAAGGGGTAGACATCAATATTGTCCTTGTCAAAGGTGTCAATTTTGCCTTGAGCATATGCAACTCTGCGAGCTATGAACTCCTTCGCCTTCGCGTTGTCAAGAGGTGGGACATCCAATGGTTCGGTCCTGTCAGCTATCTGAGGAAGGTAGTTCAGCATAGCATTCCAGTATTCCATGGTGCCGCTCATAATGAGTGTTACAATAGGCTCATCTAATGCAGTCCCATAGCTGTCCTTCATCTCCTCCGTAGGAAGGTCAGCAAGATACCGTATCTTGTGGAAGGCGGCTTCTTGATTGTCCGCGACATCTTCTATGAAGAGTGCAGTACGACATTTCTCCTCGATGTACCTGCGCACACACTCGACAGAGATTGCATCTATAATCTGACTCGTTTCCCATGACCTCCTATACTTCACCCTCAAGGAGTCTGCAATCGCGGCTGCCATTTGTTTCTCATATAGTCCAGTCATTCCGACATAGCCCGCAACAAACCTGTTTCCTCGTCGATCCATCAGGGTAGGTAGGTCTCTCAGCGCCAAGAGCATAAGTGTGCTCTTGCCAGAACCGACAGGTCCTCGAATGAAGATGTGACGCTCATTAGTCAAGACAAGGTCTACTATACTATCTAGGAAATCAGGATGTTCAATATACAGACGCGAGTCAGGCATCTTGAATCCTCTGAACGGCGAGAACCGGCAACCAATCTTCTCTTCCCAAGCTCGCAACGTTTCCTTCCTAGTGTTGAAATGACGTATCAATGCACTTTCATGAATGGCAATAGTCATGCTCTACACCTCGGTGCTGGGAACAGTGGTATCACAAGTAGTGGTTGTAATACAACAGCTGAGAACGCTACGTCGATATAAGTCGTGTGGTCAACTGGTCCCGGTGAAACGCCGAATGAAGCCCGAGGTACCAACAGGTGATTTGTTGTCCCTAGAGAATGCAGTGTGTTTCGACCTTGTTACAGCTGGGATGTAACTTGTGGACCACTGAATAACGACTGGCAACTTCAGTATCAGCACGAATTAGCCACTGAGATCTCGCCATCCTATTCACACGCTTCTCATTGGTGTGCAGGTCGGTCGGCCATAACCTTTTTCAACGTAACAGAGAGGTTCAAGAACTCGACCTTGGGGTCCAATCATCTGCTAGTCCCAGGAGAAAGACAGAATGGACATAGAGCGAATGCGACATGTGCTGGACTCGCTGATGATACTATCTTTTCTGATATTTGCAGGTCTTGTTGGAATCATTCTGATCAAAGACTTTCCGCTCACTAACAAGGCTATTTCACTACCTTTTGCATTCCTGTTCATTTCCATGTCCACACTAGCTGTGACTGGACAAATCGATGACAATCCAAAAGCTGCTGGCAGCTACCTCATGAAGTGGCTGTTCCTTTGTCTCACTGGGGTCATCATCAGCGCTATCGCATTCGCTGTGGCATGAAGGAGCAGAAGGACTTTGACAGGACTGGAACAGGATTCGAGTCAATCCAATCCAGCTATCAATCTTACATGGAGATGAATAAGAACGAGCAAGATCCTGCCAGGGACCAAGACCACGCGCATGGAGCTCTTAGCTCTCAAAAACAGGATGGCTCTTGCAGAACGTGGTCACAAGCTCCTGAGAGAGAAGCGTGACTCACTGATCATGGAATTCTTCAACGCCATAGCAGAAATCAAAGAGGCCCGGGAGAAGGTCGACACAACTCTTAACGAAGCATTCTCTGCTCTCACTCAAGCCAAGATGCTGATGGGGCCTTCAAGGGTAGTGGAGTTTGCATACGCAAGTGGAGCACGTGCTGAATTGACAATCTCAACTAGGTCCATGATGGGTGTTCGTGTCCCGGTGCTTTCAGTTGAACAGGAAAACCCCGAGCTGGCCTACTCACTACCAGATTCAAGTGCTAAACTTGATGTCATGAGTTCTAAGTTCAGAGAAGCTCTTGCGACCATAGTCCGACTGGCTGAGATAGAGTCCACCGTCAAACGATTGGCTCTGGAGATTGAAAGGACTAAGCGGCGAGTGTCAGCGCTGGAAACCGTTGTGATACCTCGGCTTGACGCCACTGCGCGCTTCATCAAGCTAGCCTTAGAGGAACGAGAACGTGAAGACTTCTACCGCATCAAGATGGTTAAGGAGCGACTGAAGAAGTAGGGCCGATACTAGACCATCGATTCGCGAGTTCTCATTGTATTACAAATACTACAGGAGTACTAGGTGCGACGTAGTTTCAGTATTGCAGCAGCAAGGTCACCGTCTGTTTCCTTTAGCGTACTCATTGCCACATCAACAGTCACACCAGTCTGACTAGCGACAAGTGCAGCATCTTGGATTGGTATCTCAACAGTCTTCCTCTGTGTCACCTTCAGAGCTTCTTTGGCCCCACTCTCAGATGTCAATGCACGTTCTTTCTTAGCCCCTGATACTTGATACGACTCGGCGCCCGGCTGCTTAATCATCGACACATGGGCATCGGGAATGAGCCACTCCTTGTCAGCGAAGCGAATTATCACTTCCTTGACTCCAGCTAGCTCCTCCTGTTCAATCCCCATCTTCTTCATCATTCGCGATATCTGTTTGGGTGATAGACCTCTGAATCCCATGTGATCTACCTTCGATGACTTCCAACGCGACACCAGACAGCTTACAGAGAAATGCGCCATGTCTGTGTCTGGTCTCAGATAAAATGATTGCGCTACGCACGGGCTGGGACTATTCGGGTGTTGCCCTGATGTCAAACACCATGTGCTCGACACCCGGCGAATAGGTCTTGATCCTGCGGACAATAGTCTGTGTCATGAATCCGTTGTGATGTGCTTCCGACCCGATTCTGCTTGCAATAGATACCGTTTCACTCGTCGGAGCAGCCATATGCATGTGGATGATGCCGCCCTTGGCCGACAGTGTTTCGAGTGCTGCAGGAAGATAAAGCAGCGTGTTATGAAGATAGCCCATCACAATCCTGTCTGCCATCCTTGATGGATGTACTTCTCTGCAATCGCCTAGTAGTGCGACAACTTTGTTCTCTACTTTGTTCAGTCTGATATTATCGAGTAGATATCCATAGGCAACAGGATTGACTTCAATAGCGAAGACCTGTGAGCTCTTACCCGCTGCAATGGGCAACGCAAACTGTCCCACACATGCAAACATGTCAACAACAATCTCACCGGGACTTACGGCAGACCGCAACCGAATCCGCTCTCGTCGATTCCCTCCAGAGAATGTCACTACGAGGGGATCGAACCTGTACTTCACGCCGCCTTCAATATGTGTTGTGAGGGTGTTCGGTTCGCCTGCTACAACAGCGTAGGCCGGTATCCGGAATACTCCCTCTGTCGGCCCTAATCTGACAGCAACCGACCTTATTCTCCAATCATAACCTAGAGTCGCACTGCCTATGAGGTGAGCAAACTCTGATAGGCTGCTATCGAGGTGTAGTAGGGCAACATGTCCTACGAGATTGAAACCGTTAGGCAGTGCAGCCCCATCGGGGATCAATCCCTTGAGTCTGGTCCTCAAGTAGTCCCTGTATTGCATATCCGTCACGGGAGCTTTCCGAAACTAGCAATAGATGTCACTCGGAACCCTGTCGCCGCCTGCTCTTCCTTGTAGCTTGGCAACTGCACGACGGAAATCATCTTGTGTGACACACACCCTGTCATCACGGATGGCAAACATTCCTGCCTCTGTACAAATCGCCTTGATGTCTGCCCCCGTCTTCCCCTGCGTCGAATAGACCATCTGACCAAGATCAATGTTTGGAGCGAGGTTCATCCCCCTCGTGTGTATCTTGAATATCTCAAGTCTGCCATTGTCATCAGGAAGTGGGAACTCAATGATTCTATCAAAACGGCCCGGCCGCAATAACGCAGGATCGAGAATGTCCGGACGGTTTGTAGCTCCTAGGACTGCTACCTGTCCCCGGCTCTCAAAACCATCCAGTTCACTGAGAAGCTGCATAAGAGTTCGCTGCACTTCTCTATCGCCTGATGTGGCAACATCAAGCCTGTGTGAGCCGACTGCATCAAGCTCGTCCACAAACACTATTGATGGTGCTCTCTCTTTTGCAAGCAAGAAGATCTCACGAACAAGTCGTGCCCCTTCTCCAATGAACTTCTGGACCAGTTCCGATCCGATGACGCGGATGAACGCCGCTTTAGTTTCCCGCGCAACTGCTCTCGCGCAGAGCGTCTTACCTGTGCCGGGCGGCCCTGTTAGTAATACCCCTCGAGGAGGTTCTATGCCTACCTGTTTGAACAGATCGGGTTTCAGAAGAGGCAGTTCAACGGTTTCCCTTATCTCCCTCAATTGGTCTCTCAACCCGCCTATCTCAACGTAAGTGACAGTGGGCTTCTCCTCAATTTCCATGGCTCTAATCATGGGGTCTCTTGGCGGCGGCAGTTCTTCCGTCACCGCAAAAGATCGTTGGTTGAGTGCGACACGAATACCTGGCTGCATCTTCTCTTTGGGAAGGGAAGATGCCACATGCACAACGAAGTTTGGACCGGTGGAACTCTTGACAACGGCTCTGCCATCTTCTAGCATTTCAAGTATGGTGGCAGTTATCAGAGGTGATTGCCTCAGTTTCTCAAGTTCTGTTCTGAGGGTCTGGGTCTCTTTCTCAAGTCGACTGCGTTCGGCCTGGAGTATCTGTTTCTCAGTTTCTAGTGCACGCAAGCGTCGTTCTAGGTGCTTCGTGTAGGTCTGCGCATAGCTGCTGTCATCAACGTTCTCGTCTTTCTTGGCCTCTGCAGTCCCTGGCACTCAATGCCACCTCAGGCTCAGATGAACGTCTACAGTTTTAAGCGTTAGGCTGACCGTGAAACGGATTACTGAATTCGCAGTGAGCAGTCTTATACTAGTTACGGCAAACTGGTACGCAGCAATAGTCAGTTCGATTTCAAGCAACATATCTAGTCGGCAATGTTTATCAACGCAACCAACCTTTACTCACGATAGAGGCACTTACCATGTCGAGCTGCGAGCTCTGTGGCAGGAGCATGAAGGGAAAAGGCCGGAGCATGATCATAGAGGGTGCATCGATGATTGTCTGTCCTCAGTGTGCTGAGAGGTTCGGTGACAAGTCAGTGACTGCAGCCAAGAAGCCACTACCATCGACACCCCCGCGTACCTCATGGACTGGTGCCCCAAAACAGGAATCACATCAGACTCGTCTACTGCCGCAACGTCCGGTTCAGACAGTCATCAAGCCAAAGCCCCACCCGAAGAAGGCTGTGACACTGGACGAGATGATACTTATTGAAGACTACGCCCGGGTCATAAGGGATGCAAGGCAAAAGGCCAAGATCAGTCAGGAGCAGCTGGCTCAGAAAGTAGGTGAGCGGATTTCCACTTTGCAGGGAATCGAAGCCGGTAGACTCAAGCCTGTAGAAAAGACAATTAGAGGCCTTGAAAGAGAGCTAGGCATCTCGCTCTTGGAACCAATCGGCCCGGCACCTACATCGTTCGACCACGACCATCTCGGTGGGAGTGCTACCTTAGGCGATGTTGTCAGAGTCAAGCGGAAAAAAGCGAATAGAAGCTAACGTAGCAGGCGCAAGCGAAGCTGATATATAGTATCTAAGCGTATAATAGTTTATACAAACTCCGTTCATGGATCTTTTGAACGTCACGTACCTCCAGCCGACTAGTCAGCTACTGCGCACCTAGGTGATTGCTTCAATGGCACACTCGATAAATCATGACCTGTTTCGTCTTGTGGTTGAAGAGATTGCAGGCAAAGAGGGCGTGGATGTGGCTACAGTCCTTGTGAACACTGAGGAAACCACAGACGAAGAAATCGCCACAAAGACAGACCTGAAGCTAAACGTTGTGCGTAGGATACTATACAAGCTGCATGACAATCACCTTGCATCATACCGAAGAATCCGTGATACTAACACCGGGTGGTTTCTGTATTATTGGCGCATAGATCCGAAAAAGGCCCAAGCGCTTGTCAACCGGAAGAAGCGACTGGTGCTGAACCTGCTTGAGCAGAGGTTGGAGCACGAAACAAACAACGACCTATATGCATGCGTGAACCGCGACTCTTCTCCAGTTCCCTTTGAAGAGGCAATGAACCTATCCTTT